>JBKPRZ010000663.1:0-17385 GCA_046734815.1 Myxococcota bacterium | reverse complement strand
GCCCAGACCAGGTCCCCCGCCTGCAGCCCGCCGCACAGGCCCCCGGCCACGCCCACCCCGATCAGCGCATCCAGCCGCAGACGGCCGAGCAGCGCCTCGGCGCCCGCCCGCGCTCTGGCCGCGCCGTCGCCGGTCACCGCCAGTGCAACCTCCCGGGCGCCCAGACGTCCGCATACGACCTGGGCGGGTCCGGCCGCCAGGGATCGCCGCCCCACCAGGCGCCGCTGCAGGGGCGCGAGCTCTTCGGGCAGGGCGGCCACCACCGCGAACAGAGGCGTTTTCATGCCGGCGCGTACCCCCGGGACCGGAACCAGCTCACCGCGCGCTCCAGCGCCGGCTCGATGGGACTCTGGGGCAACCCCAACTCGCGCACCGCCTTGCTGGCGTCGAAGAACATCCTCCGGGCGGACATCCGCACGCCTTCCAGGGGCACCCGGGGTGGGCGGCCCAGCCGCCGCGCAATGGGCGCTTCGACATGGGCCAGGGTCAACGGGACCCAGTGGGGAAGTCTGATCCGGGGCGCGGCTATCCCCGAGATGCGCGCGAGACGATCGAGCATCTCCTTCAGCGTGAGGTTCTGGTGGCCGAGGATGTACTTCTCGCCCGGCGCCCCCCGCTCGGCGGCGAGAATGTGTCCAACCGCCACGTCCCGCACGTCGACGAAGTTAAGACCGGTCTCGACGTAGGCAGGCATTCGTCGACGGAGAAAATTCACGACGATCTGTCCGGTCGGCGTCGGCTTGATATCGAGATCGCCGATCGGCGTCGAGGGATTCACGATGACGACCGGCAAGCCCCGTCGGGCCCACGCCTCGGCTTCGCGTTCCGCCAGGAACTTGCTCCGCTTGTAGGGCCCGACCATGTCGTCGAGGCACACCGGCGTCGCCTCGGTCGCGACCCCGCCGTCGCGTTCGATCCCCAGCGTCCCCACCGTGCTGGTGTGGACCACCCGCCGCACCTGGGCCTCGGCGGCGGCGCGCAGGACGTTGCGAGTACCGTCCACGTTGTGGCGATGGATGTCGCCCGCCTCCCCCGACAGCCGGTACTCGGCGGCACAGTGATAGACCACCTGGCAGCCGCGGACGGCGGCCGCCACCGCCGCGCCGTCGCAGAGATCCCCCGTCACCCGCTCGACCGCGAGACCTTCGAGGTTGTCGCAGCGGCTGGTCGCCCGCACCAGGCAGCGCACCTGAACAGCCCGCGCCAGCAGCGCCCGGACCAGGTGCGCTCCCACGAAACCGGTCGCGCCTGTCACCAGAACCGTCACATCACCCCAGGAGATTCCAGGCCACCATCCGGGCCATGTCTCGCGGCCGGTACGGAAGCTCCAGTACCGCCGAGGCCTCGAAGCCCGAATGCATGGCGCAGTTCTGGCAAAGGTCGTCCTGACGAGACTCCCAGTACGCCCAATCGGTGCCGGTCCAGAACTCGTCCCAATCGTAGGTGTATTTCTTGCCAATGAGGTAACACGGCCCCTTCCAGCCCCGGGGGGTGAAGGTGACCGTGCTCCAGGGCGAGCAGCGGTAGTTCCGCAGGCCGGCCGCGAATTCGAGGAACATCGGGGTGGAGCAGAGCCGGAACCTCCGCGCGAGATCGAGGATGCGCTTGAATTTCTCCTGCACCTGGACCCGCGTCAGGAAAATGTCCCGCTGGACCGACTCGTACTGGTACCCCGGGCTGATCAACATCCCGTCCACGCCCAGGTCGGTGAGCAACTGACAGAGCGCCTCTATCTCGTCGACCTCGGTACCCTTGAACACCGTCGTGTTTGTCATGACGTGGTAACCACGTCGCTTCGCTTGGCGGATCATGTCGATCGCACGATCGAAGACGCCGTGCCGGGCGCAGACCCGATCGTGGGTATCGCGCATTCCATCGAGGTGCACGTTGATTGTCAGGCGCCGGCGCGGCGGCACCTGCCCGAAGACCTTGCTATCCAGCAACAGCGCATTGGTGCAGAGGTAAACGTGGCGTTTACGCCCGACAATGCCGTCGATGAGCGGGCCCAGCTCGGGGTACAACGTAGGCTCGCCCCCGCACAGCGAGACCGAGGGCGCCCCGCAGGCGTCCACCGCCTTCAAGCAGATCTCGAGCGGAAGCCGATCGTTGAGCTTGCCGGTATGGCGCTCGACCGCACAACCGATGCAGGCCAGGTTGCAGGTGTACAGCGGCTCCAGCATCAAGACGAACGGATACCGGCTGCGCCCCCTGATCCGCTGTTTGAGCTGATACCTGATAACGTCCGCCGTTACGTGCGCTGGAAATCGCATATAGGATCCTTTCGCAACGGGAAGGACGGCAACCGGTGATGGAAGCGGATAACAGAGCTGGTAATTCTCATTTGGACAATACGCACGAGTCATTTCAATCGGAATCTTCCGCCGTGGCCCAAGCCATCGAGTCAGCCCGGGAAATCGTCGCCATCCGCCCACTGGCCCAGCGGACCCAGGTGTCCAGCGCAATCGCCCAGGCACGCGACTGGCTACTCGAGCGGCAACACCCGGAAGGCTGGTGGTGCGGCGAGCTGGAAGGCGACACCACCCTGGAGAGCTACATCATCCTGCTCCAGGCGTTCCTGGGCCGCCTCGAGAATCCGCTGGTGGGTCAGCTGGCGCAGGTGATCCGCGACGACGTGTTGCCCGATGGCGGCTGGAGCAGCTATCCCGGAGGCCCGCCGGACCTGTCGGTATCGTGCCTCAGCTACTTTGCGCTCAGGATTGCCGGCGACGGTCCCGACCTGACGCACATGCGGCTCTCGCGCGAGGTCATCCGCGGGCTGGGCGGGGCCGAACGGGCCAACAGCTACACCCGTTACCATCTGGCGCTCTTCGGTCAATGCGGCTGGCACGAAGTGCCCGCGGTGCCACCCGAGATGATGCTGTTGCCCCCGACAGGTCCGGTTTCCATTTACGACATGTCAGCCTGGTCTCGAACCATCTTCGTGCCCCTCTCGGTGGTGTACGCCCACCGACCGGTGGTGCAGCTGCCTCCGTCCTGCCAGGTTCGCGAGCTCTTCGTCGGCGGGGCGACCTCGTCTCCTCCCCCGCGCTCCTTGACCGGGCGGTTCTTCATCCAGGTGGACCGTGCGCTCAAGCGCCTCGAGCGACTGCCGGGCGCCGCACGGCTGCGACGACTGGCGCTGCGACGATCGGAGGCCTGGCTCCGGCAGCGAATGTCCGATTCCGATGGGCTGGGCGCCATCCTGCCCGCCATGACGACCAGCGTTCTCGCGCTCGCGTGCCTGGGCGTCCCCGAAAACGATCCAGTGTTCGTGGAGGCACTGGCCCAGCTCGATCGGCTGGTGACCCCCGACCGGCTCCGCGTGCAACCCTGCCTGTCAGCCGTCTGGGACACCTGCCTGGTCAGCTATGCGCTGGCCCAGGCCGGGGTGCAGTCCCGTGATCCGGCGCTGGCGCGGGCCGCTGGCTGGTTGCTGAGCAAGCAGTGTCGGATCTCCGGCGACTGGGCAGTCCGCAACCGGGTGCCTCCTGGTGGCTGGTACTTCGAGTTCCGCAACGACCACTACCCCGACGTGGACGACACCTGCATGGCCTTGATGGTCCTGCGGCATGCTCAGGCGCCGGCCGAGGACGAGCAGCCGCTAGCGATGGCCCGCGGCCTGCGCTGGATGCTCGGCATGCAGAACCCGGACGGCGGCTGGTCGAGCTTCGACAAGGGCAACGACAAGCGCTGGCTCACCGAGGTCCCCTTCGCCGATCACAACGCGATGATCGACCCCAGCACCGCCGACATCACCGGGCGGGTCCTCGAATGCCTGGGCCACCTGGGCGGCTTCGACACCGGGCAAGACGTCGTTCGCCGAGCCATCACGTTCTTGCGACAGCAACAGGAGATCGACGGCTGCTGGTACGGGCGTTGGGGGGTCAACTACATTTACGGAACCGCGCACGTCTTGCGGGGCCTGTCTCTGGTTGGCGAGGACATGGATCAGCCTCACGTCCGGCGAGGAGCCGGCTGGCTGGAGGCGCACCAGAACGCCGACGGCGGTTGGGGCGAGAGCATTGCCAGCTACGACGATCCCAGCCGCCGCGGGAAGGGTGTTTCCACCCCGAGCCAGACCGCCTGGGCGCTGATGGGCCTGATCGCCGCCAGGCGCGCCGAGGGCCCAGCCGTGCGTCGCGGGATTCGCTGGCTGCTCGATCGCCAGACCCCCGACGGGACCTGGGCCCAGCCCGAGTGGACGGGCACCGGTTTTCCGCGCGTCTTTTACCTCAACTACGCGTTCTACCGCCACCACTTCCCACTGATGGCCCTCGCGCAATATCAGGCAGCGGTGGGTGGAGGCGGAACGCGCTGATCTATCATCGCCGACGTGGGCTTGGCTCGAGCCCACTCTCAGCAGGTCGAACCCCCCGCTGAAACCCCACCGGCCGGCCAGTCGCTGACCGGAGAGCGGCCGCGCTGATGGGAGTCAGATGGCCTGGAAGATGAGGGTGCCCTTGCCGGTGTCGGGGATCACCAGCCGCTTGTTCGCAATATCCAGGTAGTGGTCGGCCGTCGACCCAAAACCGCGTCCGTCGAGGATCACCTGCTCGTTCTTGCCGGCGCTGTCCAGCTTCCAGACCTTACCCTGGGTGTAGCTCGACACGAAGATGTTACCCATGGTGTCCAGCTCGATTCCGTCGGCGCCACGGTATCCACTGGCCAGGGTCTTCAGGGCGCCGCCCGAAAATTCGAGGATGTTGCCGAAGAAGAACTCGGCAATCAGCATGCGGCCGGCGGCCGGCGCGGTGACCCCGTTGGCGAGCAGCATGTCCTGCGAGCTGTCGACCGCCACGCTCACCTGGCCGGCCGGTACGGTGATGCGATACACCCGCGCCACCGGCATGATCTGCGAAGCCTCCATGCTGGTGGTGGGCCACAACACCCCGGCGTTGAAGGCCTTCATCACCTGTCCCATCTCCGTGATCAGGACGGACTGACTGCCGGGCTCGGCCGCGGCGTCGTTGAGGAAGAGGACTGGCTGGGGGAAGCTCTCGGCCAGCACCGACTTGGTCCCGCTCGCATCGACCTTCCACACCTTGGTCAGGTCGGTCACCACCAGGTAGTTGTTGACGAAGGCGATTCCCTTGGGTTCCTTCATGCCGCCGACGAAGGTGGTGACCGTGTCGCCGTCGACCATCTTGATCTCCCCGTCGTCGCCCATGCCCTCGGCGTTCTGCACCGACACGTAGAGGCGGCCGCCGAAACCGAGCGCGACGCTCTCGGGCCGCTGACCAACCTGGATCTCGCCGCTCCGGCGGACGGTCGTGTCGGTGGATTCCGAGCAACCGGACGAAACGAGCAACATCGCAATGCTCGAATGGACGAGCGCGCGGACTGTCTTCATGGATGTTCTCCTCTGCAAGATTCGACAGGCGCCACAACATCGGTCAAAGCGGCCCATGGAGGTACGTCCCACTTCAGGAAACCGATGCGGAGTCTGAACGTGGACTTAACAGGTTATTCCGGAGTGCCGCAAGTTCAGAAATCGAGCGGGCCCGTCGGGGCGGCAGTAGCCGTTTTCGGGTAGCATGGCCGGGTTCGCCGCGAGCTCCGCCATGCCCGAGCCCCAGATCCAGCGCTTCGCCGAGCAGCAGATCCGGCGCCCCAGCGATCCCGCTTCGATCGCCCGGGACGTGGTGGAGAAGCTGGTCTTCGAGCTGGCCAAGTTCCCCGGGGTGGCCACCCGCAACGATCACTACCTGGCGGTGGCCTACGCCATCCGCGATCGCCTGCTGCAGGGATGGGTGCAATCGGCGCGCACCTTCTTGCTCGGCAAGCACCGCACGTTGATCTACCTGTCCGCCGAATACCTGATCGGACCGCAGCTGGCGGCCAACCTGCTCAACCTCGGCATCGAGGCGGAGGTGCGGGCCGCGCTGCAGACGCTGGGGCTGTCGCTCGACGAGCTGATAGCCCACGAGGAGGAGCCCGGCCTGGGCAACGGCGGGCTGGGCCGGCTGGCCGCCTGTTTCATGGACTCGCTGGCCACGCTGCAGCTGCCGGCCATCGGGCACGGCCTGCGCTACGAGTTCGGGATCTTCGATCAGGACGTCCGCGACGGCTGGCAGGTCGAGCGCACCGACCGCTGGCTGCGCCGCAGTTACCCCTGGGAGGTGCGCCGCCACGACATCGAGCACCTGGTCGGGTTCGGCGGCTACACCGAGCAGGTCTCCGATGGGCGGGGCGGGTTCCGGGTGCTGTGGCACCCGGCCCGGTTCGTCACCGGCATCCCCTACGACACGCCGGTGCCCGGGCACGGCACCACCAACACCAACTTCCTGCGGCTGTGGAGCGCGGTGGCCGCGGAGGAGTTCGACCTGGATGCCTTCCAGATCGGAGAATACTGGCGGGCGGTCGACACCAAGGTCCGCAGCGAGAACATCACCAAGGTCCTGTACCCCAACGACCACAGCCCCGCCGGCAGGGAGTTGCGCCTGGAGCAGCAGGCGTTCTTCGTCTCCTGTGCGCTCCAAGATTGCATCCGGCTGCTGCAGCAGAACGGGTCGGTCGACGATCTGGCGGACCGCTGCGCGATCCAGCTCAACGACACGCATCCCGCGCTGGGGGTGGCCGAGCTGATGCGCCTGCTGGTCGACGTGCACGGACGCGGCTGGGAGGCGGCCTGGCAGATCACCAGCCGCGCCTTTGCTTACACCAATCACACCCTGTTGCCCGAGGCGCTGGAGACATGGCCCCTGCCCCTCCTGGGCCGGGTCTTGCCCCGCCACCTCGAGATCATCATCGAGATCAACCGCCGCTTTCTGGACCAGGTCCGGACCCGGTTTCCCGGCGACGAGGCCCGGGTGCGCCGGATGTCGCTGATCGACGAGACCGCCCCGCGTTCGGTGCGCATGGTGAACCTGGCCACCGTGGGCAGCCACCACATCAACGGCGTCGCCCCGCTGCATTCGCGGCTGCTGCGCGAGAATCTGCTGCCGGACTTCGCTGACCTCTTCCCGGAGCGGTTCACCAACGTCACCAACGGCGTGACGCCGCGCCGGTTCGTCGCCCTGGCCAATCCGGCGCTGGCCCGGCTGATCGACTCGGCCATCGGCCCGGGCTGGGTCTGCCAGCTCGACCGGCTGGCCGCGCTGGAGCCGCTGGCCGAGGACTCTGACTTTCGCGCCCGCTGGCGGGCGGTCAAGGCCGACAACAAGCGAGCGCTGGCCGAATGGCTGCGCCAGCGGGGCCAGACCGGCCCGGGAACCGCCGCCGCCCTGGACCCCGCCGCCCTGCTGGATGCCCAGTGCAAGCGCTTCCACGAATACAAGCGCCAGCATCTGAACCTGCTGCACATCATCACGCTGTGGAACCGGATCCAGCGCGGCGAACGCGCGACCGAGGTGCCGCGCACCTTCCTGTTCGCGGGCAAGGCCGCCCCGGGTTACTGGATGGCCAAGCTGATCATCCGGCTGGTGCACGGGGTGGCCGAGGTGATCGAGGCCGACCCCCGGGCCCGCGAACAGCTGCGGGTGGTGTTCGTGCCCGACTTCAACGTCAAGGTGGCCGAGCGCATCTACCCGGCCGCTGACCTGTCCGAGCAGATCTCCACCGCCGGCATGGAGGCCTCGGGCACCGGCAACATGAAGTTCGCGCTCAACGGCGCCCTGACCATCGGCACCCTGGACGGCGCCAACATCGACATCCGCGAGGCGGTGGGGCCCGACAACTTCTTCGCCTTCGGTCTGTCCGCCGCCGAGGCGGCGGAGCGGCGGCGACAGCCGCAGCGGGGACGCGCCCGAGTCGCGGCCGACCCCGAGCTGTCCGGCGTTCTGGACCTGATCGCGGCGGGAGTATTTTCCCGCGGCGACCGGACGCTGTTCGCGCCGCTGGTCCAGTCGCTGGCCGAGGACGACCCCTTCCTGGTGCTGGAGGACTTCCGGGCCTACCTGGCTGCGCAGGCGGCGGTGGTCGCCGCCTGGCGCATTCCCGACCACTGGACGCGCTCGTCCATCCTCAACGTGGCCCGCTGCGGCCGCTTCAGCTCCGACCGCGCCATCCGCGAATACGCCGAGCGCATCTGGCGCCTGCCGCCCGTCGCCGTATCGACCTGAGGAGTCAGGTCCCGCGGTTCGATGTGGCGGCCGGGTACGCCGTGGGCGCAGAGATCCTGCGGCGTCGGCGCGCGCGCGGCGAGAGACCGGTCGGCCGGAAGATCGGCTTCACCAACCGCGGAATCTGGGCCGAGCAGGGACTGGAGGCGCCGATCTGGGCCCCCGTCTACGACCGGACCGTGATCGAGATGGACGCGGCGGCCGGACATCTGGCCATCGGGCATCTGCTACAGCCGCAGATCGAGCCGGAGATCGTCCTGCATTTTGCCGAGGCCCCGTCTCCGCGCGACGGCGAAACCGAGCTGCTGTCGAAGGTGGACTGGATCGCCCAAGGCTTCGAGATCGTGCAGTGTCACTTCCCCGACTGGAAGTTCCGACTGCCCGACACCATCGCGGCCTTCGGCCTGCACGCCGCCTTGATGATCGGTCCGCGGCGCCCCGTCCGAGACCTTCCGCATGTCACTCGCTCACTGCGCGCCTTCACGATCAGCCTGGCCAGAGACGGCCAGGTCCAGGCAGAGGGCGCGGGCGCCAACGTCCTGGACAGCGCTCTGCAGGCTGCCCGATACTGGTGGCCCTCCTGGGAGGTCAACCCGAGTTCGAGCCACTCCAGGCTGGTGAGGTCGTGACCACCGGCACGCTGACCGTCCCGCAGCCCATCAAACCCGCCCAGACGTGGAGCACCGAGCTTTCCGGAATCGACCTGCCAGGACTGTCGGTGCGTTTCGAGTGAGACGCCGCGACCAGGGCAACAAGCGCAAACACGTGGACGACCTGCGCGGTGTGGGCCGCCTCGCCATCGAGGCGACCCGGGGGGTGACCGATCTGGTCGAGGAGATGCAGCGGAACATCGCCGGCGGGCCGCTCCAGGGACCCACGCGGCTCTTGACGGGACCGGTCTACGACCGGATCCGGGGCGTGAGCAAGCTGGTGGGGGCTGGCATCGACTTCGCCCTCGGGCTGCTCGGGCCGTTGCTCGGGGAAAGCACGCCCGGGCCCGAGCGCGACGCCCTGGTGGCCGCGCTCAACGGGGTGCTCGGCGACTACCTGGCGGAAACCGGCAATCCCCTCGCGCTGGAGATGCAGCTGCGCCACAGCGGCGGGCCCCTGTCGCTCGAGCCGCCGGCGCTGACTGCAGCCCTTCCCGAGCCGGCCGGCCGGCTTCTGGTCTTGGTCCATGGCTCTTGCTCGAGCGATCGGAGCTGGAGCCGGCTGGGCCAGGACCGCGGCCTCGCTCTGGCGCGCGACCTCGGGTACACCCCGATCCACCTTCGCTACAACAGCGGTCTGCACATCTCGACCAACGGGCGCGCGTTCGCAGCCCTGCTCGAACGACTGGCCAGGGCCTGGCCGGTGCCGCTCGAAGAGGTGGCGATTGTCGCCCACAGCATGGGCGGGCTGGTGGCGCGCAGCGCGTGCCACTACGGCCAGGTGGACGGCCAGATCTGGCACCAGAAGCTTCACACGCTCGTCTGCCTCGGCACCCCCCACCATGGTGCGCCTCTCGAGCGCGGCGGCAGCTGGGTCGACGTCCTCCTCGGGGTCAGCCGCTACAGCGCTCCACTGGCCCGCCTGGGAAAGATCCGCAGCGCCGGTGTCACCGATTTGCGCTTCGGCAACGTGCTCGACGAACACTGGAGTGGGCGGGACCGCTTCGCGCCGGCCGCAGATCCACGCCGGCACCTGACGCTGCCCGAAGGCGTGGCCTGCTACGCGATTGCGGCCACCACCGCGCCAGGACCTTGCCCCAGGCTCCCCGGCGATGGTCTGGTGCCGGTGGACAGCGCGCTCGGCCGGCACGAACAGCCGGCCCTCACCCTCGGGTTCCCGGAAGCACACCGGTGGATAGCCTTCGGCAAGCGCCACACCGATCTGCTCAGCGATCCCCAGATCTTCGCGACGATCCGGCGTTGGCTGGCACCTTGAAGTCGCGCAAACCGGCGATTTCGCGCAGCGGGCGGGTAGCGAAAGCGAGCCAACAGCGGAGGTGGTAGCGTGCCTTGCATGTCTGCCATGTCCCGCACGCTCGCGGCACACGTTTTCCTGATCGCCGGCGTGGCGCTGGCCGCGGAGGCGGCGGCGCCGACGACCCATCGGCTCGCCGCCGCGCCCGGCTCGGTCGCTTACGGCTACTACTGGGCGCAGGCCAAACCCGTGTTGCACATCGCCTCCGGCGACATCATCGACGTGGACACGCTGTTGACCAATACGCCGGCTGGGCTGAAGCGCGCGGGTGTGCCGGACGAAAAGATCCAGACATCGCTGAAATCCATCGCGGCGGAGGTGACCGGGCCTCGACGCGGACCGGGGGGACACATCCTCACCGGACCGGTGTTCGTCGAGGGCGCCCAGCCGGGTGATGTCCTCGAGGTCAAGGTCCTGGCGGTCGATCTGGACCTCGACTACGGCTACAACGGCTGCAGCGGATTTTTGCCCGAGAACTGCGATCGCGCCGCGGGGACCAAGATCATCCCGCTCGACCGCAAGAAGATGACGGCCGAATTCGCGCCAGGAATCACGGTTCCGCTCAGGCCCTTCTTCGGCAGCATGGGCGTGGCGCCGGCACAGGATCTCGGTCGCGTCAGCAGCAACCCGCCCGGGCGCCACGCCGGGAATCTCGACAACCGGGAGCTGGTCGCCGGCAGCACGCTGTACATTCCGGTTTTCGCGCCGGGCGCGCTGTTCCAGGTCGGCGATGGCCATGCTGCGCAGGGTGACGGCGAAGTGGACCAAACTGCCATCGAGACCTCCCTGCGCGGCCGAATCCAGCTGACGGTGAAGAAGGGAATGACGCTCGATTGGCCGCGCGCCGAAACGCCGACCGACTACATCAGCATGGCCGCCGACCCCGATCTGGCCACCGCCACGAAGATCGCGATCCAGGAAATGATCAACTTCGTCGCGGCTACCCGCGGCCTGAGCAAACACCGCGCCTACCAGCTGGTGAGTATCGCCGGCCACGTCGCCATCACCCAGCTGGTCGATAAGCCGAATGTCGGTGTCCATGTGAGGCTGCCCAAGGGTATCTTCACGAAATCTGGTCCCTGACCGCCCACCCGGATCAGCGGGTGGGGAAATTTCCGCAGAACAGGCTCAGGCCGGGATCCAGAGCCAGGCCGCATTTGCCGCCGTTGCAGGTTGCGGACCGGCAATCCTCACCCCGCGTGCAGCTTGCCCCCGCTGGCCCAGCAACGGCGCAGGTGGAGGTCGCGTTGTTGCATGAAGCCGGGGGGATGCAGACCTGCCAGGGCTGGCAAGCCGCTCCGATCGCCTTGCGTGCCAGGCAGGCGTGCGCGGAGATGTCGCAGAAAGCGGTCGCTTCGCATTCCTCGGTGCCGAGGCAGCGCTCACCTAGCGGTTTCTTGCCGAGGCAATGGCGCTCGGTGGGGTCGCAGTAGAGGCCGTCGCTTTCGTGGCAGAGATAACCGCGCAGCGTCCTCTGGCCGGGAGGATCGTCGGGCCACACCGATACCGGGTCGCCGATGGTGGCCACGCAGGGACCGTCTCCGGCCTTGCCCCGGATCTGGATCTGGCACCAGGCCGGTCCGCCGCCGGGATTGACGCATCTGTTTTCACCGTCGGTAACCGGCGCACACTCGCGGCCGCTCGCGCAGCTGTCGCCGGGCTGCTGGTTTCCGCGGGCCTCGGTGGAGCGGAAAACCAGGGCGCACGCCGGCGGACCGGAGGCGTCTTCGCAAAACTCCGGCCTGGCGGACGCCTCTCGCATGGCGCCGAGACACGCCTCGCCCGAGGCGACGTCGTAGCTGGTCCGCGCAGCCAGCGCGCCATAGACCGCATGGCATGACTCGGTGCCGGCGCCGAGGCCCGCCTTCGCGCAGCAGGCCCCGATGAAGCCACACGCCGACTGTATGAAGGCTTCCGCCGTCGACGCCGGCATCGGTGCAGGCTCCTGGGGGCATGCGCCGCCGAAAACCAGCAGACCCGCGCCCGAGAGAATCATCGACATTCGGTGTTTGTGCATGTTGAGCACAACACCTGCCGCGACGGCCGGCTGGATGTCCAGATGTAGAAGTGCATAGCCCGCCGAGCCGGGATCATGTTCCGCGGAGCCATGTCGCACGCCGCTCGCCGCAACTCGCTGGCCAGCATCAAGCCGGTCGGTCCACCGCCAATGACGATCACGTCAGTCATGCAAAACTCCCTTCAGTGGCCGCCCGGCGGGGGACCGGGGTGGAGCAGCAGACGGGCGGTGGTGGCCTTCTCGATGGCGCGGCGGGAGTACAGGAGCGGAAAGTAGCGGCCCGCGGCCCAGAGCGGGGCGAGGTCGCGGTAGTGGGGGCTGCGGGGGTTGCCCGACTGGCCGGGGGTGTTGATGGCCAGCGAGCTGTCCCAGCGACCCACGTCGAGGATCATGCGAAACGACGCCCCCACGGTCAGGGCGTAGTCGCCGCTGCGATAGTGGGTGGCCATGGGGGTGAAGGCCGATCCGCCGATGGGCCAGGGGCCAACCTCCAGCGTCGTGACCAGCTCGTCGTCCACCACCGCCCGCAGCGGGTGCTCGAAGCGGGCCTGGTGCAGGTCGCCCCACCGCCATTTCGCCGGGTCGGGGCCCAGCCTGGCCGCCAGCCCCTCCAGCGCCTGCCCCAGCGTGGTCAGCAGCAGAGCATCCCGCTGCGCCACCGTCAGCATCTTGCCGGGGCTCTCCAGAAGGGCGATCACCCGCGCGGCGTCCCCCGGCTCGGCCAGCCGGGCGCCGGCCTCCCCCAGGACCGCCTTCAAGGCCGCCGGCCGCAAGAAGCGATCGAACCAGACCTCGAACAGGGCGGCCGGCGCGCTGTCCGCCCGTTCGTCGCCGTCCCAGCCCCGCAGCAGGGCCATCCCCTGCCCGACCGGCCCCGCGGGGGCGCGCAACTCGGCCAGCAACTTCACCACCCGCAAGGCGGGCAGCGACACGGTGTCGGTCTGCATCCGCTGCGCGTCCGCGATCGACGAGCGCCCCTTGCCCGCCAGCAGCATCCCCAGGCGCTGGGCCCGGGCGCTGTCGGTCCACTCGTAGCCGAGACCCTTGCCCGCGGCGGGGTGGTCGGTGGGGATGTTGTTCTCGTTGGCGGTCACGACGTAACCGCGCGCGGGGTTGTATTCCCGGGGCAGCTCGTCCATGTCGCGAAAGCCGGCCCACTCGTAACGGCCGTCCCCGGGCACCGGGAACAGCCCGTCCCAGTTAGGCCGGATCGGCGCCAGCCCGGCCGGGATCCAGCCGATGTTTCCCTGCTTGTCGGCGTAAACCTGGTTCTCCGCGGGCGCGCCCCAGCGGTTCATCGCCGCGCGGAAGTCGTCCCAGCTCTGCGCTCGCATGTAGTCGATGGAGCCGAAATACGGGGCCATGCCCGGTTCCAGCCAGGCGGCGCGCAGAGCATAGGCGCGGTTGTGCGGCCGATCCTCGTACAGGACCGGACCGTGGCGGGTGAACTTCAGGACGGCGGTGCGCGGCGGCTGGCCCTTGACCTCGAGGCTCTCGCTGCTGGTGGCAAAGGGCTCGAAGCGATCCCGGTACCGATATTCGTCGGGGTTTTTCGGGTTCAGCTCGTAGACGTAGAGATCCTCGTGGTCGATGTAGAAACGGGTCAAGCCAAAGGCGATGGTGCCGTTGTGGCCGATGGAGATGCCCGGCAAGAACGGCTCGCCGGCCCCGATGACGTCGAACCCGGGCGCCACCAGGTGGCTCAGGTAACGCAGGCTGGGGGCGCCGTGCGCGCGGTGAGGATCGTTGGCCAGGATGGGCCGCCCGGTGGTGGTCTTGCCGGGGGCGATGACCCAGTTGTTGCTGCCCAGGCCCCGCCCCTGCGCGGCTTCCAGGTCCAGATCCAGGTCCAGGGCCACCTTCACCGACCCCTTGGCGAAACGGGGAGGGGCGGTGGCCAGAGCGTAAGCCTTCTCGAGCGCCGCGGTCGGCAACCCACAGAGGTCGAGGCCGGCGGGCACCTTCGGCTGCACCGGCGGCGTCAGCTCGCGCCGCAGCCAATCGGCAGTCTGGGCGCCCTGGCAATAGGCGGCGGCGCGTTCGACCTCCGAGGTGAAGTTCAGGGTCAGGCCGTGGTGGCGGATGCGGACCACATCGGCGGGCTCCCAGCGCGCGGGCCGGTAGCCCAGCAGGCGAAACTCCAGCGGCAGCAGCTCCGGCTTGCGCTCGGTCAGCGCCACGAAGGCGTTCACCCCGGCGACGAACGCGCTGGCCACCCGCTTGGCGTCGGATCCGTAGGCCAGCCATTCGTGGTACATGTCGCCCCGGTAGAGAAAGGCGCGGGCCAGGCGGTCGCCCTCGACGAACGAGGGGCCGAAATCCCGCGCCATCTGCCCCAGGCCGCGCTTGCGCCACAGATCCATCTGCCACAGCCGGTCGCGCGCGGCCTGGAAGCCCTGGGCGAAGAAAGCGTCGTCGGCGGAGCGGGCGTAGATATGGGGCACGCCCCACCGGTCGGTGAGGATCTCCACCTGCGCCTGCAGCCCGGCGACCTCGAGCGTCTCGGCCGCCGGCGCCGCGGCGGCGTCGCCAGCGATCGCCCCCAGCAGTCCCGTCACCACGAAGGGCATCACGCGGGCGAATCTCGCCCTGGGCAAAGCGGCCATGGTCCCTCCTCCGTCGACGCGCCTTTCGGCGTCGAGTCGCGACCGGGTATAACCGTTCCACGAGCGTTCGTAAAAGGTAGTAAGGTGGTCCAGTCACGCTCGGAAACGGCTCCCGCGCGGCACCGATGGATCTTGGTCAACGGCTGGAGCCCGGCCGGGTGGCGTTCAACCGCGGCGAGTACTTCGAGGCGCACGAGCTGTGGGAGCAGGCCTGGCGCGCGCTCGCGGGCGCCGAACGCACCTTCGTGCAGGGGCTGATCCAGATCGCCGCCGGGCTCCACCACCTCCAGCAGCACCGGACGCGTCCGGCGGCGGGTCTGCTGCGCAAGGGCAGAGAGAAGATCTCCCGGGGTGTCCCCGCTCCGCTCGCCCCCCGGCCGATCGAGGCGCTGGCCGCCGCTGTCGCTGCCCTGCTGGCGGAGCTGGCGGGGGAAGGCGAGCCGGTTCCGCACCGCACGATCTTGAAGTTGTAGGAACAACGCGGCGGAGCGGCGCCGGCGTGTTCACCCTGCCGCCCGCGCCGCCGCCGCTCCCGCCGAGGGCCACGCCCGCGTGCGGTCAGCTGCTGGCGGCGGTTCGCGACTTTCGCAGCAGCCACTCCGACTTCGAGAAGGGTGCCCTGAACGTGGGCGTCCTGTTTCCCGGGCTGGTCAGGGGCGACCTGGGCGCCGACGGGCCGCAGTCACGGAGGAACTGGCGGTCGCCTACGAACCAGGCAAGTCGTAACTGCCAACGGATCTTGGCCTCAGCCGCATCGACGACTTTGACCGTGCGCCGCTGATTTCATGTGGACTGGAGGGACTTTTCGAAGATGTCCAGTCCGCGCTGGGCGGTTTGGCGGGTGATGGTCAGGGCGGGGAAGAGCATGAGGACGTCTTCCTCGGCAGAGACGAGAAGGCCGCGTTCGCGGCAAGCGTCGCCGACCGCGGAGGCGTAGTCCTCGTCTTCGACTTCGATGCCGATGGCGAAGCCTTTGCCGTGGATGGTGGCTTTGCCCTTGAAGCTCATCTGGGAGAGCCGGGTGAGGAAGTACTTGCCGAGTTGGGTGGCGTTTTCGAGAAGTTTGGTTCGGTGGCGAGTCAGATAGCGGAGGTTAGCCAGGGCAACGGCGACGGCGCGTGGGTGCCAGCCATAGGTGGAATAAAGGCCGAAGTCTTCCTTGATGGCCTTTGCTATTTTGGGCGTGGTGATCACGGCGCCCAGGCCGCCGTAGCCGCCGGTAATGGCCTTGGACATGCACAGGACATCGGGCTCGAGATCGAAATGCTCGCAGGCGAAGAGCTTTCCGGTCCGGCCAAAACCCGTGGCGACTTCGTCGGCGATGAACAGGGTGCCGTAGCGGGTGCAGAGCTTGCGGACGCCGCGGACGAACTCGTCGTCGGGGACGACGGCGCCGAGGTTGCAGATGATCGGTTCCATGATGAACGCGGCCACGTCCCGCTTCTTCAGCAGCGTCCCGACCTTGCCAAGGGCCTTGTGATCCAGCGGCGGTTCGATCTTGTGACAGTTGGGCAGGAGGTTCTTGAACGTTTCGCGGTTGCCGGATGCGCCGATGCTCATGGTGGCGATGGAGTTGCCGTGGTAGCTGTCCTCGACGGAGACGAACGTGCCGCGACCGGTGTAGGCCATGGCAATTTGCAGCGCGCCTTCGACCGATTCGGTGCCACCGGTGGTACGGTAAGAGACCGCGAGCCTACCGGGGGTCATGCGGGCGAGCATCTCGGCGAGCTGGACCCACGGGCGGTACAGGTAATCGGGATGAACATAATCGGGGCCATCGAACTTCCGCGCGGCCGCGCGGATCTCGGTGTTCCCCCAGCCCAGGTTGCCGACGGACCACCCCATCATGAAGTCGATGTATTTGCGGCCGCGGGCATCGGTGAGATAGCTGTCAGCGGAGTTGCCGACGATGACATCCTCGGGCTCGCCCTGTCGGCCGAAGTACTTTTTCTCGAGCTGGCGGAGGTTCATGAGGGGCTCCTCTGGCATGCGGGCGACGATTCGCGCAGCGTGGAGGCAAGAGAAATGGGACGCGATTCGAGTCCACCCACTCAGGCGGAACCGAAACTGGTCCTGCTCGTCGACTCCACCATGGGTTCCGATGCGGCCCTACGTCACTGGCGATGAGCGGCGAAGCCCATCGCCCTGATCGGGGCCAAGTTCGATGGGCTCAACCTGCCTCCGTACTTCCCTGGTCGTGTGGTCGCAGCGGCCCGCCCGGGTGGGCGCCCACGACAGCACCTTCCGGCTGGGCGCTCAACGTGCTGATCGAGGGCAACACCGTCGAGCACAATGCCGAGCACGGCATCTACGTGGTGAGCGACATCCGCGCGGCTCGGGCGGAGCTCGAGAGCAGGGGGGTGAAAGTCGGAAAGTGGCGTGTCGACGAACAGGACGGCAAGAAATTGCAGGTGTTCTTCGTCGTGGCGCCGGACGGGCTTTGCTACTACTTCCATCAACCCATCGAGGGCTAGGAGGGCAGTGAGTTCAAGCCCTGTTATGGTATCGCGTTAGCGGTGCCTGCTATCTCACCGTCTGTCAACTCGCTTCAGCGCCCCCGCCCCCGCCCGCCCCCTTCGGGGCGGCTCAGAGCAAAGTGCGGCCGCCTCAGCCCCCGCCGCGCAGGCGGTCAGTTGGAGACGACGGTGTTGCTATCCCGCGCCTTTCCACCGTCGTCTCCACCATGACTCACGGCTGCTCGACGGCCCCGATGTCGCAGTCGCCCCGGGCAGGACGG
>JBKPRZ010000662.1:0-10743 GCA_046734815.1 Myxococcota bacterium | reverse complement strand
GCTCCACGGCGCGCGCCAGGCCCGCCTTCTCGGCGGGGCTCGGCGGCGCCGGGCGCGGCGCTGCCTTCGGGCGCGGCGGCGGGCGGCGCAGCTCGCGCACCAGGCTGTCGGCCGAGGCGGGCGCGATCTCCTCCAGCCGGCCGAAGGCCAGCAGCGCGTACACCGACAGCGGATAGCGCTGCACCGCCGCCCGGTACCAGCCCACCGCCTCGGCGGGGCGGTCCTGCTTCTCCAGGATGCGCGCCTCCCAGTATTCGGCCCGCCCCTCGGCGTACCAGATCGACGCCCGCGGCACCAGGCGGCGGTCGTCGGCCAGGTAGCCGCGGGCGCGGTCCCAGTCGCCCGCGCGGTAGGCCCGGTAGGCCAGGCGCCACAGCGCCTCGTCCACCATGTCGCCGTAGGGGTACCGTTCGGGCAGGCCGCTGGCCAGCTGGTCGCCGGCCTGGTCGTCCCCGCCAGCCCAGGCCGACTCCGCCGCGCGCAGGCGGGCGTCGTCGGCCAGACGGTGATCGGCATGCTCGGCTTCCAGCCGGGCGAAGACGGCCGCCGCCTGCTCGCGCTGGCCCAGCATCGCCAGGCAGCGCCCCTGCTGGTACAGCGAGCGGGCGCGCATGTCGCGGTCGCCCGCCCGCGTGCAGGCCTCCACCGCCTCGGCGTAAAGCGGGGCCGCCCGGCTGCGGTTGCGCTGCTTCCACACCGACTGTCCCTGATGAAACCGCGCCTTGCATTCGGTGTCGCGGTCCAGCCCCGGCGCCTTCAGCGCGGTGGCGAACGTCGACTCCGAGGCCTCGTTCTGCTGGCGGTCGAACAGCACCATCCCGCGCGCCAGCCAGTCCTGCGCCCGCCGCTCGGCCGCCCCGCGCTGGCCCGCCGCCAGCCGCGGGGCCAGCGCATCGAGGCGAGCGCCTGCGCGCTGACTCCAGTTTTCCGCGCGCGACTCGGCCCAGATGCTGCGGTAGCGCTGGGCCGCCTCGACCAGCCGCCCCTGCGCCTCGATCGCCGCCGCGGTGGCGAAGGCCGCCTCCGAGGCGCGGGGACCGTCGGGGAACGCCTCGGCGAAGCGCCGTCCCTCGCGCTCGACCTCGGCCCAGCGCCGGCCCGCGCCCAGCACCTCCAGCCGGATCAGCGCCGCCTCCGCTTCGGGCACCGAGCCCTTCTCCACCCGCGCCACCCAGGCCAGCGCCGCCGCGCCGTCGCCGCGGCGCAGGTGACAGGCGGCGGCGTGGTAGGCGTGATAGGGACGCAGCAGCGGATCCTCGCGCCACAGCCGCTCGAACAGCTGGGCCGCCCCGGTCCAGTCGTTCAGGCTCGACCGCGCCAGCGCCAGCAAGAAACGGGCGCGCGGCAGCTCGGCCCGCGGCGCGCGCGGCGACTTCAGCGCGGCGGCGAAGCGCTCGGCCGCGCCCTTCCAGTCCTCGTTGCGGAAGCGCTCGGCCGCCTCCCGGAACACCCCCTGCGTGAAGTAGGGCTGGGCCGCGCGCGGATCCACCAGCAGCCGCCCCGGCGCCGGCGGCGTCGTGGCCACCGCCGCTACCGAAAGGGCGAGGGCGACTAACACACGGGCATTGTAACTAAGGACTTAGTTACCGTCAATTTGTCGTCATCTATCTTGCGCGACGCCGTGGGCTGCGCGGGTGGGCGCGCGCACGTCGGCCCCGCCCCCCTGCAGCGCCGCCGAGGGCGCCGCGTTCGACAGCATGGACAGAAAGTGGGTCATGAACGTGTCCATGGGCGCGACCTTGGCCGACTCCGACGGCACCATCCCGGGCGTGTAGCCGGCGGCGACGAAGCTCTCCATCAACTCGCGGTCCTTGGTGACCACGTGCAGCGGCACCGCCCAGGAGGGATCGTCGTAGGTGATGGCGCCGGGCGGCTGGTGGTCGCCCAGGATCACGATGAACGAGTTGCGGGTGATCCGCTCGCTGATGAACCGGCGGATCACGTCGAAGTCGTAGCAGAGCGAATACATGTACGCCGTGCCGCCCTCTTCCATGTTCGTCCAGCTGACGTTGAAGCGGATGCCCGGCGTGTTGTTGAAGATGGCCCCGTTGCCCAGCTTGGACCAGTCGGGCACCACCTGCGGCACCGGCGTCCAGGGCGCGTGGCTCGAGACCAGCCCGAACTCGACGTACAGCGGCTGCTTGGCGGTGGCCATCTCCTTGTTCTGGATGGCATGCACGACGTACTGGTCCGGCATCGACCCCCAGCCGAAGGCCGGCCCGGCGTAGTCCATGTCGAAGGCGTAGTACTTGCGTTCGAAGCCGTGCACCAGGCCCTCGGGCCAGCGGCGCACGGTGCCCGGCTGCACCAGGACCGTGCGGTAGCCGGCCTGGCGGAACATGTTGGCCATGGTCTGCGGGGGCGGGCTGCGGTGCAGGACCAGCCCGAACTCCAGTGCGTCGCGCACCGGCACGCCCGTGCGCAAGGTGGTGTGCGCGAACCACGAGCCGCCGCCGTAGGTGCTGGAGTTCATGTAGGTGGAGGCGATCTGGTAGCCCTTGCTGTACAGCGAATTGGTGAACTGCTCGATCGCCGGACAGCCGCTGGCCGCCATCGACCGGTGCCGGTAGACCGCGCTGCCGTACGACTCGACCAGGAACAGCAGGAAGTCGGCGCCCTTGAGCCGTTCGAGGTTGGCGGGCGTGCCTTGCAACTGCTCCTGAACCAGGCGGACCTCGATGGCCTTCTTCTGACGGACCCGGTTGGCCGAGCGGGCAAAACGCATCTGCTCGACCCCCTCGGGCGCCAGGCTGTGACCGAACAGACCCGAGCGCACCAGCATCTGCTCGCCCTGCGCCGGCCACAGGGGCGTCAGCGCCCCGCACAGCACCAGCGCCGCCCCGAACACCACCCGCTCGCGGCGCCCGCGCGCCAGGTAGCGGTGCGCGTAGGTCAGGGCGCCGAAGGTGGCCAGCCCGAAGGCGACCAGCAACACCAGCAGCCCCAGGGCCCACAGCAGCAGCTTGCCCAGCGGCTCGGTCATGTGCAGCAGCCGCCACAGGTCGGGCAACATGGGGGCGTCGAGGTAAAGCTTGATCTCGCGGTAGTAGTTCTTGTGAATGAGCCCGTCGGAGATCCGGTAGATGCGCACGAAGGTGAAGAACACCGCCAGCGCCACCGTCGTGCCCAGCATCGGTCGCCGCCGCAGCCATCCCAGCAGCGTGTAGACCAGCAGCACCAGGACCACGTCGGCCGCCGGCAAGAAATACCAGGGCCCCTGCTGCACCGGGCGGGCGGGATAACGCCAGTTGACGTTCGCGTTCAGCAGCGCCCAGACGACCAGGAACAGCAGAGCCGACAGCACCGGGCGGACGCGCGGCGGAATGCGGGCTGCGGCGCGGCCGACGAGGTTCGTGAATTTGGACAGCAACGACCTGACCTCGATCAAAAGATCGCATCGTAGCGCAAAAGTGCGGCCGCGCTCCCCCGAACGATGGTCCTTGCGACGCCCGGCCTGACCGGGCGCGTCCTGAACGACCGCGTCCTGCTGACGCCGCCCCGGGCGCCGCCGTCATAAGTGACCGCAGGGGCTGCCGCTTTCGCACTTTTTCCGCCCGCGGTAACGTCCGTCGCAGTCGCACCCACCTGTTGGAGGTCCGCATGCACACCTGTCGACGACTCTGTGGCTCCGGCGTGCAGAGCCCGCCTTCGCCAACGCGGCTCGCCCTGCTGATCGTCCTGACTCTGACCGGCCCCGCCGCGATCGCCCGGGCGCAGACGGCCACCGGCTTCGCGCTGGACCGCTTCAGCCCGTCGGGAGGGGCCAGCGACTGGTTCGCCCTCGAGTCGCTGGACTTCAGCGGGCACCTGCGGCCGGCCGGCGGCGTCACCTTCGACTGGGCCGACCACCCGCTGGCGGTGCGGGACAACGGCGGCAACGAGTTCGGCAATTCGGTGGTCGCCACCCAGGTGTTCGCGCACATGGGCTTCTCGATGATGCTGCTGGATCGGCTGCGCCTGGGCCTCAGCCTGCCCGTCGCCGTCCTCCAGAACGGCAACCCGCAGGTGGTGGGCGACTTCTTCTTCCGCTCGCCCGAGGGCGCCTCGCTGGGCGACGTCCGCCTGGCCGGCGACATCCACATCCCCCGCGCCCACTGGCGCTACCTGCGCCTGGCCGGCGGGCTCGAGCTGCTGCTGCCCACCGGCCTGCGCAGCCACTACACCAGCGACGGCGTGGTGCGGGTGGCCCCGCGCCTGCTGGGGGCCGGGCAGGTGCGCAACTACGTCTACGCCTTCAAGCTGGCCTTCCAGACCCGCGGCTCGATCCCCGAGGCCCAGAAATACGCCATCCCGCTGGGCCACGAAATGTCCGCTGGCGTGGCGGTGGGCGTGCGCCCCAACGACGAGCTGGTGGTCGGCGCCGAGCTGTACGGCACCACCGTCGTCACCGGCGGCAACTACCTGCGCGACGCCGTCACCCCGCTGGAGCTGCTGTTCTCCGCCCGCTTCCGCCCCACCCGCACCCTGCACCTGATGCTGGGCGTGGCCCCCGGCATCACCGGCGCCATCGGCTCGCCGACCATGCGCCTGCTCGGCCGCGTGGAATACGTCCCCCCCGGCCCCGCACCGGACCCGCGGTCGCTGCCGTGACCACCGCCCCGACGGCGCTCGCGCTGGCGGCCGTCTTCCTCCTCGCCACCGGCTGCACCGAGGAGCCCGACGTGCCGCCCGACGCCGAGCTGCTGGCCGGGCGCCCCTATCATCTGATGGTGCCGGCCTCGTACGCGCCGGACCGGCCCGCGCCGCTGCTGCTGGTGCTGCACGGCTACGCCTCCAGCGCCGCCGCCATCGACACCTACTACCACTTCGGCGACATCGCCGAGCGCGAGGGCTTCCTGTATGCGCGCCCCGAGGGAACCCTCGACGCCGCCTACAACCGCGCCTGGAACTACAGCCCGATCCATTTTCCGCCCTGGGACGTCGACTACCTGCGCGCCGTGATCACCGACGTGCGCGCCCACCACAGCGTGGACCCGCGGCGGATCTACGTCGTGGGGCTGTCCGCCGGCGGCCACATGGCCCACCGGGCCGCCTGCGATCTGTCCGACCTGCTTGCCGCCGCCATCAGCGTCGCCGGCCAGGTCCCGCTGGACCCGCGCCGCTGCGCCCCCGCCCACCCCGTCTCCGTCCTGCAGGTCCACGGCGACGCCGACGAGGTGATCGGCTACGACGGCGACCTGCAGAAGCCCCCCGACACGAGCATCCCCTCCGCCCACCAGACCGTCAACAGGTGGGCCGACAACGACGCCTGCAGCGGACCGCTGACCCCCACCGACCAGCGCCTCGACCTTCTCCCCGGCATCGACGGCCCCGAGACCCGCATCGAATCCTTCAGCGGCTGCCCCCCCGGCATCGCCGTCGAGCTATGGACCATGGAAGGCGGCACCCACCACCCCCCGGTGTCGCCGTCCTGGCCCGATCACCTCTACGATTTCCTGCGCGCCCACCCGCGCCCCTGAGCCCGAGCCCGTCTCCCGTCCGCGTCCCCGTCCCCGTCCCCGTATGCGTCCCCGATGGTGATCTCTGATCTACCAGCGCCGTGGCTGCACTTTCATTACCGTGGGAATGCAACCGTATGGCACTGGCACATTCGAGACTCACAGCGCAGGGGCAGATCTCGGTGCCAGCCGAGGTTCGTAAGAAGCGCGGGGTTGGGCCCGGGTCGGTGCTCGAATGGGACGAGGACAACGGCAAGGTGATCGTCCGGCGGGCGGGACGCTTCAGCTCCGAAGACATCCACCGCGCGCTGTTCCGGAAGCCACCCGAGCCGAAGTCACTGGACGAGCTGAAGGACGGTATCCGACAGCACGTCAGGGGACGGCGTGCGCGCCGTTGAAACCGACGTCCTGCTTCGCCTGGTGACCCGGGACGACCCCGAGCAGGCCGCCGCAGCCGAGGCATTTGTCGCCGGCGGTGCATGGGTTTCCCACCTCGTCCTCCTGGCAGTGAGCTGGGTGCTCACGACCGTGTACGACGTCGGCCCGAAAGAGCTAGCCGTGGCGATCGACATGCTCCTGCCCCACCAGTCCTTGACCCTGCAGGATCCTGACGTCGTGGCTCGAGCGCTCCAACAATTCCAGACCCGCCCCACCCTCGGCTTCTCCGATTGTCTGGTGCTCGAAGTAGCAAGAAAAGCCGGACACCTACCCCTCGGGACGTTCGACCGCACCCTGAGCAAACTCGAAGGAGTCGAGCGCGTATGACTCGCCCCCGCCACGGCAGCGCCCTTGTGGGCATTTCATCATCGGCGGGGCCCGCAGTTTGCCCTCCTCATGGCATCGGCAGTAGACGACGGCGTGGAGTCGCATCTGTGCGTCTAACGACTCAGCGTTCAGCGGCGAGCAACCCAGCGAGCGGACAGCTCCCTCGAGACTCCAGGCAGACAATCACCGAGGCTTAGCTGCCGCTGGTTCGAGACACCCACCTCGTCCAGGACCACGGTTCGCGTCCCCCGCTCGGCGCCGTTGCACAGGCACGTGGTAATCGGGCCGCGCTTTCTCGCGATCTGCTGGCGGATTGCGCTTGACACCAAATGAGTGATCGGGCGAGTTGCGCACGCAGCTCGTCCTGCTTTCCCCGTCTGAGCGCAATGCACACGCGCCGGACGCAGGCGGTGATGGCGCCATAGGGGGGTTGAGATGCAGGCTCGTGGAACCGCTCCACGCTCGTCCTGGCGCGCGTGGGAGGGTGCGAGAAGCCGGCTGTATAACTGGATCATGACGATCGTGAACCTCGCGGATCTTCCCGATGAGACCCTCACGCGGCGGCTCTTCGAGATTCGCAAACAAGAGCGCAGCCTGCTGGCCGAGTTCCTCGGTTACCTGGCCGAGCTGGATCGCCGGAAGACGGTGGTGGCGCAGGGTTACCCGTCGCTGTTTTCGTTCTGCACCGATTGTCTCGGGCTCTCGAAGGCGGCGGCGTTTCGTCGCACCACGGCCGCGCGGCTGCTGGCGCGTTTTCCCCTCGTGGCAGGATATCTGACCGACGGACGACTGAACCTCACCACCTTGGTCGAGCTGCGCGACGTGCTCGACGAGGCACACCTGATCGAGATCCTGGATCGGGCTGCCGGGCGAACGGAGGAGCAGGTCAAGGAACTGGTGGCCGCGCTTCGGCCCCAGGCCGTCCCCGCAGACCTGCTGCGGAAGCTCCCAAATCCGCGGAATGATTGCGGTGGTTCCGGGCCGAAACCGTCCCTCTCCAGCACCGTCGAGCCGGCACGGCCGCCACCGGCCGCCCACACCGTCGACCCGACACGGCCGCCGCCTCAGGCCTCGGATCTGGTGGCGGCGCCCGGAGCACCTCCTTCCGCGGCGGTCCGGGCAGAGCCGAGGTCCGCGGCGCGGCTAGAACCGATTGCTCCCGAACGACATGTGTTGCGCGTGACGGTGAGCGCCGATTTCGTGGCCGATCTGCAGGCGGTTCGGCAGGCGCTGTCGCACAAGGTCCCGGGTGGCGGGCTGGAGGAGGTGCTCCATGAATGCGTGCGCATGACGCTGGCCCAGGTCGAGCGGCGGCGATTCGGTGCCGGCGGGAAGAGCTCGGCGACGGAGCCTCCGTCGGGGAGCCGGTACGTGCCGGTGGCGGTTCGTAGGGAGGTGTGGAAGCGCGATGGGGGCTGCTGCGCGTTCGTGGGCAGCGCCGGCCGCCGGTGCAGCTCGCGGCACCAGGTCCAGCTGCACCATCTCGATCCGTTCGCCAAGGGAGGGCGGTCGACGGCGGCGAACCTCACGCTTCGGTGCCGTGTCCACAACCACCATGCGGCCGAGCAGGACTACGGAGCGGAGCACATCGCCCACAAGGTCGCGTCCCACCGCGCTCGTCGCAATACGGATGCCTCGCCCACGATCCCCGGCCTCTTCGGGTAACGGCGGTCGCCAGAGCCGACAACGCGGAGCCGGTGGAATCCGTCCCTACGGCAGCGGGGGGCAGAAGAAGGGGTTGCCGCCGGTGCAGGTGTCGCGGCCGCCGATGCTGGTGCATTTGCCCAGGCCCAGGTCTTCGCAGGTGTTCTGGTTGTCGATGCCCTGCAGGCCGCAGCCGGTGCCGATCTGGGAGAAGTCGACGAAGCCGTCGCAGGTGCAGTTGACCAGCTTGCAGCCGCAGCGGGGGCCGGCGGGGCCGCCGTCGTCGACGGCCTCGAAGCAGGTGCCGGAGCAGGGCTCGCGGTCGAAGACGCCGCCGTTGCACTTGAGCAGGGTCTTCCTGTCCGAGCTGCACTTGCGTTCGGTGCCGTTGCACTCGCGCGGACAGTCGTTGTCGTTGCGGAAGTTGCAGCCGTTGCCGCAGCCGCAGCCGTCCGAGCGGCAGGCGGTCACCGGGCCGCTGTCCACGCAGCGGGCGTGGCAGCCGCTGCCGGTCAACATGCGCTTGCGGCAGTTCTGGTCGGGGCAGCTGGTGGGACAGTTGCCGTCGCAGTCTTCACCCGACTCGACCACGTCGTTGCCGCAACGGGCGTTGCAGTCGCTGTCGTTGTTGGCGTTGCAGTTGCCGGGGCAGCAGCCGTCGCCGCCGCGGCACTGGGTCTGCGTCCCGGCGCTCACGCAGCGGGCGCCGCAGCCGCTGCCCTCCAGCCGCCGCAGGTTGCAGCCGTCGGCGGGGCAGCTGGTGGGGCAGTCGCCGTCGCAGGCCTCGCCCGGCTCCTTGATGTTGTTGCCGCACTTGGCGGTGCAGTCACTGTCGGTGTTGGCGTTGCATGCGTCGGGGCAGCAGCCGTCGCCGCCCTGACATTTGGTCTGGACCGCGTCGTTCACGCACTCGGCGGTGCAGGTGCCGGCGTTGACCAGCTTGCGCAGCTGGCAGCCCATGGGCGGGCACTGGCCGGGACAGGACGCCAGCGGGTCACAGGTCTCGCTCCCCTCCTTGACCCCGTTGCCGCAGGTGACCAGGCAGTCCTTGTCGTTGCTGGCGTTGCAGGTCGGCGGACAGCAGCCGTCGCCGTCCTTGCACACCGAGATGGGCGCGGTCTCGACGCAGCGGACGTTGCACTGGGCGGGCGAGCCCTGCAGCTCGAAGGTCGTGCAGGCGCGGTTCAGGCAGCTGGACGGACACGAGCCGGGCGGATCGCAGGTCTCGTTCGACTCGACCACGCCGTTGCCGCAGCTGGCGCTGCAGTCGGCGTCCGACGAGGCGGTGCAGGCGGCCGGACAGCAGCCATCCTTGGTGGCCAGGCTGCAGGCCTGCTGGTCGCAGCCCGCGGGCGCGTCCATCTCGGTCGGACGTGGGGCGGGCTCGGGCGTCGTCGCCCTGCTGTCGTAGCGCATGACATTGGTGTCGACCGCCTCGGCGTCCACGGGCGGTTCGTTGCGCGGGCTGGGGCATCCCGCCAGCAACAGGGCGAGCGCCAGCCCGCCCGCCAGCCGGACGTGGCCTGCCAAGGAGCCCCTGGTTCGCTGCTCGAGACCGATCATGCGCGCCTCCTGCCGGGAGGTATCGTGGACCACGCGGCGATTGTTGTGACAGAGTTGTTTTTGACAACACAATACGCACAGCGGAAAAAATCCGCGGTGCGATGACCGACTTTGGGCCTACCCTACGTCGCAGCCCGCGGTCACATCGGGCGCGGCGGAGCCCAGCCGCCCGGCCAGCGCGAGGCCGCCGAACATGCCGGCCACGAACGGGACCACGGCGGCGCCGCTGCCGCCGGCCAGCGACACGAGCGCCGGCCCCGGACATAGACCGGAGAGGCCCCAGCCGACCCCGAACATCGCCGCCCCCAGCACCAGCGGCAGATCGATGGGGCCCTCGGCGCGCAGCGAGCGCAGGCGGCCGGACCGGCGCAGCCACTGCACCGCCGGCAGATACACCGCGACCGCGCCGCCCATGACCAGCGCCAGACTGGGGTCCCAGCGCCCCAGCACGTCCAGAAACGCGATCACCTTCGCCGGCACGGTCATTCCCGCCAGCCCCAGCCCGACCGCGAACAGCAGCCCGGCGGCAAACGGAACCATCCGCCTCACAGCGCCGCCCCCCGGTTCAGCAGCGCGACCACCACCGCGCCAGTGGACATGAACACCAGCACCGCGACCAGCGATCGCCGCGACAGCCGCCCCAGCCCGCAGATTCCGTGGCCGCTGGTGCAGCCACCCGACCACCGCGCCCCGAAGCCCACCAGCAGCCCCGCCACCAGCAACCCCAGCCAGCCGCCGGCAGGCGCCCCGAAAGAGCCCGGCCTCAACCAGTGCAGCAGCAGCCCCCCCGCGATCAACCCGCCGATGAACTCCGCCCGCCAGCCCCGATCCCCGCGTCCCGCATCCAGCAACCCACCGGCGATCCCGCTGATCCCCGCCGATCGCCCCACCCCCCACAGCAGCAAGAACGCCGCCAGCCCGATCAGCACGCCGCCCAGCAGCGAGGGGAGCGGTGAGAATCCCGTCATGGAACGCGCAGATTAGCAGGCGCTCGCGACGTGCGCGCCATATCCCGTCCCCCTCCCCGTCCCCCTCCCCGTCCCCGTCCCCCTCCCCGTCCCCCTCCCCGTCCCCGTCCTCGTCCTCGTCCTCGTCCTCGTCCTCGTCCTCGACTCCCGATCCGATCGTCGGGGACATGGGCCCCAGCTCTGAGCAGCCTGGGTACATGGGTAAGAAGAGAGTCCGAATACATGGGTGACACCGAAGGCCAGAGATCACCATCGAGGACGAGGACGAGGACGAGGACGAGGACGAGGACGAGGACGATGCGGCGATGTCGCGAACGGCGCAGCAGATCGCGCCCCGCGATCACGCCTTGGGCGCTGCGGCGGTC
>JBKPRZ010000661.1:0-3712 GCA_046734815.1 Myxococcota bacterium | reverse complement strand
GAGGTGTGCCCGCCGGGCGCGGGCGGCCTGCACGCCGTCTATTACGACAACCCCGACCTGATGGGCACGCCGATCCTCGAGCGCGACGAGCCGGAGCTGATCTTCGACTGGGGCGAGGGATCGCCGGCGCCGGTGCTGGGCCCGGACTTCTTCGGAGCCACCTTCAGCGGGACCTTGCGGCCGACCTACGGCGACGACTACGTCTTCTTCCTCGACGCCGACGACGGCGCCCGCCTGTGGATCGGCGACGAGCTGCTGATCGACAAGATCGACACCAGCATCAGCAACCCGCTGGCCGCCACCACCCGCCTGGAGGCGGGGCGGAGCTACCGCGTGCTGCTCGAGTACCAGGAGTTCGTGTCCGGCGCGCGGCTGGGGCTGCGCTGGAGCAGCGCCCACGACGTCCCCCAGCGCCCCATCGCCCGCTGCCTGCTGAGCCCGGGCCCCGCGGCGCCCAGCGCCTGCAACGGCGGGCCCTACCAGTGCGTCCCGCCCGGCACCCCACCCTGCGGCGACGGCCCGGGGCTGTCCGTGCGCTACTACACCGACTTCAATCACACGCAGCTGGTGCACGAGGAGACCGAGTCCGGCATCCGCTTGCTGTGGAAGTTCGTCAACGATCGGGACCGGGCCACGAGCTCGTTCGCGGTGGTGTTCGACGGCTTCATCGCCGCCCCCACCAGCGAGACGTACACCTTCTTCCTCGCCACCGAGAGCGGCGCCACCCTCTCGGTCGCCGGACAGGAGGTGACGGCGTCGGCCACCGGATCCGAAAGCCCCGAGTCGCTGCTGCAGGTGCCGCTGACCGCCGGCCGCCGGGTGCCGTTTCACCTGGAATACGACCCCTACGGACCGATCCCGCGCGCCTTTGTGATGTTGCGCTGGAAGAGCGCCTCGGTGCCCAAGGGCGCGATCCCGGCCTGTCGCTTTTACCCGCCCCGCCCTTGATCTCGGCCGGCGGCGCGGGCGGCGGCGGCGTACGCCTCATCGTCGGCGGTGGTCCAGCGCCGCACGTATTCCGGCAGCTCCGGCGAGCGGGCCCCAAAGCCGGCCTCCTCCAGGGCGAGGGCCGGCGCGACGGTGCCCTCGGCGCTGCGGAACATGCCGCGCGAGAGGCAGGTGCAGTGGATCTGGCCGCCGGACTCGAAGCGCTGCTCGAAGAAGAACCAGCGGTCGTCCCAGCCCAGCACGCGGGTGTGCAGCTGGAAGCGCTGGAAGGGCTGGAGCGAGCGGCGGTAGCGCACCAGGGTCGAGCCCACGACGGGCCAGCGCCCGCGGTGGCCCAGCGGACGGTAGAGGCCGGCGCGCACCAGCACGTCCAGCCGGGCCAGATCCATGAGGGCCAGGTAGCGGACATTGTTCATGTGCACGTTGACGTCGAGGTCGTCGGGCATCACCCGGAACCGCAGCACCGACGCGGCCAGCACGTCGGTACGGGGCGCACGCAGCGCGCGGATCAGCACCACCAGCAGGCGCAGCAGAAGACTCATCGCACCTTTAGATATCGCAGCCGCGCCCGAAACCGGATCTGGGCGCGCGCGTACGGGGATCGTCTGCGAAAGGCCCGTCGGAAAACGCGGCACCCTTGCTCGCGCGGGCGGGCGGCGTTAGCGTGAAGATCTAGTTCTCCGGCGCTGGCAACGCGCAGCGGTGCCGCCCGGTGCAGACTGACCCCGATCGCATGCGCAAGCGCGAGCATAACGGCGCCCTGCCCCTAGGAACCGTCCTGGGCGACGCCTACCGGCTGGTGCGGCGCCTGGCCGAGGGGGGGATGGGCACGGTGTACGAGGCCGAGCAGCTGCGGCTGCGCAAGCGCTGTGCGGTGAAGGTCATGTCGCACGAGCTGACCAGCAACCGCGAGGCCTTCACCCGCTTTCACCGCGAGGCGGAGATCCTGTCGCAGCTGGCCCACCCGCACATCGTCCAGATCGCCGACTTCGGCACCGCCCCCGGCGGGCAGCCCTACCTGGTCATGGAGTACCTCGACGGCGAGGACCTGGCGCGGCGGCTGCAGCGCACCGGCCGGCTGCCGCTCGCCGACGCGGTCCGCATCGTCCGGCAGATCGCCTCGGCACTGGCCGCCACCCACGGGCGCGGCATCGTCCATCGCGACCTCAAGCCGGCCAACATCTTCCTGCTCGCGGTCGAGGGCGAGCCGGACTTCGTCAAGGTGGTGGACTTCGGCATCTCGAAGGTGAAGAACGCCGACACCAAGCTGACCCAGACGGCGGCGCTGATGGGCACGCCCCATTACATGTCGCCCGAGCAGGCCAGCGGCCGGGTCACCGCCATCGACCACCGCACCGACCAGTGGGCCCTGGCCTGCATCGCCTGGGAGATGCTGAGCGGGCGCCCGCCCTTCGACGACAAGGAGATCACCGCCCTCTTCTACAACGTCGTCCACGCCAGCCCGTCCCCGCTGGCCGAACGCGTGGTCGGCCTGCCCCCCGACGTCGAGGCGGTGCTGCGCCGGGCGCTGTCCAAGCGGCCGGGCGACCGCTTCGCCAGCATCACCGCCTGCGGCCGCGCCTTCGAGAGCGCCGCCACCGCCCCACCCATCGACCGCGCCACCCCCACCGGCGCCCGCATCACCCCGCTGTCCCGCGTGCGCACCCCACCCGAACGCACCGCCGATCGCGTGCGCCTGTCCGAGCGCTTCGTGATCCTGGCCCGCACCCTGATCGGCGCACGCGTGAACGCCGGACTGGCCCCGCAACCCGCCGTGATCGCCGCCCCCGCCGCCAAGCCCGGCTTCTGGGCGCGCATGACCGCCATCGGCCCGATCGGCGCCTTCTCGCGCGCCAGCTCCGCCTTCACCCAGGCCCCCGATCTATCCACCCCCACCCCCACCGAGCGCCCCCTCCCCCGCCGCCGCTTCCGCCGCCGCTGGCTGTTCGCCGCCGCCCTGACCGCCGCCGGCGCAACCTGGATCCTCGCCGCCCCGCGCGGCCCGCTGGGCCCCTGGATTCCGTACCTCTCGCCGGTCCCCCAGACCGTCTCCTCCACCACGCCCTAGCCCCCGTCCCCGTCCCCGTTGCCATATGCGTCCCCGTCCCCGTCCCCGACGGCGGTGCTACTGTGGACGCGCATGCCAGGCTATTCGGGCACACCGCTGCCCAAGAAGCTCGGGATCAAGGAGGGCCAGCGGATCGCCGTCCTCAACGCCCCCACCGGCTGGCTGAAGTCCTCGCTGGATCTCCCCGACGGCGTCAGCGCCCGCACCGCCCTGGGCAAACCCCCGCTGGACCTGGTGCTCCTGTTCGTGCGCACACGCGCCGACCTGGCCGCCGCCTGGAAGAAGACCACCGCCGCGCTCACCCCCGAGGGCGCGCTGTGGGTGGCCTGGCCCAAGAAGGCCGCCCGCGCGACGGTCCCCTCGGACATGACCGAGGACTTCGTGCGCGAAGTGGCCCTGCCCACCGGCTGGGTCGACAACAAGGTCTGCGCCGTCGACGACACCTGGTCCGGCCTCCGCTGCGTCCTCCGCGTGGAGAACCGCCCGAAGCGGAAGCGCTGAAACCGCCGCCGCCACTCTAGCGGGCGATCACCTCCCAGACCGATGCGAGCGCCGGCGGCGCGGCAGCGCCAGCAGCGCCAGAACCATCACCAGCGCGCCCGCCGATCCCCCGCGCCCACCGACGCTGCAGCCACCGGACACCGAATCGCCCGGCGTCGGCGAGGTGGGCGCGGCCGAGGGAGCCGGCTGCGGGGG
>JBKPRZ010000660.1:0-3995 GCA_046734815.1 Myxococcota bacterium | reverse complement strand
GGTGAGACGCGCGGTCGCTCTGCTGATCGGCCTGCTGGCCGCCGGCGGCGCGGGCGCCGGGTCGGCGTCCGAGCCGGGCCGGTCGCGCCCGCTGGGGCCGATGCCCCATCCGCTGGCCGACCTGGCCGAGCACGCGCGCCCGGGGGTGGTGCACGTGCGCGGGTTGCTGGTGGAACGGGGCGCGCGCAATCGCAACCCGGGCAGCGCCGGTGTGTCGGTGGGCTCGGGCTTCATCGTCGACCGACGCGGGTCGGTGGTCACCAACGAGCACGTGGTGCGCGGGGCCACCGACCTGCGCGTGCGCCTGTACGACGGGCGCGAGTTCTCGGCCTGCGTGCTGGGCACCGACGAGCTGGCCGACGTGGCGGTGCTGCGGATCGAGCCCAAGGAGCCGCCGCCGGTGTTGCAGATGGGCGATTCGGACAAGGTGCGGGTGGGCGAGGAGGTGGTGGCCATCGGCAGCCCCTTCGGGTTCTCGCACAGCGTGACCGCGGGGATCGTCTCGGCCACCGAACGGGTGATCGAGCCCGGCAGCGAGCAGTCGAGCACCGAGGAGGAGCCGCCCTACTCCTTTTACATCCAGACCGACGCCTCGATAAACCTGGGCAACTCGGGCGGGCCGCTGCTGGACGGAGCGGGGCGGGTCATCGGCATCAACGCCGCTTTCTGGGGCGGGCCCCAGCCGGCGGCGGGGGTGGGGTTCGCCATCCCCATCAACGTGGTCAAGATGTTGCTGCCGCGGCTGCGCGACTCGGGCGAGGCGCCGCGTTCGTTCCTGGGGGTCGAGAGCCAGCCGCTGACGCCGATGCTGGGCGCGGCCTTCGGGCTGCCCAGCCTGCGCGGGGCACTGGTCGCGGCGGTGGAGAAGGGCTCGCCGGCGGACGCGGCCGGGATGGAGGCGGGCGACATCGTGACCAGCTGGGGTGATCACCCGCTGGCCACGCGCGACGACTTTCGCATCTTTTCGCAGCTGACCGCGCCGGGCAGCAAGGTGCGGGTGAATCTGCTGCGCGAGGGGCGGCCGCTGGAACGGACGGTCACCACCAAGGCGGCGCCTCGCACCGGCAAGCCGGCCCGCCATCCCTGGGACTGCCGGACGTTGCCCAACGACGCGGACGCGTCGGTGGGGTTCGAGGTGCGCGAGGTGGCGCGCGCGCGGGCGGCGGAGCTGCCGGGCGGCAAGGGGGTGCAGGTGTCGCGGGTGACCGGCAGCGGGGCGCGCGAGGCCAACCTGCGGGCCGGTGACATCATCCTGCGGGCCGGGCGCGCGCCGGTGGGCAGCGTGGACGAGCTGCGCCGGCGGTTGAACGACTGGAAACGTGAGGGGCCGCTGCCCCTGCTGGTGCGCACGCGCATCCGCACCTTCTGGACGGCTCTGCCGCCGCGGTGATGGCGGAGCCCGAGCAGGAACCGGCCCCCGGCGTCGCCATCGTGGCGGTGCGTCGAGGCACCGAGTTCGTGCCCGAGGTGACGCCGCAGCAGCTGCCCGAGCTGCTGAAGGATCCGGAGGTGTTCCTGTGGATCGACAGCTGGGGGGCGGACAACCCGCAGGCGGTGGCCCTGGCGCACGACGTGTTCCACTTCCACCCGATGGCCATCGACGACTGCTTCGGGGCGCGCGAGCACCCCAAGATCGAGGGCTTCGAGGAGAACTACCTGTTCGTGATCACCCACGGGATCACCGCGCATTCCACACCCGAACGCACCGACACCATCGAGCTGGATGCCTTCCTGGGCAAGCGCTTCCTTTTCACCTACCACGAACATCCCTCGCGCAGCGTGGCCGCCACCTGGGACCTGGTCCGGCGCGACCACGGCGGGCCGCTGCGCCGGGGGCCGTCGTCGGTGTTCCACGCCATCCTCGACCGGCAGGTGGACAGCACCGAGCCGGTGCTGGAGGAGCTGGAGGAACGGATCGAGCAGGTGGAGGCGCGCATGCTGGGGCGTCCCCGCCGCGGCGACCTGGTGCGGCTGCTGGCGCTCAAGCGCACCACCTTGCACCTGCGGCGCTGGCTGACCAAGCAGCGCGAGGTGATGCTGCGGCTGGCCCGCAACGAGTTCACGGTGGTACCGCCCCACGAGGCGATCCTGTTCCGCGACATCTACGACCACGTCTTTCGTTTCACCGACTGGCTGGAGACCCACCGCGAGATGATCACCTCGATGCAGGAGACGTACCTGTCGGTGACCAATCTGAGGCTGGGCGAGATCATGAAGTTTCTCACCATCTTCACCGCGGCGCTGATGCCGCTGACGGTGATCACCGGCATCTACGGGATGAACTTCGAGCACATGCCCGAGCTTCACGCCCGCTGGGGCTACCCGGCCGTGCTGGGGCTGATGGCGGTGGTGGCGACGGTGGTGCTGCTGCTGTTCAAGCGCCGCGGCTGGCTGGGCACCGAGGACGGTTTGACCATGGAAGACCGGGACTCGCGCCCGCGCTGACGGCGCGCTAGCTTTGGCCAAGAACCATGGCGCCGCCCGACGAGAGCACCTACCGCAAGCAGGTGGACGAGATCTTCCAGGTCATCGACGCCGCCTTCGAGGACGTGGACCCGGACCTGGTCGAGAGCAGCTACGGCCAGGGCACGTTGACCCTGCAGTTCGCGGACGGCAAGCGCTGCATCCTGTCGCCGCAGGCGCCGGTGCGGCAGATCTGGGTGGCGTACAAGGACCGCGCCTGGCACATGAGCCGCGACGAGAAGACGGGCCGGTGGCTGGACGACCGCGGCCAGGGCACCGAGCTTTACGCGCTGGTCGAGGACATCACCCGCCAGGGCGCGGGCGTGCAGGTGGCGATCGCGCGCCGCTAGCGCACGGGCGCGCCGAACCGGCAGCCGCGCGGCTGCAACCGGATTGTCACGCAACCGCCGCGTCTGGAGGGGCCCGGGGCTCGGCTATGGTGCCGGACCTCACCCCAGCCTGGGAGGCGGTTCGATGCGCAAACTGGTCTTGCTTCTGGTTCTGTCCGGCGGTGCCGTGGTGTCTGGCGAAGTCACGGCCGGCGACGACGCCGACAAGCCGACCTCGGCCCTGGCGGTGTACGGCGACTCGCCCTACGGGACCTCGCCCACCGACAGCAGCCAGACCCAGCTCACCCCCGCGTTCATCGCGGCGATCAACGCCGATCCGGCGGTGGACCTGGTGTTGCACGTGGGCGACATCCACTCGGGCAAGCAATATTGCACCGAGGCCTACGACCAGACGATCGCGCAGCTGTGGACGGCGTTCGCCCGCCCGCTGATCTACACCCCCGGCGACAACGAGTGGTCCGACTGCCACAAGGTGGCCGAGGGCGGCGGCGCCTACAACAAGACCACCGGCCAGATCGACTACGTCGTCGACGGCGCGGGCAACCCGGTCGACTACGCCAAGGGTGACCCGATCGCGAACCTGCAGCTGGTGCGGTCGATCTTCTTCCCCAGCCCGGGCCACGCCCTGGGCGGCGGCAACCGGCTGGTGCTGTCCCAGGCGCTGGTCCCCAGCCCGGGGCACCCCTCGGACCAGCACTTCGTCGAGAACGTCATCTTCGTCCAGAGCAAGGTGCTGTTCGTGACGGTGAACGTCCCCGGCGGGTCGAACAACGACGCCGACGTCTGGTACGGCGCCCCCACCGCCAGCGCGGCCCAGCTGCAGGAGGTCGAGGAACGCAACGGGGCCACCCTGCGCTGGCTGGAGGCGGCTTTCGCGCTGGCCAAGATGCCGGCGTTCAAGGGGATGGTGATCCAGGTGCAGGCGAACATGTGGGACCCGGAGAAGGGGGCCGCACACCTCGCCAATTACGAACCGATCGTCAAGAGCGTCGCCGACCACACGGTGGCGCTGAACAAGCCGGTGCTGATGCTCAACGGCGATTCGCACGAGTACCTGTCGGACAACCCCTTCGACCCCGCCAACCCGGTGTCGGCCATGCACCCGGGTTACACGGTGCCGAGCTTCCACCGCCTGGTCGTGCACGGCAGCACGCTGCCGCTCGAATACCTGCGGTTGACGGT
>JBKPRZ010000659.1:0-16859 GCA_046734815.1 Myxococcota bacterium | reverse complement strand
CGCGACGCCGCCCGCGTCGGGCGCGCGTGCGCCGTCAGCGAGGGCAACCCGCTGTTCGCGCTGGAGCTGGCCCGGGCCGGACCGGCGCCGCCCGACGGATCGCTGCCGCCGTCGATCGAACGGCTGATCGACGAGCGCCTGGACCGGGTCACCGGACCGGCCCAGGACCTCCTGCCCTGGCTGGCGGCGGTCGGGCGCAGCTTCGCGCCCGAGCTGGTGGCCCACGCGGCCGAGATCCCGGTGGGTGCTCTGCTGGCCTCGCTGGGCGAGCTGGAGCGGCGGGCGATCGTGCGCGTCGTCGACGACGCCGGCTACGATTTCGCCCACGACCTGGTCGGGCGGGCGGCCTACCGCCACATCCCCGCTCCCCAGCGGCGGATCATCCACGCCCGGCTGGCCCGGGTGCTGGCGGCCGGCGAGGACCGCGACGGTGGGCTGGCCAGCGAGATCGCCCGCCACGCCGATCGCGGTGGGGACAGCGAGCTGTGCGCCAGCGCCTGCCTGCGGGCCGGCCGACGCTGCCTGCAGCTGTTCGCATTCGACCAGGCCGAGGCGCTGGCCGAGCTGGGGCGGCGGCACGCCGACCGCCTGGAGCGGGCGCGGCGGATCACCCTGCAGGTCGAGCTGTGCGATCTGCTGCTCCAGCCCGGCGTGCGGCTGCGCCGCTCGGCCGACCTGGCCGCGGACCTCGCCGCTCTGGCGGCCGATGCGCAGGAGGCGGGCCTGAATGCCGCCTGTGGCCAGGCTTTCCATCACCTGGCCCGGGTCTATTACTGGGCGCTGAAGGACTGGCCCCGTGCCCGCGCGGCCCTGCTCCACGCCGGCGAGCTGCTGGCCACCGTCCCCGCCGCCGGCCCGAACCTGGAGCCGCTGGTGGAAGGCGCCCGCTGCCTGGCCCAGCTGGAGATCGGGATCCCCCGCGCCCGCGAGCTGTTCGCCAACCTGGCCCGCATTCACGGCGCCAGCGCCACCCTCGGGTACCAGTGGGGGCGCGGCCTGCTGGACCGCTGGGACGGCGCCACCGATGCCGCCCGCGGCGCGCTGAGCGAGGCCCTGACCCTGGCCCGGCAGGCGAAGAAGCACTGGGCCGAGTTCGAGATCGCTGCCACCTTGGTGATGGCGGAGATCGAGTCGGGCGACCCCGCGCGCGCCCGCGAGCTGGCGGGCCAGCTGCGCCCCCTGGCCGAGCGCCTGGGCGAAGGCGGCAGCGAGGGGCCGGTGGTCGACGCCCTGGAGGCGCTGGCCCTCTACCGCGTGCGCGACCCCACCGCCGCCGACGCGCTGGGCGCGGCCACCCGCGCGCTCGAGCGCATCGATTCCCAGTACCATCTGAGCTACGTGCTCAACACCGCCGCCAGCATCGACCTGCAGGCGCAGGACACCCACGCCGCCCGCCCGCGCGCCGAGGCCGCCCTGCGGGCTTCGCTGGCCGCCGAGCGGGAAGCGGAGATCCGCCGCGCGCGTCTGCTGGTGGCCGCCGTCGCCCGCCGTGATGGTCGCGACGACGACGCGCGCGCCGCCGCCCGCGCCCTCGGCCCCACCGATCCCGACGACATCCCCGCCCGCGCCCGGCCGTTGCTGGCGGAGATTGCACCGCTTCTCAGCTGACAGGAGGACCCCGTGCCCATCGTGCTTGTCGAACACGTCTTCGAGCCCCCCGTCGACCCCGCCGCGCTCGGCGGAGCCACCGACAAACCCCCCTGCCTGGACACCCAGGAGGTACGCTGGCGCGGCTCGTATTTCGCCCGCGACGGCGCCCAGTGCGTCTGCGTCTACGAAGCCCCCGACGCCGAAGCCGTCCGCCGCGCCTACCGCCAGGCCGAGATCCCCTTCCACAAAGTCTGGTCCGCCACCCACCTGCACCCCGGCGGGTGACAGAGCTCGCCGCCCGATCGCTCGCCGCAGCCGGAGCCCGCGCTCATCGAGTCCTGGATCCGCTCGCTGGACGGTTGGCAACTGACGTCCCGGATGTCACCCGACGCGCGGCGGGTATAAACGAGGTGTGTCCGAGAGCGCGTGTCTGGAGTTTCTACGCTGGGCGCTGCCGCGGCTGGACCTGGATGTGAAGGGTTTCCGCCGGGTGCGCCGGCAGGTCTGCCGGCGGATCGTGCGGCGCTGCGAGGCGCTGGGCGTCGACGGGTTCGCCGGCTATCGCCGACACGTCGAGGCGCACGCCGAGGAGTGGCCGGTGCTGTTCGACCTGTGCCTGGTCCACGTCTCGCGTTTCTTTCGCGACCGGCGCCTGTTCGAGACCCTGGCCGATCACACGTTGCCCCTCATCGCCCAGCAGGCCGGGCAGGCCGGCCGCTCCGTGCGGATCTGGAGCGCCGGCTGCGCCGCCGGGGAGGAACCCTACTCGCTGGCGCTCATCTGGAACATGACCGTGCGCGGCCGGCATCCGGCGCTCGCCCTCGAGCTGATCGCCAGCGAGATGGATCCGGCCGCTCTGGCCCGAGCCCAGCGCGGCTGCTACGCGCGCAGCAGCCTCAAGGAGCTGCCGGTCGCCTGGCAACAGACGGCCTTTGACGCCGAAGCGGACGGTCTGTGCCTGCGCGAGGAGCACCGCCGTCTGGTGCAGTTTCGTCGCGACGACCTGCGCTTCGAGATGCCGGACGGGCCGTTCGATCTCATCCTGTGCCGCAACCTGGTCTTCACTTACTTCGCCGCCGGCCTTCGCCAGTCGGTCGCCGATCGGTTGATCCAGCGCCTGCGCTCGGGCGGCCTGCTCGCGATCGGCGCCCACGAACGGCTGGATCCGCACGAGCTCGGCCTCGTCCCGAGCCCGGACGCCGCGGGGATGTTCCGGAGGCCGGGCTCGTGACGGGTGGCCAGTCTCGGTCCTCGGCTAGGGCTTCACCTCCACCGCGATCACCGCCCAGTCGGTGGCGCCGCTCAGGGTGCCGTTGACCGGGGCGGTGCCGGCGCCCGGGGCGGGGGCGTCCTCGACGGCGGCGCCGGCCACGTTGCCGCCGTTGCCCTGGCGGAGGTCGGCGCGCTCGGTGTAGCCGGCGCCGGGGGTGTGGGTCTTGTTGCGCAGGGCGACCGCCCCGAAGCGGAGGGTGTTGGCCACCGAGGTGGTCAGGTTCACCGAATACGAGGCGCTGTCGGTGCCGCCGCTGCAGGCGCCGCCGACGCCCAGGGTGTTGGCCGAGGTGGAGGCTCCGGCGCCGCTGGTGCCCGAGTAGCGCGACACGGTGATGACCGAGTTGCTGGGGGCGGAGGCGAGGGTGGCGGTGACGGCGCCGTTGCCGGTGGGCGTGCCCTGCGCCTTCCAGACCTCGACCGCGGTGTTGCCGCGTCCGCCGCACTGGCTGGCCACCGGGGTCCAGGTCAGCCCCAGGCCGCTGAGCGCGTTGACCGTGATCCGCGGCCGGGTCGAGATGGCCGCCAGGTACAGATGGCCGGCGGCGCCGGTGATTGTCGCGCTGGCCACGGTGGTGGTGGCGCCGGCGCTGCCGGTGACGGTCTGCTGGTGTACCGGCGTGCTGCCGCCCGCGGACGGGGTGGCGCTGGCCTCGGCCGAGTTGGGCCCTTCCAGGCCGCCGCTCGACAGGCCCGACACCACGTAGAAGTACGTGGTCCCGTTGGTGACAGTGGTGTCGAGGAACGAGGTGGTGGTGACGCCGGTCTGGATGGTGCTGTAGCCGCTGCCGCTGGTGGTGCTGCGCTTGACGTTGTAGGTGGCAGCGCCGGCGGCGGCGTTCCAGGTCAGCTGCACCTGGGCGTTGCCCCCGGTGGCCTGCAGGCCGGTGGGAGCGGGGGGCGCGCCGCCCCCGGAGGTCTTGATGATGCTGAAGTGATCGGCGACCGCGCCGGTGCTGGTGACGAAGCGCGAGTCCAGCTGATTGCCGTTGATGTCCAGCACCACCGATCCCAGGGTATTCAGCGAGATGAACATGGCGGGATGGTTCAGCGTCCCGCCGCTGGTCTGGCCGGAGCTGCCCGCGACGTTGTAGACCGCGCCCGCGTGGGGCAGGGGGGCGGTGGACGACTTGGTGTAGGCCCCGTTGCCGTCGATGCGTCCGTCGCCGGTCTGCTTGATGTGGGTGGCGGGGTTGAAGGTGGAGGAGGTGCCGTAGTGGCCGTCGATGAAGAACGAGCGCTCGTAGGCATGGCTGTGTCCGCCCAGCACCAGGTCGACGCCGCTGGCCTCGAGGATGGGGTTGAAGTTCTGGCGCATCTCCACGAGCTCCGTCTCGGTGTCGGAGTTGTGCGAGCCCTTGGAGTACGGCGGGTGGTGCCAAAAGGCGATGGTCCAGGTCTGGCTGTTGGCGGCCAGATCGTTCTGCAGCCAGGTGGCCATCGCTCCGGTGGCCGAGCGCGACGAGCCGAACGAGTCCAGCGCGATGAAGTGGATATTGCTGTAGTTGAAGGAGTAATACGCCTCGGTGCCCGAGGCGACGCCGCCGGCCTCGGCGGCGGTGGGGTTGGTGAAGATGTTGGTGTAGACGGTGTTGTCGGCATCGTGGTTGCCGCGCGCGGGGAACAGCACCGACTTGCGCAACATCGCGCTGTACATGTCGAAGACGGCGCCCTGGTATTCCGTGTCGGTGCCGCTGGAATAGGCGTTGTCACCCAGCAGGAGCCACAGATTCGTGTGGGTGGTGCCGGTGAAGGTGTAATAGGCGTCGCGCACCTGGGTCTGCGCGGTGGACTGGGTTCCGGGATCGCCCAGCACCCACACCCGGGTGGCCTTGACGGTGCCCGTGCTGGGAGCGGTGACGACGAAGTGGTTGGCGTCATTGCCGGCGAGGATCGTTGTCGTGGTGCCGACCGCGTAGAAGTACTTGGTGTCGGCGGCAAGCCCGGTCACCCGGATCTCGTGTTCGGTGGTCGAGGTGGTGTTGTCGACGAAGCTGGTGAGGGTGCCCTGGGTGGTGCCGTAGCTGACCCGGCTGTTGGTGGCGGTGGATGTGCGCCAGCGGAAGGTCACCTGGCTGGACGATCCGCGCTGGAGGTAGGGTCCACGGGTCACGGTCTGCGCCCGTGCAGGCACCGAGGTGGCGATGGTGGCGACGGTGGCGACGGCGAACAGGATCGAACGGAGAGGGCGTAGCTGGTGCATGCGAGGGTCTCCTTCGTGTGGGCCGCGGCCATCGTAGCGACGGCGCCGACGGTGCCCGGCCAAGCTTTGGCAAAGTGGGCGTGACGTGGGTCCGGCCGCCGATGCGTCCCCGTCACCGGCTTGTCTCCGATGGGCGCTCGTTCCGGGGTAACGTGGAGCCATCGTGGGCTGGGCAAACGCGATCGCATCCGTGCTGCTGCTGGCAATGGCGGCAGGCGCGGGCGACGAGGAGAAGCTCGCCGTGCTGGCCGCTCAGATCGCCAAGCAGCCGGACAATCCCGCCCCGCTCCTGCTGCGCGCGCAGCTGCACCGGGAGGCGGGTGACCGCGAGTCGGCGCTGGCGGACCTGGATCTGGCGGCGTCGTTGCCGGGCGGGGTGGTGCCGGCGAACATCGCCGCGGCGGAGATCCTGCAGCGGATGAAGCAGCCGGCGGCGGCGCTGGAGCGGGCCCGTCGGGTGCTGGAGAAGGAGCCCGACAATGTGGCGGCGCTGGGCCTGCAGGGTCGGGCGCTGTGGGAGCTGGGCAAGCCGGCCGAGGCGGCGGCGGTGCGGCGGCGCCTGCTAGCGGTGGTGGGGGTGCCCGAGCCCGACCATTACCGGGATCTGGCCACCGCGCTGGCGGCCACCGGGCCGCGCGGGATGAAGGCGGCCCTGGCGGTGCTGGACCAGGGCATCGCCCGGCTGGGACCGGTGGTGAGCCTGGATCTCCCCGCGCTGGAGCTGGAGCTGAAGCTGCGCCGGTGGGCGCCGGCGCTGCAGCGGACAGACCGGCTGGCCCGGACCACCCGGCGGCCCGACCTGTGGGCCGCGCGCCGCCAGGAGATCCTCCGGCGGGCGGGTCCGATCAGTCGCCGTCCACCGACACGAAGTGAAGAGCGATCCCAAGCGCGCTGACCAGCCCGGTCTTCAGCGCCACCTCCAGCGTGCGGCAGGCGGCGCCGGCGTCGGCCAGCCGCTGCGGCTGGGTCCGCGCCACCACCTCCAGCGGGGCGTCCATCGCGCCCAGCGCCACCTCCGCCTGGGCCAGCGCCCGGCCGATGGCGCGATCGATGTCCGGGGCGGTGGCCTGCACCAGTGGCGACAGCCCCGCTCCCGCGGCGCCGCCCCGGTAGTGCATCTGCACGCCCTCGAGCAGCGCGCGGGTCGCCGCCAGCGACACGCCGCCGAGGTGGCCGCGCTGGCGGGTCGGCTGCTGGGCGGCGGTGCGCGCGAGCTCCACCCGCCCGCTGACGATTGTCTCGGCGGTCTCGACCAGATCCGTGCTCACCTGCGCCAGAGCGTCCTGGGGGCGGCCCGTGAAGGCGGCCACCCAGTCCCGGGCCCGGGCCGCCGCCTCCACCTCCTGGACGCTCTCCTCGAAGTCTGCGGCCAGCACCCGCAGCAGCGCCCGCCGCCGCGGATCGGGAGGCGCGGCGAACAGCAGATACTCCATCGCGTACAGACCGCGGGCGGCGGCTCCCGCCTGCTCCACCGCCTCGGCCAGCGCCGGCGCGGCCGCCAGCGCCTCGATGGACGCGGGCCGCACTGGCCAGTAGGCCGCGTGCAGGTGCAGCTGACTGTCCTGGATGGGGCCGCGGCGGAAGGCATACGTCCGTTCCAGCGCCAGCAGCGCCTGCCGCCAGGCCTCCTTCGCCGCCGCGCGCGCCGGTGGATCGTCGCCGGTCTCCAGCGCGCGCGTGGCCGCGGTCAGTTCGCGCGCGCGCGCGTGCAGGGCTGCGTAGCTGGGCAGCACCACCGTGCGCACCAGGCCCGCCAGCGCCGCCGCCCGGTCGGGGGACCGATGGCAAGCGGGCGCGAGCGCCAGGACCGCCGCGAGAGCGACACAGCCGCCGTGGACCCGTGGTGGAGCGGTCACGGAGAACCGACCGGGTCGTAGTGGGCCAGCGGCGTCTGGTGTGGCAATCCGATGGCGAACATCGCATGAACCGGGCCGTCCTGCTCGCGCCGGAAGTCGGTGCGCAGGTAGTGCTGGAAGCGGTTGCTGACCGCCTCGACGAACCGGTTCAGCGCCGCGACGTCGTCGGTGGCCACATCGACCTGGCAAGGGAGCGCCGGGCATGTCGCCTCCATGAGGACGACCTGCGGAAACGAGAGCCCGATCGATTCGATCTCCGCGCGGATCTGGGCGTCGTTGAACATGCGCAGGTCCTGGACCAGCCCCTCGGGCAGGGCGGCCAGGGGATCACCCACGACGGCCGCGTGCACGGCCGGCGGTCGATGCGCGTGCGAGGGTTTCGCCGGCAAGGCCATCGCCCGCTCCGGCTCCGCCGTGTCGGTCCCGACCGAGGTGGAAACCTGCCGCTGATCGAGCAGACGGAAGATCAGCATGCCGGCCGCACCCGCACCGGCCAGCACCAGCAGAGTCATCCGGCGTCCTGCCGCCGTCATGGCCCGCATGCTACCCGACCTGCGCGCCGGCCGGTGGGTGCCCGACCCTCGTCACAGGAAGTTAACCCGCGCGTTTCGGCGGCGCCGTCAAAGCTCCGCGGGGCGATAGCGCCGGGAGAAACGGACCCGCGCCAGCCAGTAGAACATCAGAGCAGGCGAAGGTGGTAGCTTCGACGATGCCGATGCAGTTGCAGAGCTTCTATCCGATTGTCGTGACGCCGAAGATGACGGACTGCCGGGACTTCTACCCCCGATGGTTCGGCTTGCAGGTCCTGTTCGAGGCGCGGTGGTTCGTGTTGCTGGGGCGGGATGGTGGTGCTGCCACGATCGCCTTCATGACACCCGATCATCCATCGGCGCCGCCGGGGCCGGATCCGTTCAGCGGCAAGGGGATGTGCCTCGAGTTCCAGGTGGCGGACGCGCGGGTCGAATACCAGCGGTTCGTCAGCGAGGGTGCTCCAGTCAGCCTGTCTCTCCGAGACGAACCGTTCGGCCAGCGTCGCTTCGGCCTCCTCGATCCGGCCGGCATCTGGATTGATGTCGTCGAACAGATCGAGCCGCAGGCGGGATGGTGGGATCGATATCTGGTCGCCGACTACGGATAGTCGACGATCTGACCGCCCGAGATTCGCGGTAGAAGCGGGGAGGCTCCGCGCCCCGGGGAGATGCCATGAGATTCATCGTCGCCCTGCTCGCCGTGCTGATGGTCCGATCCGGAACCGCCGCCGCCCAGGCCCAGGCGCCGGCAGCGGACCTGCTGGTGCTGAATGCCCGGGTGGTCACGGTGAACCCGCGGCAGCCGTCGGCGGAGGCGTTTGCCGTGGCCGGCGAGCGCATCGCCTGGGTGGGCAGCACCGCCGAGGCCCGCCGCCGTTACCCCGGGGCGGGCCAGGTGATCGATCTGCAAGGCGCCACCGTCATCCCGGGCATCATCGATGCGCACACGCACCTGCAGTCGCTGGGTGAGAGCCTGTTGAAGCTGAACCTGCAGGACATCCCCGGCGAGAGCGCCATCGTCGAGCGGGTCCGGCAGGCCGCGGCCAGGACGCCGCCGGGCGGATGGATCCTCGGCTGGGGCTGGGACGAAGGCAAATGGGCCTCCCACTATCCCGACAACGCCGCCCTCAGCCGCGCCACCCCGGACCACCCCGTGTTCCTGGTCGGGCTGCACGGTTTCGCCGGCTGGGCCAACCGCAAGGCGCTGGCTCTCGCCGGCGTGACCCGCACGACCCCCAACCCGGACAAGGGCCAGATCCTCCGCGATCCGCGCTCGGGCCAGGCCACCGGCATCCTCACCAACAGCGCGCAGGAGCTGGTGACCCGCCACATCCCGCCGCTGACCGCCGAGCAGACCCGGCGCGCGGTCCAGGCGGCGGCGGCCGAATGCGTGCGCCACGGGCTGACCTCGGTGCATGAGGCCCGGGTCTCGGGGCCCATGCTGGCCGCCTTTCGTGAGCTCCACGCCGCCGGGCAGCTGCCGCTGCGGATCTTCGTGATGCTCGACGGAGCGGACCGGCCGCTGGTCGACGGGTGGCTGGCGCGCGGGCCCGAGATCGATCCGCGGCACCGGCTCACCGTCCGCAGCGTGAAGCTGTTCGCCGACGGGGCGCTGGGGTCGCGCGGGGCAGCCCTGCTGGAACCCTATAGCGACCAGCCCGCCAGCCGGGGCGTGGTCACCCTGTCCGGCGAGGCGGTCCACGACCTGACCCGCCGGGCGCTGGCCCGCGGCTTCCAGGTGGCCACCCACGCCATCGGGGACGCCGCCAACCGCCAGGTGCTGGACGCCTACGAACGCGCCCTGCGCGAGACGGGCGCCAGGGACGCGCGGCTGCGGATCGAGCACGCCCAGGTGCTGGCGCCCGCGGACATCGGACGTTTCGCCAGGCTGGGCGTGATCGCCTCCATGCAACCGACCCACGCCACCTCGGACATGGCCTGGGCGGAGAAGCGGGTGGGCCCGACCCGCATCAAGGGCGCCTACGCCTGGCGCTCGATCCTGGACACGGGCGCGCACCTGCCGCTCAGCTCGGATTTCCCCGGCGAGACGCTGGACCCCTTCCACGGCATCTACGCCGCCGTCACCCGCCAGAGCCCCGACGGCTCTCCGGCGGGCGGCTGGTTCCCCGAGCAGCGGCTGACCCTGGACCAGGCTCTGCGCGGCTACACCCAGGAGGCGGCCTACGCCGAGTGGGAAGAGGGGAACAAGGGCTCGATCGAGCCGGGCAAGCTGGCTGACTTCCTGGTGCTGTCCGACGACATCCGCAAGCTGTCGGGAAAGCAGCTCCTCGGCTTGCGGGTCGAGCGCACCTACCTGGGCGGTGAGCGGGTGTACCCGCCCCGCTGAGGGACCGGGATCTGGCGGTACACCTTCCCGCCTTTCATGACGAACACGACCCGCCTGACCGCGGTGATGTCGGCCAGGGGGTCGCCCTCCAGGGCGATGATGTCCGCCTCCTTGCCCGGCGCCACTGACCCGATGTCCCCATCGAGGCGCAGCGACTTCGCCGCCAGCGAGGTGGCCGAAACGATCGCGTCCATCGTTTTCTGATGGCCCTGCTCGACCCGCTCGACCAGCTCGTCGGCGTTGTGCCCGTGTGCGCCCGCCACTGCGTCGGTGCCCAGCACCAGCTTCAGGTTGGGGGTGGCGACGGCGCGTTTGATCATGGCGGCGTTGAGGGCGATGCCCTTCTGCATCTGGGCAAAGCCCTCCTCGTTGTAGTTGCCGGTGCCCAGAAAACGCGCCTTGTTGCGCAGGTAGTTCTGCAGGACTACACCGACGTTGGGATCGAAATAGGTGCCCCGCGCGGCCATCAGCTTCAGCGCCTCGTCGTCCACCAGGATCCCGTGCTCGATCTGATCGCAGCCGGCCCGCACCGCCGCCTTGATCGCCACCGGGCTGTGGGCGTGGACCATCGTCCGTAACCCCTGGGCCCGGGCCTCGCCGCATACCGCGCCCAGCTGCTCGTCCGTCATCGTTTGGCCCCCGCCATCCCGGATGCTCTTCGAGGCGAAGATCTTCACCACGTCGGCGCCGTCGGTCTTCAGCTTCCGCACCTTCTCGCGCAGCTCTGGCGGGGTGCCGCTTTTCTCGTTCAGCTGCCGGATCGAGGTCAGCAGCCGCGGCCCGGGCAACACGCCCCGGGAGATCGCCTCACGCAGCTCGACGTCGCTGGCCGACCCCGGGCTCTGCACGGTCGTGAAGCCGGCCGACAGGGTCAGGTAGGCGTTCTCGGCGCTGTAGAGGATCTCCTGCGCCGGCGTGCCCGGCCGATCGGTGTAACGGCCGTCCTTGTCGAAGTGCCAGCTCAGATGCGCGTGGACATCGATCATCCCGGGCATGACCGTCAGCCGGCCCAGCTCGTACGTCGGCGCCGCCGATCCACCCCGCTCGATGGACTCGATCTTCGACCCGCGCACCACGATGGTGACGTCGCGCAGGACCTTGCCGTTGCCGTCGAGCACCCGGTCGGCATGGATGCGGATCGGCTCGACGGGCGCGGGCTGGTCGGGCGCAGCGGCCGCCAGCAGAGCCGCCGCGATCAGGATGGACAGGGGCATGGGTGGCTTACCGGGCGCCAGCCTGGATCCAGGCGCGGATGCGGTCGATGTCCGCCGCCGTCAGGCAGGTCCGCGGGGCCGGCTGCGGGGCGGCGTCGGCGGCAGATGCGTCGGCGACCGGGGCATCGCCCGCGCCGGCATCAGGACCGGCGTCGCGAGCGCCGCCATCCGGCAGGGCATCATCCATCGGTCCCGCGGCACCGGCGCCGGGCTCGTCCACACAGGCGGGCGCCATCGAGCGCATCGGGGTGCGTGGCATGCGCTGGCCACAACCCATGGCCATCGGCTGCACGCCGAGGAGCTTCTTGAGAAAGTAACTCTCGTCGGCGTTGCCCGGCACCACCCGGCGCTTCTCGGTGGCCGCCGGGCACATCGTCGTGCCGGTGACCAGGCTGGTGAAGGCGGTGGTCGCGTCGCCCAGATCCAGCATGCCCGACCGGGGCATGTTGGTGACGTGGCAGGGCGCGCACTTGACGGCGAGGATGTCGTTGTAGATGCCGACGAACTGGGCGCTGGGGCCCGCCACCATGCCGGCGCCGCCCACGCCCCCGGCTCCCGCCGGCGTCCCGCCCGTTCCGCCACCGCCTCTGGCCGCCCCCTCATCGAGCCTGGTGGGCAGACAGCCGCTGACGACCAGCGACAGCACAATGGGCGCAAGCTTCAGGCAGCCAGGAAAGGCTCCGGCAGGACCGTCGTGACTCATGGGCGTGGCTCCCGCGGGGCCGGGACGTGGGGGCGGTTTCTCTGTTAGTGCCTCGAGCCCGTCACTTTCATGCCTGGCAACCCGACAATTTTCCCGGGGCCCGCCGGGCGGATCACAGCTCGGACAGGGCTCTGTGCACCAGCTGGATGCAGATCGAGCCCTCGCCGACCGCGGAGGCGACGCGCTTGACGCTGGTCGAGCGGGCGTCACCGACGCAGAACACGCCCGGGATGCTGGTCTCCATCAGATCGGGGCGGCGCAGCGGGCTCCAGTGGGCGGCGGCCAGGTCTTCGGGCAGCAGATCCGCGCCCGTCTTCACGAACTTCTTGCTGTCCAGGCGCAGGCAGCCGGCCAGCCAGTCGGTGTTGGGGTCGGCGCCGGTCATCAAGAAGAGGTTGCGCAGGTCGCGCGTCTCGCGCGCGCCGGTCTCGACCTGCCGCCAGCCGATCCGCTGAAGGCCTCGGTCCCCCTCCAGCGCGTCCACCTGTGTGCGCGTGCGCAGCTCGATGTTCGGCGTGCTCTCGATGCGCTGGATCAGGTAGCGCGACATGCTGTCGGACAGGCCGGGCCCCCGCACCAGCATGTGCACGCGGCTGGCCACGCCGGCCAGGAACACGGCCGCCTGCCCGGCCGAGTTGGCCCCCCCCACCACCGCGATCTCCTCGCCCTTGCACAGCTGGCTCTCGAGGTAGGTGGCGCAATAGTAGATGCCCGCGTTCTCGAAGCGCTCGAAGGACGGCAGGTCGAGCTTCCGGTAGCGGGCCCCGGTGGCGATGATGATGGTCCGCGTGCGCACCACCTGACCGTCGCCGAGGAACAACCGGTAGGGCCGGCTGTCGCAGTCCAGGCGGGTCACCGTGCGGCCGATGGCCACCTCGGCCCCGAACTTCTCGGCCTGGGTGAGCGCGCGCCCCGATAGCGCCTGGCCGGAGATGCCGGTGGGAAAGCCGAGGTAGTTCTCGATCCGCGAGCTGGTGCCGGCCTGGCCGCCGGGCGCGGTGGCCTCGAGCACCAGCACGTCCAGCCCCTCCGAGGCGCCGTACACCGCCGCCGCCAGCCCGGCTGGGCCGGCCCCGACGATCACCACGTCGCGCACCTCGCTGGCATCGAGATCGGTGTTGAGGCCGATCTTCGAGGCCAGCCGCTCGATGGTGGGGTTCTTCAGCACGTGCCCGCCGCGGCAGACGATCACCGGCACCTCGTCGACGCCGACGTGGAAGCGATCCAGCAGCACCTGCACCGAGGGATCGGTCTCGACGTCCTGATAGGTGAACGGCTGACCGTTGCGGCTGAGGAATTCCCGGATGCGCTGGGTGTTGCCCGAGTGCCGCGACCCGACCAGCACCATGTCGTTGGCCTCCTGGTTCATCAGGGCCACCCGCCGGAGGATGAACGCGCGCATCAGGATCTCGCTCAGCTCCGAGTCGCGCTGGACCAGGGTGCGCAGGTCTTCGCGGTCGACGGCGATCACCGCCCCGTCGCGCGCGGCCCGCGCCTGGACCAGGCTGCGGCGGGCCGAGAGCATGTTGATCTCGCCGGTGAACTCGCCCGGGTGGTGCTCGATGACCGGCTCGTCGCGGTCGCCTATCGGGCGCACGATCTCGATGCCGCCCGAGAGCACGACGTAAAAGCGCGTGTTCTGATCCCCGACGTCGAACAGCACCTCCCCGGCGCGCATCTCCTTGCGCTGCCCGATGCTCGAGATTCGATCGACCTGCGCCGGCGTCAGCTTGGGGAACATCTGCGCGGCGCGCTCCATGACATTCGTCGTCCCCGCCATGAGGGACGGCTTAGCACGGGATTGGCGCGGACCGCGGCCCGCGTTCGGGTCAGCGCTCTTTGCAGGTCATCCCGAACTCGGGCTGACCGGGGATGGTGTAGGAGCACACCGTCGTGCGCTGGCGGGAGGTCGGAGCGGCTGCGGAGGGAGCCTGACCGGCCCGGGCCACCGCGGCGGTGGCCGGGCGCTGGGCCGGCAGTTGCTGCGCGCAGCCCATGAGCACCACGATCGAGAGAAGCATGGCCCGCATGGCCAGCAATGTCGGCATGACAGCCTCCCGGCTTGAGCCCGTCGGCGTTTGGGAATCCTTCCCAGACTGGGTCGGGCCCGCCGCCAGGGTCATGGGCGCGGAAGACGATCGTCCTGAACGCGAACGAATCAGTGCGATTGGACCGGGCCACCAGCGACAGGGCCGCCCCGGCCGCGGGATCCGCCGCCGCCGGTTTCGCGGCGGAAAAGGGGGTCGGGTGCGAGGTGGCTGAGATGCGCGGAATGTTCGCGCGCGTGGCGCTCCTGATGACCCCACTGGTACTGGCCTGCTCCCCGTTGCGCGTCACCGGCAATGGACACGCGGGGGAAGGGGCCCCCTCCGGCGCCGGGCGCGATCCCGCGGTTCCACCCTTCGCCCTGCCGGACGCCGCTGTCCCCCCCAGCACCGACGGACCGACGCCGGCTGCGGCGCCGCCCGAGCTCGCGTGCAACGCGGCCAGCCCACAACCGGGAAACGCCGGTTGCAGCTTCTACGCCGCCCAGCCCCCGATTTACCCGAACACCTGTTACGCGATGTTCGTGGTCAATCCGGGCACCCGCCCCGCGCGCTTGCAGCTGGCGCGTGCGGGGACGTCGCTGCCGCTGGCGCGGGTGGCTCGGGTGCCGCGCGGCGCGGGGGGCGCCTTGACCTACGATCGCTACGACGAGGCCGCCGGCCTGGCGCCCGGAGAGGTCGCGGTGCTGTTTCTGTCGGGGCAACCGGCCAGCACCCCGGCGCCGCCGGCCCCACCGATGCCGTTGCCGGTGCCGATCATCGGACCGCCATCTCTGCCGGAGGGGTCGAAGCGGACCTATTGCCCGTTCGGCGTGGAGCCCGCGCTGGCCGAGTCGGCAGAGACCGGCCGCGGCGGTACCGCGGTGTTGCCCACCTGGGCCTCTGCCACCGGCAAGGCCTTTCACCTCACCAGCGATCGCCCGGTCATCGCCTACGACATCAACCCCTACGGTGGGGCTGACTCCGCGCTGACCTCGGCCAGCTTGCTGCTGCCGGAGGAGACGTGGGGCAAGGACCATGTCGCCGCCACCCCGCCGTATGGCAGCCGGGGCGCCAGCGACGGCGCGAACGCCCCCACCTACCTGCTGGTGGTCGCCGGCCAGGACGGCACCGAAATCGCCGTGCGGCCGTCGACCGCGCTGGTGGGTGGACCGGGCGGCCTGGCAGCGACCGGCGCCGGTCAGGTCGCGCGCGTGCAGCTGGCGGCCGGGGATTTCCTGCAGCTGGTGCAGGCCGGTGGTCTGACGCCCGCGACAGCGTCCGGCCTGGCCGGGACCTTCGTCTCCTCAAGCAAGCCGGTGGCGCTGATCGGCGGCACCGCCTGCTTCGACATGGACGCCTCCACCCAGGCCTGCGACAGCGGCCACCAGCAGATCCCGGCGTTCTCCGCCTGGGGCCACGAATACGCGGCGGTCCGCTACCGCAGCTGCGCACGCGGTCAGGAGGAGGCGGTCCCCTGGCAGCTGGTGGGCGCCGTCGACGGGACCGTCCTCAGCTACCAGCCCGCGCCCACCCCGTTCGCGAAGTACCCCGCCGCCGCCCCGACCACGCTGGCGGCCGGCCAGTCGGCGATCTTCTGGACGGCCGATCCGTTCGTGGTGCGCAGTCAGGACGCCGCCCATCCCTTCTATGTGGCGGGGTTCATGACCGGCGCCGACTTCATGAACGGGGCGCAGGAGGCGAGCGAACGCGGCGCGGGCGATCCCGAATGGGTCAACGTGGTGCCGACCGATCAGTACCTGGGGGCTTACACCTTCCTCACCGATCCGACCTACCCCGAGACCAACCTGGTGGTGGTGCGCCGGCCCGGGGCCGACGGCCGCTTCGCCGACGTCAAGCTGGCCTGCGCGCGCGAGCCGCTGACCGGCTGGAACGCGCTGGGCGACTACCAGTTCGCCCGGGTGCAGCTGGTCACCGAGCGCTTCCGCCCGCTGATCGACGGCTGCGCCAACGGGCGGCAGCAGATCAGCAGCCCGGCGCCGTTCTCGGTGAGGGTGTGGGGCTGGGGCAACAGCCTGGTGCGCGGCACCACCTTCGTCTCCTACGCCTATCCCGCCGGCGCGGCCCTGGGCACGGTGAACACCGCCCGGCCGCCGGTCATCGAGTGAGCTCCCGTGACGGACCGCCGTCCGTGCGGTGAAGCGGTGATTGACAGAGCGGCAGCCTCCGTCGTGGCAGCCGTGTCAGTCGCGCGCCACGACGGCTGATCGCGGAAGCGGCGCCGCCGGATCTTGCGCCGATCGCGGTGGGCATGGCGGCTGCATTGCCAGGGGCCCATGAATGGCCACACATCCCCTCAAAGGATCAGGGTCTCTCGACGTTTTCGCGTGTTGCTCGCGATCGGTGTCCCCTTCCTCGTCGCCGGCGCGCTGGCGCTGGACCTCCGGTACGCGGCCACGCGCCGGCTGGGGCGGGCGGAGGACCATTTCACGCGTGTGTTCGGCGCCGAAGCGCTCGCGAGGGTGCGCAGCTCGCTGAGCCACGGCCCGCAGCTGGCGCGGCACCTGGCCGAGGCGGCCGCCTCGCACCAGCTGAGCGCCCAGGAGACCAGCCGGCTGGCATCCCTGGCCGCGCCCAATGAGGCGACGCCGGAGCTCGCCGGCTGGCGAACGCGATGTGAGGCCCTCCTGACCGAGATGGACCATGCTCGGCGGTCGGAGAAAGAAACTCCCGCCGCGCCGGATCTTCCGGTGTGGGAGGATCTCTGGCCGGTGAGCCGTTCGCTGCGCGCGATCACCTCCGTCCGGTCTTGCGGGCTGGCGGCCGCCGCGCTGGGCGAACGGGACATGGCCGTGACGGCGGTGGAGCTGCTGGGTGCTTTCGCCGCGCAGTCTCCAGGGGTGGCCCCTGCGGCTGTCGCTGATGGTCGGGCTGTCCGCCGAATCGAACCAGCTGGCGCTGGTCGAACGCCTGCAACTCGGCGCGGACGCGCGGGAGCGGCGGCGCCTGGCCTCCGCGGAGGAAACATCTGAACGACGTGATCGCGCGGCGGGAGCACCAGCGGCGCCTGCTGTCGCCGCTCACCCACCCGCAGTGATGGTGGTCAGGGCGGTCAGGCTGACGATCGCGTCCCGGCGGATGCCCCGGTCGACGAAGTCC
>JBKPRZ010000658.1:0-3341 GCA_046734815.1 Myxococcota bacterium | reverse complement strand
ATCCTGGACGACGTGAAGGTGCTGGGGGCGGTGCTGGTATTCCGCGACGTCAGCGACAAGCGGGCGCTGCAGCGCCGCTTCGAGTTCGCCGATCGCCTGGCGGCGCTGGGCACCATGGCCGCGGGCGTGGCCCACGAGGTGAACAACCCGCTGGCGGTGATCATGGCCAACCTGGCCCTGATCGCCCAGTCGCTCGATGAGGATCAGCGGCTGCGCAGCGGGAGCGAACCGGTGCTGGGGATGGAGGTGGCCACCTTGCGCGACATCCTGGAGGACACATCGAGCGCCGCCGACCGCGTGCGGCGGATCGTCGCCGATCTGCGCAGCTTCACCCAGCCGCCCGACGAGCGCGACCCGCCGGCCGATCTGGCCCGGGCCCTGCGTCGGGCGCTGCAGAGCACGGCGCACGAGTTTCGCCACCGCGCCCGGGTGATCGCGGAGATCGGGACCTTGCCACGGGTCGAGGGCCCCGGGGGGCGGCTGGGGCAGCTGTTCGTCAACCTGCTGGTCAACGCCGCCCACGCGATCAATCCCGGCCGGGCCGCCGAGAACGAGGTGCGCCTGACCGCCTACACCGGGCCGCGCGGTCACGCGGTGGTGGAGGTGCGCGACAGCGGCGCAGGCATCACACCCGAAAACGTCAGCCGCATCTTCGATCCGTTCTTCACCACCAAACCGCCGGGCCTGGGCTCGGGGCTGGGGCTGTCGGTCTGCCACGGCATCGTGCAATCGCTGGGCGGCGACATCTCGGTGCAGAGCGCGCCGGGACGCGGGAGCACGTTCCGCGTTCTGTTGCCGCCGGCCCCTGGCCGCCCCGCCGCCGTGCTGCCCACGGCCGCGCCGCAGCCTCCGGCGGGCCCCCGCGCGCGCATCCTGATCATCGACGACGAGCCCCTGGTCCGCCGGGCGATCGCTCGCTCGCTGGAGCGCGAACACGACGTGGTGTCGGTCGAGACCGCGGCCGAGGCACTCGCGCGCATCGAGGGCGGCGAGCGGTTCGACCTCATCCTGTGCGATCTGATGATGCCGGAGATGACCGGCATGGAGATGGCGTCGCGGCTGCAGCGCAGTCTGCCAGCGGTGGCGGCGCGGATGGTCTTCCTCTCTGGCGGGGCGTTCACGCCGGAGGCGGCCGAGTTCCTGCGCTCGGTGGGAACCCGCTACGTCGAGAAACCGTTTCTACCCGACGAGCTGTCGCGGCGGGTGGCCGAGCTGCTCGAGGCCGTGCAGACCTCCGCGCCGGACTGACGACCGCGGCCCGCCACGGAACAGAAACAGTCAAGAAACGTCAACGCGATTTCGTGATTGTGGTCTGGCTGGCGGACCCATCTTGGGGCACGATGCCGCAGGTGAGCCGACGCCAGACCCACCACAGTGCCAGGCGCGCCGGTTTGGGATTCTCCCTGCTGATCGGGCTGACCCTGGCCCTGGCACCGTCGGCGACCCGGGCTGCCCCTGCGCCCATGGTCTCGGTGCAGCCGCTGGACGGGCACACCGGCGCACGGGTCCGCCGGGAGGTGGCCAGGGTGGTGCGCGCGCGGCGCTACCACGTGGTCACCGAGATCCCGAAGGCCAGCGGCACCGGCCAGTACTACACCTGGGCCCGCGAAGCCGGGATCACCGCGTTCGTGGTGGGCGAGCTGGAGCGACGGGGGCCGCGGCAGCGCGCCACCTTCCTGGTGTGGTCGGGACACAACGGGTCGGTGGTGGGCCGCTGGAGCGTCACCGCCCAGGCCAGCCGCCTGCCCGGTGAGGTGGCGCGGCACTTCTGGCGCCGGCTGGGTCCGGCCCTGCGGCGCGCCCGCGCGCCGGTCGAGTGGCAGGCGCCGCGCATGTCGCCCGGTCCCACCCTGCGCATCGATGCCAGCTCCGATGGCGATGACGCCATCCGTGGCGTCAACATCAGCAGGCGTCGGTCGCTGTAGCCGCCCGCCTGGTCCCTCACCCCCTCGCTCAAGGGGGGGCCTGCGTTATCCGATGAATTTCATTGGCGGCGCATGGGCACCCCGGGGCGGTATGCCGTGGTCAAGAAGATCGCCGACGGGGGCATGGCCGAGATCTTCCTGGCCAGGCAGTCGGGGGCGGAGGGCTTTTCGCGCTCGGTGATCGTCAAGCGCATCCTGCCGGCCTTCTCGGCCGATCCGCACTTCCGCAACATGCTGGTGGACGAGGCCCACATCGCCATGACCCTCAACCACAGCAACATCGTCCCGGTGCTGGACCTGGGGCAGGCGGGCGGATTTTATTTCCTGGTCCTCGAGCTGGTCGACGGCTGGGACCTGGCCACCATCCGGCAGCGCGCGCAGGCGGCGGGGCTGACCCTGCCGCTGGGGATGGGCCTGTACCTGGTGGCCGAGATCTGCCGCGCGCTGGCCTACGCCCACGGCCGCAAGGACGGCAACGGCAAGCCGATGGGCATCGTCCACCGCGACGTCAGCCCGCAGAACGTGCTGGTCAGCGAGCAGGGCGAGGTGAAGGTGGCCGACTTCGGCATCGCCAAGGCGCTGGGCAAGCGCGAGCGGACCCAGACCGGGATCATCAAGGGCAAGCTCGAGTACATGTCGCCCGAGCAGGCGCTGGGCCAGCCCATCGACGCCAGCTCGGACGTGTTCGCGGTGGGCACGCTGCTGTACCTGATGGCCACCAACCGCCGGCCCTTCGCCGCGGCCACGGACTTCGAGGCGCTGCTGAAGGTACAGCGGGCGGAGTTCGATCCGCCCGAGAAGCTGAGCCCCGACCTGTCGCCGGCAGTGGCCGGCATCATCAAGAAGGCCATGCAGGCCCGGCCGGCCGACCGCTACCGCAGCGCCGAGGAGATGATGCTGGCGGTGGAGGCGGTGCTGCGCGGCGAGATGGGGTCACCCGGACAGAGCGCCCTCAAGCGCTGGCTGAGCGAGCTGCAGGGGCGCGACGGGGCCCTGCCGGTCTCGCGCCGGCCCGGTATCGCCGCCGCGGACGCGCTCAGCCAGCGCTGGCTGTCCAGCGGGGAGGTGCTGTCGCTGGAGACGGCGGCGGCGGTGTCCGGGTTCGGGCAGACCGCGGTGGCGCCGGGCACGCCCGCGCCGCGCCGGATCTCGGATGCGGGCAAGCCGCCGCCCACTGCGCCCACCTCGCCGCTGGCTCCGCGGAACCGGCCGCACTGGCTTCGCGACACCATGCTGGTCTTCGCCATGGTGGGGATCGCGGCGCTGATCGTCACGCGGCTGATCTCGCAGGACAAGCAGCAGCGGTTCGCCGCCGCCGCGCGCGCGTTCATGAAGAAGGGCGTCGAGCGCGTCTCGGCGGTGTGGTCGCCCGAGCGCAAGAAGAAGGCCCCGGCCACCAGCGCACCGGCGGTGCGC
>JBKPRZ010000657.1:0-2945 GCA_046734815.1 Myxococcota bacterium | reverse complement strand
CGCGCGGGCCGCGGCCAGCCGCGGAAGGGCCAGCGCCTCCAGAGGCGGCGGCGGCGGCTGGCTGCGCGCGCGGAGGGCGAGATTCCCGACAGACTCGGCACGGCTGGGCTGCAGCGTCGCCACCGCCGGGATCGGTGGGGGCGGGGCCAGACGGACCGGGGTGGCCGGCGCGGCGGCGGCCGACGGCTCCGGACCCATCAGCTCGCCCAGCACGCGGAAGGCAGCCTCGCGACGGACCCGCCGTCGCTGGTCATCGTTCTGGGCGGGGCCTTCGCTCTCCTGGGCGCCCAAGGTGCGGGCCAGGGTGACCAGGATGTCCTCCAGTTCCTCGGCGCTGGCCGGCCGCCGCTGCGGATCGGGATCCAGCAGCTTGAACAGCAGCTGCTCCAGCTCGGGGGCCAGATCAGGGCGGAACAGGCGCGGCGACTGGGGCGGCCCCTTCTTCTTGCGTTCGAGCACCTCGCGCGTGCCGGTGTGGGCGGGCGTGCCCGTCAGCAGCTCGTACAGCACCGCGCCCACACCATAGATGTCCCCGCGCACATCCGGCGCCGACCCGCGCAGCTGCTCGGGCGCCAGGTATTCGACCACCCCTGGCGGGAAGCGCGTGCCGATGCCATCGGGCCGGTCGCCGGGCCCGTACAGCCGGACGCTGGAGAACCCGAAGACCTTGACCGTGTGCCCGGCGGCCGGCACGAAGACGGTGCCCGGACGCAACCAGCCGTGGCAGACACCCACGGCGTGGACCGCGCCCAGCGCCCGGGTGATCTGCAGCGCCACCCGCAGGGCGGCCGCCGCGGGCAAGCGCGGCTCGCGCGCCAGCAACGACCCCAGGTCGTGGCCGGCCAGCACCTCGTAGGCGATGAAGGGCCGGCCCTCCTCGGTCGCGCCGGCGTCCAGGATGGAGGCGACGTGCGGGTGCTGCACGCCCGCCACCACCCGCGCCGCCTCCTGCCAGGCCGGGACCGCCACCCCCTCCGGCAGCGAGCGCAACACGTACAGGGTCACGCCCGCGCGCGTACGAAGGTCGGTGGCTGCGTACAGCGATTCCACCGCGTTCTCGAGCAGCGGCGCCGACAGCCGGTAGCGCCGGGCGAACACCGGCATCGAGGCGCTGTCGGTCATCGCCCGCTCGACCGGCGCGGCGCCGGGGTCGGGCGTCTTGTCCTCGGCGTCCCGCTCCGCGCGCGCCTGGGCCTCGTCGTCGGACAGCGGCTCGGGTCCCGCGGTGGGCGGCTCCTCGTCGCGGGCGGGCGGCGCGCGGCCGGCAGGCGGCTCGCCGGGGGCATCCAGCCCCAGGGCCGCCCGGTTCTCGATCAGGCTCTGCGGAGGCGTGGGCCGGGGGCGCCCCATGCTGGCGCGGAACTCGGGGATCACCTCCTTGAGGAAGCGCTCACGCTCGGCCCGCTCCTCGGTCATGGTCTCCGCGTAGATGCTGCGCATGAACTCCGCCACCCGCGACGAGTCGGCGGTGGGCGCGATCTCGGCGATGACGGTGGTCAGCGCCTGGCGCAGCTCCTCGGCCGAGCGGAAGCGGCGCTCCCGGTCGGGCGCCAGCGCCATCATCGTGACCTGGTCGAGCGCGGGGGTGATCCAGGGGGCGCGGGTGGAGGGCGGCACCACCCGCGGGTGGCGGACCAGGGCCAGCGCCGCGGCCGGATCCAGCCCGCCCAGCTGCAGGTATTGCTGTCCGGTCAGCAGCTCCCACAGCACGATGCCCAGCGTGTACACGTCCGTGCGCGCATCGGCCATCTCGCCCCGGGCCTGCTCGGGCGCCAGGTAAGCGGCGCGGCCGAACACCACGCCGGGGGCGGTGTGCTCCTGCTTCAGCACGCTGCGGGCCAGACCGAAGTCGGTCAGCTTCACGTCGCCGACGTACGAGAGCAACATGTTGGGCGGAGCCACGTCCCGGTGGACCAGCTTCAGCTCGCCGTAGTTGTGCACGTAGCTGAGGGCGCGCGCGACCTCCCGGACCACGTGCAGCGCCACGTCCAGGGGGATGCGCTGGCGGGTGCGCACGCAGCGGTTCCAGACCTCGCGCAGGTCCTTGCCCTCGACCAGCTCCATGGCGATGTAGAACTCGCCCACCACCTCACCGGCGTCGAAGGTGTTGACCAGCGCCGAGTGCGCCAGCCGCAGCACCACCTTGGCCTCGTCGAGGAACCGGTTGGACTTGGTCCGGTCGGCCTTCTCGGTGATCACCTTCTTGATCACGCACAGCTTCTCGAAGCCGCCCACGTCCCCGCCAGCCGCGAGGTAGATCTCTCCCATACCCCCCTTGGCCAGTGGCTTGAGGAGCACGTACTTACCGAATTGTCGCGGGAAGCGCCCCGTCATCAGCAGCGAGAGTTCGAGCCGGATTCGTACACTATCTCACCGCGACGGAGGGGGCTAGCCGGGCGCACATCTGCCGGCAAACCCGCGAATTTTTCTGGTTTCCCGGCCGGCCGCCGGCCCGCGACCGAGATCGTTGCCCGATCGACCGGCGGCAGTTACTGCAGCTGGCGCTCGACCAGCTTCAGCATGCGCTGCGCGACCTCGTTCTTGGGGTCGATCTGCAGGGCCTCCCGGTAGGCCTTCTCGGCCTCGCGCAGCTGTTGCAGCTTGTAGTAGGCGTCTCCCAGCAGGACGCGCGCCTCGACCCCGTCGCCACCCTTGATGGCCTGTCGGGCGCGGGCGGCGGCCTCCCCGTATTCGTGCTTCTGGAACGAGACCCGGCCGAGGCCCAGGTAGGCGCTGGCCGGCGTACCCGGCTTCTGGGTCAGGCGCAAGAAGGCCGCCCCGGCATCGTCGAATCGCTGGGCCCGGTACAGCTGCCAGCCTTCGTCCAGCAGCTTGCGGCGGTCGGCGGCCGCCTCGCGCCGGTGGGCCATCCGCCCGGCGCGGCGGTGGGCGGCCGGAGGCGGCTCGGGCCCCAGCCGCGGCGGCTCGACCGGGCCGTAGGGGAC
>JBKPRZ010000656.1:0-27186 GCA_046734815.1 Myxococcota bacterium | reverse complement strand
GCGCGGCCCGGTCGACGTCGGCCAGCGCTTCCGCGTGGCGGCGGAGCTGGCGCAGGAGCTCGCCCCGCCGCAGGTAGGGCAGCCCGCGCCCCGGGTTCGCGGCGATCTCGGCGTCGGCGGCCGACAGCCGCTCGCCCGCGGTCCCGTGGCCCCACGCGGCCGGTGAGGCGGCGGACAGCACGATCAGGCACAGCCCCGGGAGCCAGCCGTTGCCGCCAGCGCGCCTTCGTGGGACCGGGGGTGTTCGTCGCAGGTCGAGCGGGGTGGGGGAGGTCCGCAGCGTTTCGGTACGCGGTGTCGAGCGGCCGCGCGCGCGCCTCCGCAGACTGATCACCACGCCGGTCAACCCGAACAACAACATCGTACTCCCCGCGCCCGGGCGTCTGCCCGGTTCGCCCGCCACATCACAGCGCAGCCCGCCCCCACCGGCGGTGCGCACGGCGGTGCCGGGGCCCAGCGGCGACGGGCCGGCGGATCCCGGGACGGGCGGCCGTTCGCTGGCGCCCAGGGTGGCCACGTTGGAGGGGGGCGAGGCGCCGGCGGCGTTGGTGGCGAGGACGCGGTAGCTCAGCGGGACGCCGACGGGGGCGCCGAGGTCGGCGTAGTCGCTGGCGTTGGCGCCCAGCTCGGCGATGGCGGCGAAGGCGCCGTCGCGGCCGGCGCGCTCGATGCGAAAGCCGGTCTCGTCGGTGCCTCGGTGCGACCAGAACAGGGCCGCGCCCCCGCCGGCGCCGGCGAAGGCCTGCAGGTCGGTGGGCGGCTGCGGGGCGGAGGTGGCGAGCGCGACGTTCTTGTCGATCGCGAACTGGTCGGCGATCTCGCCGGTGTCGCGCAGGAACACCGCGCGCAGGTGGTCGCCCTCGACGTCGATCACCAGCGAGCCGAGCTCGATCAGGCTGACAAGCATGGCCGGGTGGGTGCCGACCGGCGGCGTGGTCTGGCCGGCGCTGCCCGCCACCACGTAGACCGCGCCGTCGTTGCGGCCGCGGGTGCGCGCGTTCTTGGCGTAGGCGCCGGTGCCGTCGCGCTGGCCGTCCCCGTTGTCCAGCTTCATCTGCGGGGTCAACGTCGTCGAATCGCCGTAGTGGCCGCGCAGCAGGTACGAACGTTCGTAGCTGTGGCTGTGGCCGTTGAGCACCAGGTCCACGCCATGCGCTTCCAGGATCGGCAGCGCCTGCTGGCGCATGTCGACCAGCTCGGGATCGAGGCCGTTGCTGTTGTCCGAGTCGTGGCTGCCCTTGGAATAGGGCGGGTGGTGCCAGAAGGCGATCAGCCAGGTCCGGTCGGTGGCGGCCAGGTCGGCCTCCAGCCAGGTCCACATCGGCGCGCCCGGCGCGCGCGACGAGACCATCGAATCCAGGGCCACGAAGTGGATGTTCCCGTGGTCGAACGAGTAGTACAGCTTGCTGCCCGAGGCCAGCCCGCCCGCCTCGCCCCGGGTGGGCATGCTGAAGATGTCCAGGTACGGCGCCTGGTCGGCGGCGCCGCCGAAATAGGTCTCGTGGTTGCCGATGGTCGGCCAGAGGAACACCTGCCGCAGCATCTCGGGGTAAAAGTCGAACACCGCGCGCTGGAAGTCCTCGTCGGTGCCGATGAGGTAGGCGTTGTCCCCGAGCATCAGCCAGACGTCGGTGTGGCGCAGGCCGGTGTAGTCGCGGTAGGCGCGGTACACCTCGTGCGCGTTGTGGTCGGCGGTGCCCGAGTCGCCGACCGCCCAGATGCGGGTCGGCTTGACCGTGCCGGGCGGGGGTGGGGTGACGAAGAAGTGTTCGCCGTCGCCGCCCGCCAGCACGCCGGCGGGGGTGCCGATGGTGTAGTCGTAACGCGTGTTCGGCGACAGCCCGGTGAGCCGGACCAGGTGCTCGGTGGTGGGCCCGGAGGCGCCGTCGGCCAGCTGCATCGGCCCGCCGGCGCCCTGCGCCCCGAAGGTGACCCGCCCGCGCGCGGGCAGGTCCGTGCGCCAGCGGATGGTGGCCTCGGTGGGGGCGCCGATCTGCAGGTAAGGGCCGCGGGTCACCGTCACCGCCGGGTTGGCGATGACCGCCATGTCGAACCGCAGCTCGGGGCTGGCCGGGTCGGACTGGTGCACCTCGGCAGCGACGACGTTGCGCCCGGTGCGCAGCGCGGCCCGCAGGACGACCGGATCGAGCACCCGTTCGACCACCGCGGGCGGGCGCGGCGACACGCTGAACGCGGTCCGCGGCAGCGGGCCGGCGGGGAGGTTCTCCCGGTAGATCTCGACGCCGTTGAGGTAGACGGCGGCGCCGTCGTCGTGCTGCAGGCGCACCACCACCCGGTCGACGCCGCTCAGGGTCTGGACGCGGAACTCGGTGCGAAAATAGGTGGTGGGGTTCTTGTTCGCCGGGTCGGGGCCGAAGCCCACCACCGTCGCCTCGCTGCCCAGCCCGAAGCCCAGCGGGGCTGGTCCCGATTTCCAGCGCCGGTCGTCGAAATCGCGGGTCATCCAGCGCGGGCCCGGATCGCTGCCGTCGTCGAGGTAGCGCCAGCGGGCCCCCGGTGAAAGCAGGGCCTGCCCGCCGGTGACCAGCTCCGAGCGCGCGGTCTGAGGTTCCGGGGGTCCAGGCAGCGCGCGCTGGCAGGTCGCGAGCGCGCACAGCAGGCCGACTGCCACCAGACGTCTGCCCCGCCCGCCCGGGGCGTCGACCCGCACGGCCACGGCGTCCATCGGCCCCATCCTACACGGTACGGCGCGACACCAAGTCTATTGTTGCAATCCGATCGGCGCGCGCGCCCACGAAAAACCGAACGCTCCGGACTTTGTCTCCCTCGCGGCCCGCGGCATAATCGGCGCTGCGGAACCGTCTCTGGGCGGCCCTGTCGGCGTCGCGCCGGAAGCGGAACTGTTTGCGCGACAACTAGGCGAGGAGGGCCGGATGCAGGCACCGAGTGGTTTTCGTCCGCAGGACATTCGCAACATCGCGCTGCTGGGGCACGCGGGTTCGGGAAAGACCACGCTCAGCGAGGCGATGTTGCACCGCTGCGGCATGATCACCCGCCTGGGCGACATCGAGCACGCCAACACGGTCAGCGACTTCGAACCCGAAGCGCGCGCCCACGGGCACTCGACCAGCTCGACTTTGCTGTATGCCACCTATCAGGGGCGTGAGCTGAACGTCATCGACACACCCGGCGCGCCCGACTTCATCGGCCATGCGCTGGCCGCCCTGCCGGCGGTCGAGACCGCGGTCATCGTGATCAACGCCCAGACCGGGATCGAGTTCAACACCCGGCGCCTGTACGCCGCCGCCGGCGAGCTGGGCCTGGCGCGCATGATCGTCATCAACAAGATCGACCTCAACCCGGCCGGGCTGTCGGCGCTGGTCAACGACCTGAAGGCCAGCTTCGGCCCCGAGCTCCACTGCATGAACCTGCCCACCGCCGGCGGCACCGACGTGATCGACTGCTTCGATCGCGAGGCCGGGGAGGCCGACTTCGGCTCGGTCAAGGACGTGCACCAGGAGATCCTCGAGTCCAGCGTGGAGGTCGACGACGCCGAGCTGGAGCGTTACCTGGGGGGGGCCACCATCGATCTGCCCAAGCTGCGCAGCTGCTTCATCGAGGCGATGAACCGCGGCCACCTGGTGCCGATCCTGTTCTGCGCCTCGCGCAGCGAGGTGGGGGTCGACGACCTGCTGCACGTGCTGGTCGAGGAGGCGCCCAGCCCGGCCTCGCGTCCGCGCCGCCTGCGCCGCCCCGACGGCGAGCTGGCGGAGATCCCCTGCGACCCGGCCGCCCCGCTGCTGGGGCAGGTGTTCAAGGTGTCGACCGACGCTTACCTCGGCAAGATGGCCAGCATCCGCCTGCTGCAGGGGACCTTCGACGCCAAGACGCCGTTCGTGTGCGGCACCGAGGGGCGGCCGCTGAAGGCCGGGCACCTGCTGAAGGTGGAGGGTCGCGACCACCCCGAGATCGAGTCGGTGGCCTACGCCGGCGACATCGTCACGGTGGCCAAGATCGACGAGCTGCACGTGGGCCACATCCTGCACAGCCCGGGCACCGAGGGCGCCTACGAGGCGGTGCTGCCCCATTACCCGCACCCGATGATCTCGTTCGCGGTCGAGCCCAAGAAGAAGAACGACGAGATGAAGCTGTCGACCGCGCTGGTCCGCCTGTGCGAGGAGGATCCCACCCTGCGGGTCAGCCACGACGGCCAGACCGGCGAGACCGTCATCTCCGGCCTGGGTGAGCTGCACCTGCGGGTGGCGCTGGAGCGGGTGGCCAGCCGGTTCAACATCGAGCTGAACGTCAAGCCGCCCAGCATCTCGTACCGCGAGACCATCACCGCCAAGGCCGAGGGGCACTACCGCCTGAAGAAGCAGACCGGGGGCGCCGGGCAGTTCGCCGAGGTGTTCCTGCGGGTCGAGCCGCTGCCGCGGGGCGGGGGCTTCCAGTTCGCCAGCGAGGTGTTCGGCGGGGCCATCCCCACCCAGTACATCCCGGCGGTGGAGAAGGGCGTGCGCGACGCCATGGAGCGGGGGGCCCTGGGCGGCTTTCCGGTCCAGGACGTGCGCGTGGTGGTCCACGACGGCAAGGCCCACCCGGTCGACAGCAAGGACATCGCCTTCCGCAGCGCCGGCAAGTTCGCCTTCCGGGACGCGTTCGAGAAGGCGCAGCCGTCGATGCTCGAGCCGATCGTCACCATCGAGGTGGTCACGCCCGAGTCCTTCGTCGGCGATGTCACCGCGGATCTCAAGCCCCGGCGAGGCCGGGTGCTGGGCGTGGACACGGCGCCCACCAACGGCACCAGCATCGTGCGCGCCCAGGTGCCGCTGGCCGAGCTGACCCAGTACGGCGGCCAGCTGCGCGGCATCACCGCCGGCCAGGGCAGCTTCGTGATGGAGCCGTCGCACTACGACTTCGTCCCGCCCATTGTCCAGAAGCGCGTCCTGGCCGACCGCGGCGCCCCCAAGGAGGAGGCGGAGTAGAGGATGCCGGCTAGCGGCCCGGTCGCGGGAAGGCGACCGGGCTGCGGTAGCCCTGCTTGTCGTAGGCCCGCACGCCGAACAGCCAGTTGTCCTTGTTGAGGTCCAGCGAGACGTCGGTCTTGGCGCCGACGTCGCGCACGTATTGCCAGAACGGGCTGGTGGTCTCGCGCCACAACACCTCGTAGCCGGCCACGTCCGGCTCGGGCGAGCGGGACCAGCGCAGGGCGGTGTGCGTGCTGAGGCCCGCGGTCAAGATGCGCGCGTCGCCGGGCGAGGAGGGGGCGTTGGCCAGGTGGGCGAGGGCGGCGGCGTTCACCCGCGCCACCCCGGCCAGGTAGTCGCCGTCCACGAACTGCGGCAGGTCGCCGTATTGCTTGCCGTTCTCCACCCGCACGTTCTGGTGCTGGCGGTCGTAGTTCTCGTCGACCACGGTGAAGCGCACGGCCGGGAAGCCCAGCTCGTTGAAGGGGCTGTGGTCGCCCCCGCGCAGGAACCGGTCGCGGCGGAAGATCAGCAGCGGGCGCACGGCGGTGGCGTGCCAGGCCGCCACCTCGGCGATCGACCGGGCCAGCTGGCGCGAGGGGGAGTCGCTCTCGGCGCCCACCGAGCGCACCTCGTTGACCTGCTCGCCCCCGGCGGCCGCGGGCAGGCCCTCCGAGAACACGCGGATCTGCCGGTTCTGGGCCGGCCCGCGCGGCGAGCTGGGGTCGCCCACGATGTCGTTGCTCAGCACCGCGCGCACGTCCAGCCCCGCCTCCTTGGCCGCCCGGGCGTGGCCGCGGGCGCCGAACAGGCCCTGCTCCTCGGCGGCCGTGGCCATGAAGATCACGGTGGCATCGTAACGGTGGCGGGACATCACCCGGGCCAGCTCCATCACCACCGCCACGCCCGAGGCGTCGTCGTTGGCCCCGGGGGCGTCGCTGGTGGCGTCGTTGGCGTCGGTGGCGCGCGAGTCGTAGTGCCCGATGACGTAATAGCGGCGGGCCCGCGCCTCGGGCATCGACCCGGGCAGCTCGGCCACCACGTTGACGATGTCGACGTCGTGGGGGATGCGGCGGCCGTCGGCGCTCTGGCGATGGGTCTCCAGGGTGACGGTCAGCGGGTCTTCCTTGCGCGCGGCCGGGTCGGCGGCGAAGCGTCGCATCTCCTCGGCGATCCAGCCGCGGGCGGCGCCGATGCCCCGGCTGGGCGAGCTGGTGTCCGACAAGGTGTGGCGGGTGCCGAAGGAGACCAGCTTGTCGACCACCCGCTTGACCTGGCCGCTGTCGATCTCGGCCAGCATTGCCTCCACCTCGGCGGGGGGGCGGCCGGCGGGGACGTTCTGCGGCTGTCCGGGTGGTGAGGTGGTGGCGGGCCGGGCCGGTACCAGCTGCGCGCAGCCGGCGGCGAGGAGCGCGAGCGTCAGCGGCAGGCGGGGCTCACGGGTCGTCGACATGCCCCGCACATTACCCGCCCGTGGTCGAGCCGCAAACCCCGGCTGGATGCGGGCCCGGCCCCGCGCTACGATGCCGCGTGACTTCCTCTTCCTCGTCCTCCGAGCGCCGGATCGCGCTGTTCATCGACTTCGAGAACCTGGTCACCAACACCGGGATCACGGCCCCCACCTTCAACCTGCAGCCCGCCCTGGACCGCCTGCTCGAGACCGGCAAGGTGATCTACCGGCGCGCCTACTGCGACTGGTCCCGCTTCAAGGACGCCAAGCGACACCTGCACGAGCTGGGCGTCGACCTGGTGGACGTGCCCCCCTCGACCCGGGCCGGGAAGAACAGCGCCGACATGCGCCTGGTCATCGACGCGCTGGAGCTGTGTTACGCCCGCGAGCACATCAACACCTTCGTCATCGCTTCGGGCGACAGCGACTTCTGCCCGCTGGCCTACAAGCTGCGCGAGAACGACAAGCGGGTGATCGGCATCGCGGTCAAGGAGGCCACCTCCCCCTTCTTCGTCAAGGCCTGCGACGAGTTCATCTACCTGCGCGGGCCGGGCGGTGGCCGCGGCGACGCGCGGGACGAAGGGCCGGAGGGGGAGGGCGGCACCCGGTCGCGGACGGTGTCCGCGGGGCCCGCGGCCCCGTCCGGAGGCAGGCGGTCCCGGGGCGCGCCAGCGGTGGTGCGCAGCATCGTCTCCAGCCTCCTGTCGCGGGCCACCGGTCCGCTGAACCCATCCTTCATCAAGGAAGCGATCGTGCGCAAGCAGCCGGACTTCGACGAGCGCGATCATGGCTTCTCGACGTTCTCGCGGCTGCTCGAGGCCATGGAGAAAGAAGGGCTGCTGCGACGGCAGCAACAGGGACGCCAGTGGTACGTGTTGCCCGCCGACAGCGCCGCGGGGGGCACCGAGCCGGACGGGCCGGGCCGGGACGACGACGACCCGCCCCTGTGAGGTTCAGCCCGCGGGCCGCGGCATCCACTGCAACGTCTCCTCGGTGCGCCGCGAGGGACGGTATTCGGCGCCCACCCAGCCGCGGTACCCGATGGCGTCCAGATGCTGGAACATCCGCGGGTAATCGATGGTGCCGCTGCCGGGCTCGTGCCGCCCGGGGACGTCGCCGATCTGGATGTGCCCGATGACCGGCAGCAGCCGGCGCACATTCTCGAACAGATCTTCGCCCATGCGCTGCAGGTGGTAGCAGTCGAACTGCAGCTGCACGTTCGGCTCGTGGAGCTCGCGCAGCAGGTCCACCGTCGCCGCCGAGCCGTCCAGGAGAAAACCGGGCGTGTCGTGGGTGTTGATCGGCTCGACCGTCAACGACAGCCCATGGGCGGCGAAGGCGCGCGCGGCGTGGCGCAGGTTCTGCAGCAGGGTCGCGCGCAGCACGGCCGGGTCGGCGCCCTCCGGCCGCCGCCCGGCCAGACAGTTGAATCGCGGGCAGCCCAGCAGGCGCCCCACCTCGATCGCCTGCGCCACCCCCCGCTGGAACTCGTCCGTGCGATCGGGCAGGCAGGCGATGCCCATCTCGCCCTGGTCACGTCGACCCATGGGGAGGTTCATCAGCACACATGAAAGCCCGTGCTGGCGCAGCTGGGCGGCCAGCTGGTCGCGGTCATGTGAATAAGGATCGGGGAACTCGACCGCAGAAAAGCCTGCATCGTTCGCGGCCGCGAAGCGTTCCATGAACGGGTACTCGCCGAACAGGAAGTGCAGGTTCGCGGAGAAGCGCGGCATCGCTCCGGGCAGTCTACGCACCCGCACCCACCCCGGCTCTCCGGTTTTCGAACATTTTTTTCGTGGCGGCTGAAACGTTCCCGCCCGCACCGGGACTATTCCCCCAAATACACACGGTCGGAGGTCGGGCAGGGCTCGCGATGGTCGCGGCCGCTCGCTCCGGGGAGGTCCCTTCATGCAACGGCGAGCACCCATCACCCGCACGTTCTTGTTCGCAACCACCGCGCTCGGCATCCTGGCGGGCTGCCAGAGCGACGGCATCGTCACGCCTGGTGGCATGACCCCGGGAGGGTACCCACCCCCCAATCAGCCGGGGATGACCCCGCCTCCGATGACCACGCCACCGCCGCCGATGACCAACCCGCCGCCGCCTCCTCCGATGACCACGCCGCCGCCGACCAACCCGCCGCCGCCGCCGGCGACGAACCCGAACCCGGGCACCGGCACCCCGGCCCCCGGCGTGGTCCCGGTGGACATGACCCAGGAGGCCTTCGCCATCCTGCAGTCGCGCTGCTCGGGCTGCCACACCTACGGCCAGGCCGACCCGGCCGGCTGGGGCTCGGTGCTGGACGTGGCCCGCATGATCGACGCCGACATCGTGGTCCCCGGTGACCCCAACGCCTCGCGCATGATCGATCGCGTGGCGGTGGTGGGCGACATGCCCCCCAAGGGCGAGCGCCTCAAGAGCGCCGAGGTGGAAGCGCTGAAGACCTGGATCCAGGGGCTGAAGCGCGAGCCCATCGCCATCCTCAGCGACGACGACGTGCTGGACGAGATCTCCCGCGACCAGCTGCGCCTGCGCGACCGCTCCTCGGACTACCGCTACGTCAGCTTCGCCCACTACGTGGGGCAGGGCCGGTCGGACCAGGAGATGGAGTCGGTGCGCCAGGTGTTCAGCTTCGTCCTCAACTCGCTGTCGCGGCGGGGTGAGCTGGTGGAGGCCGTCACCATCGACCCGCAGAAGTCGATCTTCCGCTTCCAGCTGGCCGACCTGGGCTGGAGCGAGCAGCTGTGGGACACCCTGACCAGCTTCTACCCGTATTGCCTCAAGTCCGACGCCGCCGCCCACGAGGCCCTGTACGACCAGCTGCGCACCGAGGCTCCGGTGGTCCGCGGTGACTGGTTCATCGCCACCGCCACCAAGGCGCCCCTTTACGATCAGCTGATCGACCTGCCCGCCACCGTCGACCAGCTGGCGGCGCGCCTGGGCGTCAACATCAACGACGACATCAACCACATCGGTCTGGAAGAGCCGGACAACCTGGTGCGCATCGGCTTCCGCAAGTCGGGCGTGGCCCTGCACAACCGCATGCTGGAGCGCCACCTGGGCAACCAGGGCCAGTACCTCTGGATCAGCTACGACTTCGACTCGAACCTGGGGCGTTCCGACCTGCTGGCCAACCCGCTGGGCCCGGCCAACCGCGACCAGCGCAACTTCGAGCACACCTTCGAGCACGCCGGTGGCGAGGTCATCTTCAGCATGCCCAACGGCATGCAGGGCTACATGCTGGTCAACGCCGTCGGCAACAGTCTGGTGAAGGCGCCCTTCAACATCGTGCGTGACCCGCGCCGCCGCACCGGCGAGGTCGAGAACGGCATCTCCTGCCACGGCTGCCACGGCCTGAGCGGCATGTTGCGCCCGCGCGAGATGGACGAGGTGGGCCGCTACACCGACACCCACATCGCTGGCTTCGACGGCGACGAGCTGGACGAGATCGAGGTGTCCTACCCGCGGGTGCTCCGTCCGGACGTGCTCACCAGCGACAGCATCCGCTACAAGGCCATCGCCCAGTCCATCCCGGGCGGGGGCATCACCCGGACCAGCGGTGAATATTCGGAGTTCGTGGCCCTGGTCGGGCAATACGAGTCGAACGTGGGCTTCCACGGGGCGGCGGCGGAGTTCGGTGAGGAGTTCGCTCGCTTCAAGGAGCGGGTGCTCGCCAACGACTTCCAGAACGACGTCCTGCCGCGCACGCCCTCCTCGCCGCTGGTGCTGCGCGACGACTTCGTGTGCATCTTCCGCGACCTGGTGACCAAGGTCCGCGCGAACGCCCAGTTCTGCGCCAAGACCTTCGAGAACCCCGCGGTCGTCGCGGCCTGCAACTGACCTGAACCTGCCAAGCGCCGCCAGGCCCGGACCGCCGAGCCTGGCGGCGTTTTGCAAACGACGAGCTGGTTTTCTGCGAATTCGTTGCGTTGTTGCAAGCGCATCCAGAGGGGGACGATGAAACACGGAGCTTTGATCGCATTGGCATCGCTGGTGGCGGCCGGTTGCTCGGGCCACCTCGATTACGCCGAGAGCGCCTACGGATTTTCGAACGCGGACGCGGGCCCGGGGTCGACGCCGCCTCCCTCACAGGGGCCGACGCCGACACCGGATGCGGGCAGCAGGCGGGACGTTGCGAGCAGACCGGACGCGGCCAGCAGACCGGATGCGCCGCCGCCGCCGCCACCGCCGCCGTCGGGGGACGCGGGTGGGGGAGCGGACAAGCCGGCCGCGGCGGCCTGCCCGCCGGACACCGACGCCCTGACCATCCTGGCGGTCAAGTGCGGCAACTGCCACGGGCCCGACACGCCCACCAAGGAGCTGGACCTGGTGACGCCGGGAGTGGCCAAGCGGCTGGTGGGCATCCGATCGACCTGTGACAACCGGAACTTCCTCGAGCCGCCGCCGGGCCCCGCCCAGGGGTACTTCCTCGAGAAGCTGAAGGGACCGGTCGAGGGCTGCGGCGAGATCATGCCGTTCGCGGCGCCGCCGCTGACCTCCGAAGAGAAGAGCTGTCTGTTCGATTGGGCTGAAAAAGCCGTGGCTCGTGGTGTGGCACCGGGGAACTGAACATGATCAGAGCATTTGCATTCGTGGTGACCGGGGTGATCTTCCTGCTGGCGCCGCAGCCAGCCTGGAGCAGCGAGGCCGCCCCGCGGGTGGCCGTGATCAAGGGATTCGCCGGCCCCCAGGCCGAACGGATCCAGGGGGCGGTCGAGAACGGGCTACAGACCCGGTTCGACATCGTGACCGACTCGCGGGTGGCGGCCGTCGCCCGCCGGCAGGGGGTGGGGCTGGTGACCGACAGCGACTACGCCCGGCTGGGCAAGGTGCTGGACGTCAGCGCCTTCGTGTCGGCCTACACCGAGAAGCAATACCGCCGCGGCGGCTGGCAGGTGCGCCTGCTGGTCCGGCGGGGCGACACCGGCACACCGGTGGGGCGCATCCTGGTCTCGGGTCGGAGGCTCGACCGCCTCGAACGCACCCTGGCCCGGCAGACCACGCCCCGGCTGCAGCAGCTGGTGGCGCGCGCCACCGGCAACGGGCCCGCCGCCGAGGTGGCCGCGGACAGCGAAGCTCCGATGACGATCACCGCCGACGAGGCCCCCATCGTCGAGGAGAGCGACGACGTGCCCGGCGAGCTGGTCGAGGTGACCCTCGACGGCCGGGTGTTCACGCGCTCGTTCACCTACGCCCAGAATCTGAGCGGGCTGCCCGAATACCGCCTGGGCCGCGCCTTCGGCAGCGCGATGGAGGTGGCGTTGCACCCCGGGGTGCTGATCTCGGAGAAGCTGGCGCCCATCGGCTTCATCGGTGGGCTGGAGTACGGACTGGGGGTCAGCACGGTGACCGCCGGCGACAACCGGCTGGCCAGCGACGTGCGCGGCTATTCGCTGGCGCTGGAGTACCGGCTGGGGCGGGGCCCCTTCAGTCTGGCGCCGCAGGCGGGGTACGCCTCGTCGACGTTCATCACCGGCGAGCCTGGCGGCCAGGCCCCCAACGTCCGCTACCGGATCCTGACGGCGGGCGCCTCCACCCGGCTGACGGTGGTGCCGCGGCTGTCGTTGCTGGCGCGCGCGGCCTACCTGCACGTGCTGGACGCGGGCCCGCTGAGCGCGCCCGGACGCTTTGCCCGCGCCACCGTCCGCGGCGTCAACGCCGAGCTGTCGGCGGCCTTCGCCGTCACCCGCAACGTCGAGCTGCGCGCCACCGGCGGCCTGCGCCGCTACGGCTTCGACATGAACGCGGTGCCCGGCGACGCCTGGGTGGCCGGCGGCGCCATCGACCAGCAGATGTGGGGCGGTCTGGGCCTCGCGTATAGACCATGATGTGGATGGCGCCGCTGAGCTGGAGTGAGGACCCTCCAGCCGGCGGCGCCGGCCTGGGGGCGGCAGCCTCCGGCGGCGGCGGCGGCCGCCGCCTCCCCCGCGGAAACGCGGGCCCAGCGGGCGGGACCGTGCACAAAAATCCCTGGCACCTCGGTTGCTGTTCTCCGCTGCATGTCGACCGTTGCTGTTCGCGAATGTGGGGCAACCGAGCTCGTCCGCAAGACCAGCCAGCCCGAGATAGACACCGCCCGGCTGTACCGGGATTACGGGGCGGCGGTGGCCCGCTGGGCGACGAAGCTGGCCCGTTCGGCCCACGAGGCCGAGGACATCGTCCAGGAGGTGTTCCTGGTGGTGCACCGGCGGCTGGGCGAGCTACCCGAGCTGCGCAACCCGGCGCCCTGGCTGTTCCGCATCACCGAGAACATCGTGCGCCGCCGCTGGCGCACCCAGCTGCGCAGCGGGAAGTCGCGGGCCGGGATGGCCGAGCAGACGCCGCAGGCCGCGCCCAGCCCGCTGGACGAGCTGGAGCGGCGGAGGATGTTGCAGCGGCTGGATGCGGCCATGCGCAGCCTGGCCGCAGAGGACCGCAAGCTGCTGTGGCTGTGCGATGTGCGCCGCATGCCCACCTCGGACGTCACCGCCCTGACGGGCATCAAGCCCCAGACCCTGCGCGTGCGCCGCTTCCGCGCCCGCATGCAGATCGCCCAGTGCCTGCGCGACGATGTCACCCCCGCGAACGATTCCATCTCGAACGAAAAGTAGGGGATCGAACGCAAAATTGGTCAGGATTTCCGGGAGGGCGCCGATGTCTGTGCGTGCGCCCGCCTCGCGGGAGATGAAACCTTGCACAGCGAAGCCGAAAGCCCCACCCGCGCCTACCTGAATCGGCAGAACCCGGGCGAGAAGACGCGCCTGCACGGGCTGGCGGTGATCGCCGGCCCGGGCAGCGGCGCCCGCCGCCTGATCGACGAGGACGAGATCCGCATCGGCAAGGCGGCGGGCAATCACCTGTGCCTGCCCGACCCGACGGTGTCGCGCTACCACTGCGTGGTCGAGCAGACCCCGCGCGGGCTGCTGCTGCGCGATCTGGGCAGCTTCAACGGCACCCAGGTGGGGGGCTGCTGGGTGCAGAGCGCGTACCTGCAGCCGCAGGTCCCCATCCAGCTGGGCAACACCGTGCTGCAGCTGTTCGTGGGCGACGGCGGTTCGACCGCGGACGGGCGCCTGATGGGGCCGCGCATCCTGGGGACCAGCTCGGCCATGCAGAGCATCGTCTCGGTGCTGCCGCGGCTGGCGCAATCGCAGGCCACCGTGCTGCTGGAGGGCGAGACCGGCACCGGCAAGAGCATGATCGCCGAGCTGATCCACCGCATGGGCCCGCGCAGCGCGGGGCCGTTCGTGGTGGTGGACTGCGGCGCGCTGGCCCCGTCGTTGATCGAGAGCGAGCTGTTCGGGCACGAGAAGGGCGCCTTCACCGGCGCGGGCGAACGCCGCCTGGGGGCGTTCGAATCGGCGCAGGGTGGGACCGTGTTCCTGGACGAGATCGGCGAGCTGCCGCTGGAGCTGCAGCCCAAGCTGCTGCGGGCGATCGAGGATCGCACCGTGCGGCGGCTGGGCTCGGCGGCGCCGGTGCAGCTGGACGTGCAGGTCATCGCCGCCACCAACCGCGACCTGCGCCGGGCGGTGGCGGGCGGCGCCTTCCGCGCGGACCTGTATTACCGGCTGGAGGCGGTCTGCCTGGTGGTGCCGCCGCTGCGCGAGCGGCGCGAGGACATCCCCCAGCTGATCGAGCACTTCTGCCGGCGGACGCGCGCCGACGTGGCCGAGCCGGTGCTGGCGCGGATGCAGCAGGCCTTCGCCGCCCGCCCCTGGCCGGGCAACGTGCGCGAGCTGCGCAACGCGGTCGAGCGGGCGGTGCTGCTGCCGTCGCTGGCGGCAGAGATGGTGCCGCCCCAGCCGTCGCTGGAGGACTTCGAGAGCTGCCCGCGCACGGACCCGATCTTGCGCCTGGTGCCGAGCGAGGGCGAGCCCGGCGAGGCCGGGGAGGTGTCCCCGGACGTGTTCCGGCTGCCCTTCCGCGAGGCCAAGGAGGGCGCAATCGACGCCTGGGAGCGCAACTACCTGTCGGCGCTCATGCGGCTGGTGCAGGGGAACATCTCGCGCGCCGCCCGCCTGGTGCAGGTGGACCGCAGCCACCTGCGCGATCTGCTGCGCCGCCACCAGATCCCGGCCGGCGACAACCGCTGACCGTCAGGCCCGGCGTGGGCGGTCGTCGAAGGGCGGCTCGCCAGCATTCTCGGCGGGGTCGCGGGGACGCTGCGTGGCGGACTGGCCCGGGCGTCCGGCGTGAGGGCCGTCGTCGACCGAAGGCTGGGCGGCGTTCTCGGCGGCGAGGTTGCGCAGACGGCCCGCGGCGGATTCGCCGGGGCGCTCGGGCCGAGGGCGGTCGTCGAAGGGAGGCTCGCCAGCGTTCTCGGCGGGGTCGGGGGCCCGTCCGGGCCAAGGGTCGAAGCCGTCCGCGGGCCCCTGTGGAGGAAGACCCGGGCCGGGATCGGCCTTGCCCGCCGCCGGGGCATTGCCGCCCACCGGATCGGTGACGATAGGCCGCGCCGGGCCGAGCTTGTCGAAAAATGATCCCATTGTGCTCCTGTGTCGCTGCTGCCGGCGCCGGGGACTTCCCCGGGTCGGGAGCGTTGTCGGAGCCCGGGCCGCAGTGTTTCGTGCCGGCGGCCCGGTGTCGCAACCGGTGTCGCCGCCGGCGGGCAAGCCACACCTTCGGCGGCGCCGGGTCAGGGGCAGGCTTCGCGGAAGCCGTCGAGCGCGTCGGTCTTGCGGATGGAGCTGAAGTGATTCGTCCTGGCCTGGCTGCAGAACGAGGCCAGCGGCAGCGTGTATTCGGTCTGGAACACCGGCTTGCCGGCGTTGACGAAGGGCATGAGGTGCTCGCACTCCATGTACTCGAAGCACTGCTCGTTGACCGCGAAGTCGAACTCGCCCAGCAGGTCCATCACCTGGTGCAGGTCGTTCTTCAGCCCCACCGCCAGCCCGCGCCGGTGCGCCTCGCCCGCGATCAGCCGGTTGTACAGCAGCTGGTCCATGTACGTCAGCGGGAAGCCCGACGACTCGTGCGTGTCGGTGTCGTAGCCGTTCATGTTGTCGGGCTCGATGGCGTCGCAGCCCTTGTTCACGGCCAGATCGAGGCGCGTGCGGATGATGGGCAGCAACAGGCTGAAGTTCGACGCCCGGATGTCCAGCCAGAACTCGTCGGGGAACCCGCGGTAGGTGGCCCCGATGAGGTCGCGGGGGAACCGTTCGGCGTCCGGCCGCCAGTCCTCCCAGGCCCCCAGGTTCACGTAGCAGATCACCTTGCGGCCACGCGCGTGCAGGTCGGCGATCACCTCGGCCGGGTTGTCGAAGAGATCGATGTCATAGACCTCGACCTCGTACGTCGACGTGATGGGCGACTTGAGCTGCCAGTCCCAGGTGGCCCCCAGCCGCGGCTTCCACCAGGTGCCCGGTGGGGGGCGGGGCGGGGTGGGGACGTTCGGGGGTGCGTCGATCTTGATCGGCGCCACCGGCCCGTCGGGCTGGGGAGGCGGTCGGGAGGGCCCATCGGTGGCGGGGCCATCGACCGCGCCGGCGCCGCCGTCCGGGCGGGGAGGCGGGGGTGGGGGCGGGGGCGGCTCGGGGTCGGGCGGCGGAGGCGGCAGCGGGACGGCGTTGAAGGTGCTGGGAACATCAGTTCCCGCGTCCGGCCGCGGGGGCGGCGTCAAATAGGTGGCCGCCTGCCCCTCCGGAATCGCCGGATCCGTAGAACATCCGGCCCCCCAGACGGCGCTTATTATCATTAAGACACGCCGATCCATACCCATCACGATATCACCGCCCCCGGCTCTCGGGACATCCGCCGAGTCACGTACGGGTAACGTAGACCTTGTCTCACGCGCCCGGCAAGCGCGCACGGTCATCCGACGGAACACGGGTTTCGAATCCCCGCAAGCGAAAAGTCCGACCGCGACCGACGGCGCCCGTCACGCGCCTCCCGCGCAAGTGGACGCCGAGAGCGCGTTCCAGGCTGGCGGCACACCAGTGCGGCGTTCGCGTGTGCGCGCAGTACCCCCGTCCCCGTCCCCGTATGCGCCCCGTCCCCGTCCCGCGCGCTTGCTCATCGGACACGCATACGCACGGGGCACCGGTACGGGATAGTTGAGCCCATTACGCGAACGCTGAACTAGAGTAGCGCGCATGAGTCCGCGCCGGATGTTGATCGGTCTGTTGATCGGGGCGGGCGCGGGGCTGGCGGCGCATTTTCTGGCGCCGGGGGCGCGGTGGGCGGAGTGGATCGCGGGGAACGTCGCCTTGCCGGTGGGGCAGATCTTCCTGCGGCTGCTGTTCATGCTGGTGCTGCCGCTGGTGTTCTCGGCGCTGGTGGTGGGCATCGCGGGGATCGAGCTGCGCGAGCTGGGGCGGGTCGGGTTGCGAACGCTGGCCTACGCGGCGGGCGTGTCGCTGATCGCGGTGCTGATCGGGCTGACCCTGGTCAACCTGGTGCAGCCGGGCGCGGGCGGGTCGGCGGACACGTTGCGCGCGCTGGCCCGGTCCAGCCAGGCGCCGGCGGCGGCCAGCGCCACCCGGCCCGGCGCGGTCGAGCTGATCGTCAACATGGTGCCCGACAACCCGATCAAGGCCGCGGCGGCCGGCGACATGATCGGCGTGATCGTCTTCGCCCTGATCTTCGGGGTGGCGCTGGCGCTCACCCGCACCGAGGCCGCGGTGCGCATGCGCGAGTGGATGCAAGGCCTTTACGACGTGATGATGACCTGCATCGACGGCGTGTTGCGGATCGCGCCGGTGGGGGTGGGTGCCCTGCTGTTCGTGATGGGCGTGCGGCTGGGGACCGGTTTCCTGCGCCCGCTGGCGGCGTTCGTGGCGGTGGTGCTGCTGGGGCTCGCGATCCACCTGGTTGTGGTCTATTCGCTGATGGTGAAGCTGGTGGGCCGCATGAGCCCCTGGCGTTTCTTCCGCGACGTGCGCCTGGCCATGCTGACGGCCTTCTCGACGGCATCCTCCAGCGCCACCTTGCCCACCGCCCTGCGGGTGGCGGACGAGCTGCGCCTGCCGCGCGGGATGAGCCGCTTCGTGCTCACGGTCGGGTCGACCATGAACCAGCATGGCACCGCCCTGTACGAAGGCGTGACGGTGCTGTTCCTGGCCCAGCTGGCGGGGGTGCACCTCAGCTTGCCTCAGCAGGCGACGGTCATGATCGTCTCCGTCCTCGCCGGCATCGGCACCGCCGGCGTCCCCGCCGGGTCGCTGCCGGTGATCGCCATGATCCTCAGCATGCTGGGCGTCCCGCCCGAGGGTCTCGGTCTCATCCTGGGCGTCGACCGGTTGCTGGACATGTGCCGCACCACCCTGAACGTCACCGGCGACCTGGCGGTGGCGGTGGCGATGGCCCGCGGCGAACGCGAGCTGACCCCCGTGCCCGCCGCGGTCAGCTGAGCGGACTTCTTTCAGCGCGCGGTCATCCAGCGGAACAGGCGCCCGAGCTGCGTGCGGGGCAGGGGGCCGCCGGCGCGCGGGATGTCCAGGCGCTTGCGCGCCATCAAGCGCCAGCTGGTCTGGCCGGGCGCCGGGCGATCGCGGACGCAGAGAACCAGACGCAGCCGCGGGCGGGAACCGGGGCGGCCCTGGGCGGAGGATTCGCGCGCCCGCCGCGGCGGCCAGTCCACCGCGTCCGACCAGGTCCCGTGCGGCACCACCAGCTCGCGCACCTGCGCGCGGTCGGCGGCGCCGACGGGCTCGAACGCGGCGGTGGCCACCACCCGGACCGCGCCGTGCGGGGGCAAGATCCGCAGCTCCGCCACCAGGTCCGCGGGGCTGCGGCCGCCCAGTCCCGCCAGCGACACCCGGCAGATCAGCTCGTCGTCCGAGTCCTCCTCCTCCGTGCGGGAGGGAAACACGCCCCGACCATCACCGATGCGGCACTGGAAGGTCGCGATCCGCGGTGCCGCCTGGGCCGCCCCGGCCGCCAGCGCCAGCGCCCCGAACGCCGCCCCCACGCCGAGCGCGCACCACGGCACCGCCCGCCGCGAGACGACCCGGCGCCCCGTGCTGCCCACACATTGTAGGTCGGCGGTCCGCCCGCCCCGCTTGAACCGCCGGTCCGCGGCCTGGCGGGCTCAGCGTCTTCGGCGAGCGCGGCGGGAAAAATGCATGAACCGGTAGGCCAGCTGGGGACCGCCGTCGCCCTCGTAGGCCAGCTGCGCGACCAGCAGCGCGTAAGGTTCGGCGTACCGGGCCATGCGCAGCGGGCCGGCGTCGATCGGATCGAAGCCCACGTCGCGGACCAATTGGGCCGCCACGTCCTTGGCGTCGCGGTGGTCGCCGTAATACACCAGGCCGGGGCGGGTGGCCTTGCGGCGCGCCTCGTACACGCCGAACAGCACCTCGCTGGGCACGGTGTTGAAGGCGCCAACCACGCGGCCGCGCCGGATCTTCTTCGCCAGCTTCTCGGCCCCCGAAGCGGTGTGGCCGACGACCAGCCGCGTGTCGTCGGCGCTCATCGGCAGCGAGCAGCTGACCACGACCTTGCCCGACAGGCCGCCCGCCTGCGCGAGGGCGTCGTCCACCCGGGACCAGTGCACCGCCAGCAGGACGGCGTCCGCCGCCTGCGCCGCCTCGCCGGGCGTGCCGGCGCGGGCCCGGGGTCCGGCGGCGCGGGCCAGCCGGGTGAGCTTGCTTCGCTGATGGGCGTAGCTGAACACCACCTCGTGGCCGGCCCGGGCGAACAGGGTACCGAGCTTGCCGCCCATCAGGCCCGACCCGATCACGCCGACGCGCATGTCCCCGCACTTTACCGCTGGCCGTTGCCTGCACCCGCGAAATCGAGCGCGGATCGATCGACGGAGCGGAATCGAGTCGGTTGTGGATGCGCGACGGACGGAATCGAGTCGGTTGTGGATGCCGTGCCGTCGGGCCGCTACCCCACGATCCCCGCGACCCTGTCGGCGAGGTCCAGCGAGGCCGTCAGTCCCGGTGACTCGATGCCGATGAGGTGCACGAAACCGGCGGGGTGTTCCTCCAGCACGAAGTCCTTCTCGGCGGGTTCGTGGGGGGCGCGGAGCTTGGGGCGGATGCCGCAGCCCTCGTAGCTGAGCTGGTCCTCGGTCAGCGGGCCCAGCAGGCGGCGGGCGGCGGCGAGGAATTCGGGCAGCTTGTGCTCGGCGGGGCGGAAGTCGTCCGCGCGATCGACGTACTGGGTGTCGGGTCCCAGGCGGTAGCCGCCGCTGCGGTCGATGGTCAGGTGGATGCCCAGCCCGGGGCTGGTCCTGTCCTTCACCGGATAGATCAGCTGCCGGTACACCACTGGCGAGCGCAGGTTGAAGTAGTCGCCCTTGCACGGGTAGATGGTGTAGCGGTCGAGCCCGACCATGCGCGCGACGGTGGCCGAGGCCAGGCCGGCCGCATTCACGACCCGCTCGGCCCGCAGGGGGCCGCGCGCGGTGTCCAGGAGGAAGCCGCGGGGTGTCCGCTCGATCGAGCGCACGGCCGCCGCCGTCACCACCACCGCTCCGTGCTGCTCGGCGGCCGCGCGCAGGGACAGCACGAGCTCGTGCTGATCGATGATACCGGTCTCCGAGCAGTGCATGGCCGCCAGGGTGGTCAGCGCCGGCTCGAGGGCCGCGGCCTCCGCCGCGGTCACCATGCGCAGTCCCGGCGCTCCGGAGGCGCGGGCGTTTTCGTGCAGCAGCTCCAGCTCGGGAAGCTGCGCCGGCACCTGCGCCACCACCAGCTTGCCGGTCTTGCGGTACCAGACGCCGGTCCGTTCGGCCCACTGGTACAGCAGCCGGTTGCCGCGGATGCAGGCGGCCGCCTTCAGCGAGGCGGGCGGATAGTAGAGCCCGCTGTGGATCACCCCGCTGTTGCGGCTGGTGACCCCCGTGCCCAGCAGTGTCTCCGACTCCAGCAGCAGCACCTCCCGCCCGCGCGTCGCCAGGGCCGCCGCCACGGCGCACCCGACCACCCCGCCGCCGATGACGGCCACGTCAACGGCGTCGAGGGAAGGGGCGCTCATGATGGGTCACCTCGGGCAGCGGCGGGGGTGGCGGGGGCGATCATGCGGCGGCTACGCCTCCCATCAGGCGCATCACGGCTTCTTCGCTTGCCTGGGTGCGGGGGACTTCGCCCACCAGGCGGCCCTCGCGCAGGACCAGGATCCGGTGAGACAGCTTCAGCAGCTCGGGCAGCTCGCTGGAGATCAGCAAGACCGCGGTGCCGTCGACCGCCAGGCCGTCGATCAGATCGTGGATCTCGGCCTTGCCGCCCACGTCGACGCCGCGGGTGGGCTCGTCCAGCAGCAGCACGCGGCTGTGGGCGGCCAGCCACTTTGCCAGCACGACCTTCTGCTGGTTGCCACCCGACAGCCCGGCGGCGATGAAGCCCGTGCCCGGCGCGCGCACCCGCAGCGAGCGGAACAGCTCGAGGGCGAGCGCCTGCTCGGCCCCGGCGCGCACGAACCCGAAGCGGCTGGTGCGCGGGCCGTCCAGCACGGGCAAGGTGGCGTTGGCGCCCGCCGACATCCCCAGCACCAGCCCCTGGCGCTTGCGGTCCTCGGGGACCAGCCCCAGCCCCAGCGCCATCGCCTCGCCGGGATCGCGCGGGCTGGAGGGGCGCCCGTCCACCATCACCGCGCCGCGCGCCTGCGGGTCCAGCCCGAACAGCGCCTGCACCAGCTCGGTGCGGCCCGCGCCGATCAGCCCGGCCAGCCCCACGATCTCGCCCTCGCGCACGGTCAGCGAGATGTCGGCGAAGCGCCCGGGGCTGGACAGTCCCTTGATCTCCAGCTTGATTCCCCCCGGCGCGCGCTGCACCGAGCGCGGGGTGTACGGCGCCAGCGCCCGTCCGATCATCGCCTGCACCAGCGCCGTCTCGTCCAGCTCCTTCGCCGACCGGGTGGTCACGTGGCGGCCGTCGCGCAGCACCGTGATGGTGTCGCACAGCCGGTAGATCTCCGGCATACGGTGCGAGACGTACAGGATCGTCACCCCCTGCGCGCGCAGGCGCTCGATCAGCGCGAACAGGCGCTCGGCCTCGCCGCGGCTGAGGCTGCTCGACGGCTCGTCGAACACCAGCACCCGCGCGCCGCTGCCCACCGCCCCGGCGATCTGGCACAGCTGCTGCTCGCCCACGGTCAGCGCCCCGGCCAGCCGTCCCTCGTCGATGCGCGCGCCGATGGAATCCAGCATCTTGCGCGCCCGGGCCCGCATCTGCTTGCGGTCCACCCAGCCGCGGCGGCTGGGCAGGGCGCCCAGGCACAGGTTCTCGGCCACGGTCAGGTTCTCGGCGAAGGCCAGCTCCTGGTGCACCATCCCCACCCCCGCCGCCCGCGCATCGGCCGGCCCCCGGAACGTCACCGGCTGCCCGTGCAGCAGGATGCGGCCGCCGTCGGCGCCGTGGATGCCGGCCAGCAGCTTGCCCAGCGTGCTCTTGCCAGCCCCGTTCTCGCCGCAGATGGCGTGGCAGGAGCAGGCGGCCACGTCGAAGGAGACGTCCTCGATGGCCAGCACGCCGGGGAAACGTTTGGTCACGCCTTCGAAGCGGACGGCGGTGGTCATCGACGGCCCCTCACCGCTGCACCCCAAGCCGGCAGACCGGCTTGGGGACCCCGCCCTCCCTCTCCCCGCTTGCGCGGGGCGAGGGCGAACGATCGCGGGGGGGCGCGCTGCAACTCCGGAGTGTCGGCAAGGTAGATGGTGGCAGATCAGAACGGGACATCGGTGAACTTCCAGGAGCGCAGCTGCTTGGCCCAGGCGCTGAGGTTCTCCTTGGTGACCCGCTCGACCTCCATGGGGACGTAGGCGGGGACCTGCTTCTTGAAGTGGATCTTGTCGATCACCGTCTCGACGCTGACCTTGCCCCAGTTGTAGATGGGCTGGGCCAGCAGCACCGGGGCCAGGCCCTTGTCGACGTAGGGCAGCTGGGCGGGCAGGGCGTCCACCGCCACGATCTTCACCGGCGTCTTGCCGGTCTTGGGGTCGAGATCGGTCAGCAGGGTCTTGGTGAACAGCGGCCAGCCGCCCACCATGGCCCAGCCGCTGATGTCCGGGTAGGCGTTGTGCACGCGCAGCACCTCGGCGGCGGCGTCCTGCGGGGTCTCGTTGTGGAAGAAGGTGTCGATGATCTGGATCTGCGGGTGCTTGGCCGCCTCGGCCTTGATGCCGTCGACCCGCTTGCGCAGGTTGGGCGCGTTCTGGTTGCCTGCCAGGATCGCGACCTTGCCCTTGTCGCCCAGCAAGGGCGCCAGCTCGGACATGATCCGCTCGCCCAGCTTGACGTCCTCGACCCCGTAGAAGGCGAAGCGGCGCGACTGGGGTGCGTCGCTGTCGAAGGTCATCACCTCCACCCCGCGCCCCACGGCATCGTTGATGGCGCCGGTCACCTTGCCCGCGTCCGAGCAGGAGATGATGACGGCGTTGGCCCCCTCGTTGACCGCCTGGGCGATGCGCTGGGCCTGGATCTGCCCGTCCTCCTGCGGCGGCGTCAGCCAGGCCACCTCGATGGACAGGCCGTGCTTGGCTGACAGGTCCCGCGCGGCGGCCTCGGCCCCCTCGCGGGCGGCCAGGAACACCGGGTTGGTCGAGCTCTTGGCGATGAGCGCGATCTTGTAGTGGCCGTTGCCGCCCGCCGCCGAGGGCGCGGACGACTCCTTCTTGCACGAGGGGCCGGCGGCCAGCAGCAGGGCCAAGGTGGCCAGAACGGGTCCGAGAGCTCTCCGGGTGATCATGTCAGTCATCCTTTCGTTGCTCTAACGCGTGTGCATCCGCGCGACCGCCGCGGCCCGGGCCAGGCGGCGGGCGGTGGCGCGTGCGCTGGCCTGGTCGATGACCACCGCCAGCACGATGGCGCAGCCGATGATGATCCATTCGTAGTTCTGATCGAAGTGCAACGTGCGGATGGCCTGCCGGATGAGGACGATCAGCAGGGCACCCAGCATCGCCGAGACCGCGCTGCCCTTGCCGCCCGAGAGGCTGGCGCCGCCCACCACCGCCGAGGCGATGACGTAGAGCTCGTAGCCGGTGGCGTCCCCGCACGACGCCGACCCGTAGAAGCTGGCGCCCAGGAAGGCGGCCAGCCCGGCGCACAGCCCCGACAGCGCGTAGACGCCGACGCGGATGCGCCCGAGCCGCAGGCCCGAGAACAGGCTGGCCTCGGCGTTGCCGCCCACGGCGAAGATGTGCCGCCCCATCACCGTGCGCGACAGGTAGATCGCGCCCGCCACCGTGACGCCGAGCATGGTCAACATCGGCACCGGGTACAGCGAGGCGCCCAGCCCCAGCGGCGCCTTGGCCACCGCCGTGAGCGCGTCGGGCACCAGGATGCTCTCGGCCTTGCTGGCCACGAAGGCGATCCCGCGCAGGACCCACATCGACCCCAGCGTGATCACGAAGGGATGCACCTTCAGGCCCACCACCAGCAGGCCGTTGAGCAGACCGCAAGCAAGCCCCACGCCCAGACAGATGACCGCGCCCAGCAGCACGGCGCCGGTGCCGTTCATCGGTGCGGCTGCGCGCAAAACCAGCGCCATGCTGGTGCCGGCGAGCGCGTAGATCGATCCCACCGACAGGTCGATGCCGCCTGAAATGATCACCAAGGTCGCGCCCACGGCCATCACGGCGAAGAAGCTCGCGTCGGTGGCGGTCTGGATCAGCGTGTAGGAGTTGAGGAAGCTGTTGATCGGCTGCCCGGTCACGCGATCGACGTGGGTGCCGGCGAACGCGGCGAGCGCCGTACACAGAAGACCGATCACCAGCACCAGGCCGGCCTGCGGCGAATTGATGGCCGCCGCCGCGATCCGCCGCCACGCGGGAGACCGCGCTGGTACCGTTCCATCGCCGACGTTTTCGGAGGACAAGGCCGCTTCTTTTACCTCAGTTTCAGCATTGCGTGCGGCCGAGCGCGGGCTGCCACCGGACACGCGCTGCGGGGCGCCGACACGTTTCACACCCTGCGTGAGCCCGTCTCCCCTTCGACCTTCCACACGCGCCCGTGCTAGGCTTGCTGGCGGTGGAGCCGCTCAAGAAGTACCGGAAGTCCGGGCTCGAGCATTTCATCAAGTTCGTGCGCGACCTGCCCGTGCTGTCGCCGAAGTCCATCTTCACACGGCTGGATGAGCTGGGGTATCGCGGTCAGAACGAGGCGCGCCGGGCGGTGGCGCTGATGGCCTACCGGCACGTCCGCCGGGTCCGCCGCATCTACCTCGATGGGGCCAAGCGCGACCAGCTGCTGCCCAAGACCAACACCTTGCTGATCGGCCCCACCGGCTGCGGCAAGACCCACCTGGTCGAGCTGATGTTCCGCGAGGTGCTGCGGCTGCCGACGGTGATCATCGACATCACCACCTACTCCGAGACCGGCTACGTGGGCCAGGACCCCTCCACCATCCTGACCCGGCTGCTGCACGCGGCCGACGACAACCCCCTGCTGGCCTCGATCGGCATCGTCTGTCTGGACGAGTTCGACAAGATCGCCTCCGGGCAGAACAACGCCATCTTCGCCGGCGCCGGCACCACCAAGGACGTGACCGGCCTGGGCGTGCAGCGCGAGCTGCTGAAGATGCTGGAGGCCTCCGAGGTGGTGGTCCCCCTCGAGCTGACCCACTCGAGCTACGGCGACCACGTGGTGATGTCGACCGCCGACGTGGCCTTCATCGCCGCCGGCGCCTTCTCGGGCTTCCACCAGGTGGCGGGCCGGCGCGCCTCGCACGGCCGCATCGGCTTCGGGCGCAAGCAGGTGGCGGTTCATTCGCCCGACGCCATCGCGGTCAGCTTCAACTCGGAGGAGGTCGAGCAGGTCGCCAACTTCCAGGCCTACGGCTTCCTGCCCGAGCTGCTGGCGCGCTTCTCCCGGTTCGTGCCCTTCGAGGCCCTGGACGCCGGCACCCTGATGGAGATCCTGCGGACCAACGTGCTCGACCGGCTGATCCGCGAGTTCGAGGACGAGGGGTTCGAGCTGCTGGTCGAGGAGCCGGTGCTCAAGCACATCGTGAGCGAGAGCCTCAACCGCGAGACCGGCGCCCGCGGCCTGGCCTCGGTGCTGACCCGCACCATCGAGGACGCCGCTTTCGACGCCTTCGCCGAACGCCGGGGCGGCCGCATCCGCGTGCACATGGAGAACGACCGCATGCGGGTCGACTCCGACACGACCTGACCCCCGGCGTCGGCTGCGCGCTCAGCGCCGCTTCTTGGCCGGCTTCTTCGCGGCCGCGGCGGCCTTTCCTTTCGCCTTCGGCGCCGGCTTCTTCGCCGCCGCCTTGGCTACTGCCTTTGCCGCCGGCTTGGCCACCTTCCTGGCCGGTTTCTTCGCCGCCGGCGGCTTGCGCGCGCGGGCGCCTCCGCCCGCTGGCGTCTCGACGCTGGGCGGGCGGGCGTGGCGGGGCTGGTACACCCCCAGACGGCCACCGCCGGGCAGGGTCATCTGCGTGACGATCCCCCAGCCCTGGTCCTGCACCGGGCTGCAGGCCAGGTCGCGCTCGCCCACCTTCGAGACGAAGTCCTCGATGTCGTCGCACATCAGCCACAGCTCGTGCCGGCCGCCCGCCGGGGCGCCCCCCTCCAGCTCGCTCTCGTCCTCCAGCTCCTCCCCTTCGGCCAGCTCGTCCTCGTCCGCCGGCATGGTGCCTTCGTCCTCCTCGCCGCCGCCCAGGCCCAGGTCCTCCTCGCCCTCGCTCTCGCCCTCGGCCTCGGCCTCCGCCTCCATCTCGTCGTGCTCCTCCTCGTCGTCCTCCGCCATCCCGTGGCCGTTGCCCCCCGAGCCGCCCCCGCCGCCCATCTCGGTCGGGTGCACCGCCACCTCGGAGGGGGGCAGCCCGAAGATCAGCCAGCCGTCGCCCACGTCGACGTGGCTCAGGCCGAGGACATCGCGGAAGAACGCCCGATCCGCATCGGCATCGGTGCTGTAGATGATCACATGTGCGCCGTTGATCATGGCTGTCTCTCCTCTTTCACCGCGCGCATCTTGTCACGACCGCCTCAGCGTGAGAACAGCTGCGTGACGTACAGGCTGGGGACGCCCCCCCGTTCCTTCCGGATCACCACCCCCGCGCCCAGCCGGGTGACGGTCCGATCCAGCACATTGGCCCGGTGGCCGGGGCTGCTCATGAAGCTCCGCTGGGCGTCCGCCACCGAGTTGGCGCGGGCCACGTTCTCCAGCACCACCGTCGCGCGCGCCCCTGACCGGCGCACCCGGTCCGCCGCGTTCCCGCTGCGCGGGGACTGGTGGTCCACCAGCTGGCGGTCGGCCATCTCGGCGCTGTAGTCGCGCGCCACCCGGGCCAGCGGCTCGTCCCAGGCCACCGGGCGCAGCCCCAGCCGGGCCCGGTCGCGGTTGACCGCCTCCAGCAGCAGCTCCTCGGCGCGGCGCGGGTCATCGCACTCGGGGCCGCGGATGCAGATCCGCGGGCCGGAGGTCGGCGGGGACACCTCGCAGTACAGGGGGAAGTTCGCAACCACCGTCTTGCCGGCGCTGCCCACCCCCGTCACCTCCACCTGGTAGCGGCCGGGGCCGCCGTCGCAGCGGAAGCTGCTCTGGAAGCTGTCCCCGCTGGCTCGCACCGCCAGCTCGCGCACCTCGCCGCCCGGCGGCGCCACCAGCACCCGGGGGCTGGACAGCCGCCCGCGCAGGCGCCCGGCCAGCATGGCCGAGGCGCCCGCCGACAGCCGCCGCGGCACCGGCAACATCTCGACGTCCACCCGCTGCAGCGCCACCACCACCGACTTGCGGAACCAGTGCCGCTTCACCCCGATCCCCACCCGGTCGTACCGGCTGGCCTCGAGCGCCCGCGACACGCTGGCCGCCAGCCGGTCGCGGATGAAGTCGTCCTCCACCCCCATCGACAGCATGAACAGCTCGGGCACCGGCTCGCCCAGACCGTGATGGTGCAGCAGGAACTCCTGCATCTCCAGCCCCGGCACCTCGTCGG
>JBKPRZ010000655.1:0-11545 GCA_046734815.1 Myxococcota bacterium | reverse complement strand
GCTGGCCCCGCGGCGCCGGGTTCAGCAGCGCCACCGCGCCGGCGTTGACCAGGGCGGCGTCGGCCGGGCGGTCGCGCAACCCGTTGCGCTGGGCCAGCAACGCCGCCTTCAGCGCGATGACGTCGTTGCCGTCCTCGGCGTCGGAGTCCAGCGGATCGTTCTGATCGAAGTCGATCGCCCCGCCGGCGGCGGCGGACTGGTACTGGCGCACGGCCCGGGTGATGACCTCGTAGCGGCGCGAGGCATCCACCCGATTCTTCAGCTCGGTATCCGCCTCGATGTAGGCCTCGCCGGCCTTCGCCAGCAGAGCCGCCCGGCGGACCGGATCTTTCTCGCGGCGCGCGCGCTGGCGGGCCTGCTCGGCCTCGAACTCGCGGTCGGTGCGCTTGAGCGCGGCCCGATCGCGGATCTTCTTGCCGTCGGCGGCGAAGTCGAACTGGTCGCTGGCCGCGAAGATGGCCTGCAGCGCGAAGTACTCCTTCTGCGAGACCGGGTCGTATTTGTGGTCGTGGCAGCGGGCGCAGCCCAGGGTCAGGCCCAGGAAGGCCGAGGCGGTGGTGTCGACGAAGTCGGTGTTCTGGTCGTACTCCAGCTTGCCCGCCACCATCCCCGCCTCCTGCAGCACCGGGCCGGTGGTGTAAAGGCCGGTGGCCAGCCGCGCCTCCTGCGACCCGGGGTACAGCTCGTCGCCGGCGATCTGCTCCTTGATGAAGCGGTCGAACGGCTTGTCGGCGTTGAACGATCGGATCACGTAGTCGCGGTAGCGCCAGGCGTGCCCGAAGAACAGGTCGGTCTCGAAGCCGCCCGAATCGGCGTAGCGGGCCACGTCCAGCCAGTGGCGGCCCCACCGTTCTCCATGATGGGGCGAGGTCAGCAGGCGATCGATCACCCGCGCGTAGGCCGTCGGCGATCGATCCGCCAGGAAGGCCTGGATCTCCGCGGGCGTCGGCGGCAGGCCCACCAGGTCCAGGTAGGCGCGGCGGAGCAGCGTCTCGCGGCTGGCCGGCGGCGCCGGCGCCAGCCCCTCCTGTTCCAGGCGCGCGCGCACGAAACGGTCGATGGGGTTGCGCGACCAGGCCGGATCGGCGACCGCGGGCAGCGGTGGGCGCCGCGGGGGCACGAAGGCCCAGTGTTCGGTGTATTCCGCTCCCTGGGCGATCCAGCCGCGGAGGGTGTCGATCTCCGCCGGCGTGAGCGCCCGGCCCCGGTCGGCGGGGGGCATCCGCTCGTTCTCGTCGGTCGCGGTCACCCGGGCCAGCAGCTCGCTGGCCTGCGGCTGCCCGGGCACCACGGGGGCGGTGCCGTGCCGCTGGGCCAGCGCCTGCTCGCGCAGGTCCAGCCGCAGGTCCGCCTTGCGGGTGCTGACGTCGCGGCCGTGGCAGACGAAGCAGTTGGCCGACAGGATCGGCAACACGTCGCGGCTGAAGTCGATCGTCTCGGGCGGCGCGGCCAGCGCGGGGAGCGAGACCAGCAGAACGGCGGCGCACGCGCCCATCGATCGCGTCGGCCGGAACATCAGGATAGAGATAATCACGAATCCTCGACGGGATCACGGCCTGATAGGGAAGGTTCCGTGACGCAGGGCTGTTAAGGTGCCGCCCATGTCGATGTCCACCTGGATCTCGCTCGTGCTCCTGGCGGCGGCCCCGGCTGCGCCCCCCCGACCCATCGTCCTCAAGGCCGCCCGGATGTGGGACGGCCGGGCGGACGCGCCGGTCAGCCCGGGGCTGGTGGTGGTGGGGAGCAAGAAGATCCTGGCCAGTGGCGCCAGGGCGGCGATCCCCGCGGACGCGACGGTGATCGACCTGGGCAACGCCACCTTGCTGCCGGCCCTGATGGACGCGCACACCCACCTCAGCGGCGAGTCGACCGAGGACTGGAAGCAGGACGAGCTCGACTGGTTCAAGAAGCCGATCGCGCAGGTCGCGGTCGAGGCCACCGTCTTCGCGCGCCGCACCCTGGAGGCAGGCTTCACCACCGTGCGGGACCTGGGCTCGGGCGATCTGATCGACATCGGTCTGCGCAACGCCATCAACGCCGGCCGCGTGCCGGGCCCGCGCATGCTGGTGGCGGTCAACGCGATCGGCGCCCGGGGCGGCCACTGCGACGACACCGCCGGTTACCGCCCGGGCCTGCTGCGCGAGCCCGACAGCACCGACGGCGTGGCCAACGGCCCCGACGAGATGCGCGCGGCGGTGCGCTTCAACACCAAGCACGGGGCCGACGTGATCAAGGTCTGCGCCTCCGGCGGCGTGCTGTCGCTGTCCGACAAGGTCGATTCGCCGCAGCTGACCCAGGCCGAGCTGAACGCGCTGGTCGACGAGGCCCACGCCCTGGGGCGCAAGGCGGCGGCCCACGCCCACGGCGCCGAGGCGATCAAGCGCGCCGTGCGCGCCGGCATCGACTCGATCGAGCACGGCACCTTCGCCGATCGCGAGGCGCTGACCCTGATGAAAGCGCACGGCACCTATCTGGTGTACACGCCGACCCTCTGCCTGGCCGAGCGCATGGGACGCAACGGCGCGCCGGCGGAGGTGGTGGCCAAGTCGCGGGCGGCGGACGCGCGGCAAGACCAGATGTTCGTGGAGGCGCTGAAGGCCGGGGTGAAGATGGCCTTCGGCAGCGACGCGGCGGTCTGCCCGCACGGCACCCAGGGCGCCCAGCTGGCTTACATGGTCAAGCTGGGGATGCGCCCGGCGGATGCGCTGCGCTCGGCCACCTCGGCCGACGCGCGCCTGCTGGGCGTGGACGACAAGCTGGGCACCCTGGAGGCCGGCAAGCTGGCCGACGTCATCGCGGTGCCGGACGATCCCGTGCGCGACATCGGCAAGATGACCGACGTGCGCTTCGTGATGAAGGAAGGAACCGTTTTCAAACGTGCGCCGTGAGCGCCGAGCGCTCCGGCCGTGATAGGAACGGGGCCCATGTCCACGACCCGATCCCTCGCCTTCGTCTCCCTGGTTGTGTGGCCGGCGCTGTTCGCCGGGTGCGGCGGTCATGGCGCCGCGGCGGAAGCCCATCCGCCGGCGCTGCCGGTCAGCGCGCCGGCCACCCCCATCCCGCCGCCGGCGGAATGCACGCACTGCCGGCCCCTGTTCGACGGCAAGTCGCTGGAGGGCTGGCAGATGGAGAAGCCCGACTCGTTCGTCGCCAAGGACGGTGTCATCGCCAGCACCGGGCCGGGCTCGCACCTGTGGACGCGCGAGGAGCTGGGGGACTATCGCCTGTTCTTCAGCGTGCGCCAGGTGCGCACCGAGGGGCAGGGGCATCGACCGACCGTGACCTTCCTGGGGCGCACCCCCGACCCGGCCGCGCCCAAGTTTCCGCGCGGGTTGCTGGGCGTGCAGCTGCAGCCGCCGCACGGCGGCTCGTGGGACTATCGCAAGTCCGGCCAGGACGGCGACCCCAAGAAGAACCCGGAGTTTTACAGCCGCCCCGATCCGCGCCCCAAGTTCGACGACAAGAAGTGGCACCGCTGCGAGGTGCTGGTGAAGGGATCCGAGGGCTCGTTCAAGGCGGCCTGCTGCGAGATCGAGGGGCAGACCAGCTGCAAGGCGGTGCAGGTGCTGACGTTCAAGGACCCGGCGCTGGCCGGATCCAAGGGTCCCTTCTGCATCCAGATCCACAACAAGGGGCTGTTCGACGAATACAAGGACATCTACGTCGACGACCAGCCCACCTCCGACGATCTGATCACCACGAAGTGACGGCCTCGGGATAGCACGGCCGATGGCCCGCGCGAGCCAGCCGCGCACGGTGGTCCGTCCGGTGACGGCGGAGAGCTGGCCGGATTTCCGTCGGCTGTTCGAGGCGCGCGGCGGGCCCCACTACTGCTGGTGCGGCGTCTACCGCTTCGTCAGCGCTCACCTGATGGATGGATCGGAGAAACGCGCGGCCATGCAGGCGCTGGTCCAGGCGGACACACCCATAGGGGTGCTCGCCTACCGCGACGGCGAGCCGATCGGCTGGTGCTCGATCGCGCCCCGCGAGAGCTACGTCAAGCTGAGGCGCTCGCGCACCATGCCCCGCGTGACCGACGAGGACACGCCCACCTGGACCGTGCTCTGCTTCTTCGTCGCCCGGCCCGCGCGCGGCAGCGGGGTGAACCGGGCGCTGCTGGCCGGGGCGGTGGACTACGCGCGGGCGCGGGGCGCGCGGGTGATCGAGGGGTATCCCTTCGACACCGCCGGCATCAGCTCCAGGCACCGGGGACACTCGTCGGTGTTCGCGGCGGCGGGGTTCGCGCGCGACGGACGCCGCTGGTCGCTGGCGCTGCCCGCGCGTGTTAAGAGGAAGGCATGATCGATCACACCGGGCTCAGCATGACGGATCCGGCGCGCAGCCGGCGGTTCTACGAAGCGGCTCTGGCGCCGCTGGGATACAAGGTCCTGATGGAGGTCCCGACGGAGTTTACCGGCGGGGTGGTGGTGCTGGGAATGGGCGTGCCGCCCAAGCCGGACTTCTGGCTGCACCAGGGGCCGCCGCAGCAACCGCGCATCCACATCGCCTTCCGCGCCGACAACCGCGGGCTGGTGGACGCCTTCTACCAGGCCGCCATCGCCGCCGGCGGCAAGGACAACGGGGCGCCCGGGCTGCGCCCGCACTATCACAAGGACTATTACGGCGCCTTCGTGCTGGACCCCGACGGGCACAACATCGAGGCCTGCTGCCACAGCCCGGGCTGAGCGCCGTTCAGGTCAGCCCCGGCAGCGGGGACTTGCCGTCGGCGCCGAAGCTTGTCGCCGCCACCCCCAGGGTCTGCAGCAGGGCCAGGTACAGGTTCCCCACCGTCTGCTGGCCTCCGTAGGCCAGGTGGCGGCCCATCTTCAGCGCGCCCGCCCCACCGCCCAGCAGCACCGGCAGGTTGGTGTGGTCGTGCCCGCGCGACTCCCCGCAATCGCTGGTCAGCACCAGCAGGGTGCTGTCCAGGACGGTGCCGCCGGTCCCGCCGGCGTTGCCGTCGCTCATGGCCTCCAGGCGCCCCAGCAGGTCGGCCAGCACGCCCATGTGCCACAGGATGATCTTGCGGTAGTCCTGCTTGGCGGCGTCGTCGAAGTAGTGGGAGGCGTCGTGGTGCTTCTGGTTCACGCCGATGAACGAGTAGGCCCGGCTGGGGAAGGCGTGCCCCAGCATGTACGAGACCACGCGGGTGATGTCGCACTGGAAGGCGATGCTGATGAGCCCGTTCATCAGCCGCGACAGCGCGGTGGGGTCGGGCGCCTCTTCGGGGGGACGGCCCGGCTGCTGGCAGGCGGCGGCGGGGCCGGCGGCATCGCGCTGGATCTGCTTTTCCAGATCGCGCACGCCGGTCAGCAGCTGGTCCAGCTTCTGCCGGTCGCTGCGCCCCAGCCTGGCCGACAGGGCCGTGGCCTCGGTGCGCACGTAGTCGAGCACGCTGGTCTTGCGGGCGCGGCGGGCGGCGCGGGCTTGCTCGCTGGCGGCGGGATCGACCCCGTCGAACATCTGGTCGAACACCGTGGCCGGCGAGGTGGTCTTGGGCAGGGCCTGCCGATCGCTGGCCCACGAGATGGCGTTCTCGTACACGCAGGAAAAGCCGAACTCGCAGTCGCCGCTGGTGGCGCCGTCCTCCAGCCCCAGCTGCAGCGAGGCCAGCCGGGTGTCTTGCCTGAGGCGGGCGGCGGCGGCCTGGTCGACCGAGACGCCGTTGCGGATCAGCGCCCCGTCGCCCCGCTGGGGCACGCTGGACGTGAAGGCGGCGGCCGTCCCGCAGGCGTGGTCGCCGGTGCCGTTGTCGGGCTTGCCGGGCAGGTTGGTCAGGCCCGACAGCACCAGCAGCTTCTTGCGGAATGCCGCCAGCGGCATCATCAGCGGGGCCAGCTGCAGGTCCCCCTGGCTGGCGGGGATCCACTCCTCCATCAGCGCCCCGTTGGGCAGGAACACGGTGATCATCCGCTGCTTGCGGGCCGGGGCGGTCTGCGCCCGCGCGCTCCGCCGCGACAGCGATTCCAGCGCGGGCAGCGCCAGCGCGACTCCGGCGCCGCCCAGGATCAGCCTGCGTCCGCGGTTCATGGTCGGACTCCTTCGGGCTGGGGGCGTTCGCCCCGCCGCATGCGGAACGGCGGGCTGCTGACCAGCTCGAGCACCAGCGCCCGCACCCCGCCGCCGGCGGACCGCTGGACCACGCCCTCGAGGGTGGCGTCGTCGGCGGGCTCGAGCCCGCGGCCCAGGGCGAAGGTCAGCAGGTTGCGCGCCAGGCAGCTGGTCACGCGCGGGTCGGCGGCCAGCAGGCGGGACAGCTCGATGGCGCCGTCGAAAGACTCGCCGCTGGCCAGCACGCCGCTGGCGTCGATGGGCGCGCCGCGATCGCTGCTGCGGTAGCGGCCCACCAGGTCGTAGTGCTCGAGGCCGAAGCCGATGGCGTCGATCAGACGGTGGCAGGAGGCGCACGACGGGTTGGCCCGGTGGGCCTCCAGCCGCTGGCGGGCGGTGGCGCTGGCGCCGGCCGGGACCTCGGGCAAGGTGGGCACGTTGGCCGGCGGTGGCGGCGGCGGCGAGCAGAGCAGGTGGGTGGAGATCCAGGCTCCGCGCACCGTGGGCGAGGTGCGCGCGGGGAAGGAGGTGCGGGTGAGGACCGAGGCCTGGGTCAGAAGGCCGGGCCGCTGGTTCCCGGTCAGCAACACCCGGGTCGACTTGCCCGAGCCGACCAGCGGCTCGCCGTAGTGGGTGGCCAGGCGGTCGTTCAGGTAGGAGAACGGAGCCAGCAGCAGCTGCCCGGGCGGCAGATCCCGCTGCAGGAACTCCTGGAAGAACAGCAAGGTCTCGTTGCGGGCGGCCAGCATGAAGCCGCGGTCGAAGCTGAACTGGGCCGCGTCCACCTCGTGTTGCTCCAGCGGACCCAGCGACAGCCACTGCTTGGCGAAGCTGTTGATCAGCGCGACCGCGCGGCCATCGCTCAGCAGGCGCGTGGCCTGGGCCCGCAGCTGCTCGTCGCTGGCCAGACGGTCCCCGTCGGCGGCGTCGAACAGCGGGGCGTCGGGCATGCTGCTCCAGAGGAAATACGACAGCCGGGTGGCCAGCTCGTGCGACGTCAGCGGGTGTGGCTCCAGCGAGGTGGGATCGGGATCCCGCTCGACCCGGAAAAGGAAGTGGGGCGAGCCGAGGATCCCGCCCAGCACCAGCTGCAGCTGGGCCAGGGGGGCGTCACCCACCTGCCTGGCAGCGGCCCCGATCTGCAGCAGGCGCGTGACCTCGTCGTCGGCGACCGGCCGCCGGAAGGCCCGGCGGGCGAAGCCCTTGATCAGGCGGCGGGCGCAGTCGGGCTCGGCGTCGAGATCGCAGGAGGTGAGGCCGGCGCGGGTGGCGAAGGCGGGCACGCCCCCCGACAGCGCGTCGGCGGCCAGGGTGGACGCGGCGGTGAGGTACTGATCCAGCTGCAGCGGCGTCAGGCTCTGCACGTCGGCGTTGTTGTCGTAACCGAAGCCCGCCGGATCGGAGGCGAAGCCGTCGGCGGGATGCAGCTGCGTGCCCAGCAGATCGCGGACGGTGTTGTTGTATTCGCTGCGGTTGAGCCGGCGCAGGGTCACGCGCCCCGGGTCGATCGGCGCGGCTGGCCCGGGCGGCATCGTGGTCCCCGCGGTCGGCGGGGGCAGGGGGCTGTCCCCGGGGACGGCGGGTGCAGGGTCGGGCGGCGGAGGCAGCGGGGCGGCGATCGAGCCCGTGCAGCCGGCGAGCGCGGCCAGCAAGACCGATCCGGCGGATCGGAAGGGCGTCTTCATCGAGCCCATCCTCGCCAGCCAGGGCCATCCCCGTCGTCACCCCCGGGCTTCGGGTGCGACAGAACTCCAGTACTGGAGGCGCCGCGGCGACCCTCTCAGGGTCCCGGCGACAATCAGTCGATGCGGATGAGGCCGCGGCGGACCGCCACCACCAGCGCCTTGGTGCGGTCGGTGACCCCCAGCTTGGCGAACACGTGGTTCAGGTGGCCCTTCACCGTGCTCTCGGCGATGCCCAGCTCCTCGGCGATCTCCTTGTTGTTCAGCCCGCCCGCGATCGCGTTGAGCACCTCCACCTCGCGCTCGCTCAGGGCCTCGTCGGCCGGGCGGGGCATCACCCGGTCGGCCAGATCGGGCGGGATGTAGCGCAGCCCCGCGTGCACACGCACGATGGCGTCGGTCAGGGTGGTGCGGCTGGCTCCCTTCAGCAGGTAGCCGTGGGCCCCCGCCTGCATGGCCCGCATGACGTTGTCCTCGCTGTCGTAAGTGGTGAGCACCAGGAACCGCCCGGTCGGGAACTCGACGCGCAGGCGCTGGATCACCGTCACCCCGTCCTTGCCGGGAAGCCTCAGATCCACCAGCGCGACGTCGGGACGGTGCTGGCGGTAAAGCTGGATCCCGCTGTCGGCGTCGCCGGCCTCGGCCACCACCTGGAACTCCTTCTGCATCTGCAGCAGCGCCACGATCCCCTCGCGGACCATGGCGTGGTCGTCGATCACCATCAGCCGGATGGGCGGCCGGGGGTTGCTGTCCGGGTTGGTCGAGGTTGCTTTCATCGGGGGACCTCCGCGCGTATCTGGGTGCCGCCGCCGGCGCGGCTCTCGATGGACAGCGTGCCGCCGATCTCGCTGGCGCGCTCCTTCATGCCGGCCAGCCCACGCTCGACCGGCGCGCCCGACAGCCCGGTGCCGTCGTCGCTGACCGACAGGTGCACCCGGCCGCTGTCGTAGGCCAGGCAGACATCGATGCGGCGGGCGCGGGCGTGGCGGTAGGCGTTGGACACCGCCTCCTGGGCCAGGCGCAGCAGGTTGGTCTCCACCAGCGGCGGCAGCGGCCGGGGGGTGCCGGTCACCTCCAGCGCCACCTCGGTCTCGCCGGAGGCGCCGCCGGCCAGCGCGCGCAGGGCATCGGGCAGCCCGCGCTCCAGCACCTGCGGGCGCAGCACCCAGACCGATCGCCGGGCCTCGTCCAGGCTCTCCTTGACCATCCGTCGCGCGTTTCCCAGATGCCGGTGCATGATCTCCCGGTCGCCGTCTTCCAGCGCCTGATCCAGACACTCCAGCTGCACCGAAGTGGCAACGAAGGCCTGGGCCAGGGTGTCGTGGATGTCGCGGGCGATGCGGGCGCGCTCGGCCATGACCGCCTGCAGCCCGGCGCGCTGCTGGGCCAGCCGCAGCCGGTGGGCCAGCGCCAGCAGCAGCGACAGCCCCAGCAGGGCGCCCAGCAGGAACCCGGGCGAGCGGTAAAAGGGCGGGCGCAGCACGAACGCGAAGGCCGCGGTCTCCCCGGCGCCCGCCGCCGGCCACAGGCCCTCGCGCGCGCGGGCCTGGATCAACAGGCGGTAGGGGCCGGGCGCCAGCTGCGGGTGCGCGATGGTGCGGGCCGAACCAGCCTCGATCCAGTCACCGTCCTTGCCCTCCAGGCGGTAGCGGAAGCTGATGCTCTCGGGCTCGGCGAAGCTGAGCGCCGCGAAGCGCGCCAGCAAGTCGCCCGGCCCGCGCCCGACCAGCGGCGCCGGCCCGTCCTCCAATGACAGGCGCCGTCCGCCGACCTGGATCTCCTCCAGCATCACCCGCGGCGCCGGCGACGGCGGCGGCGGATCCAGCACCGCGATGCCACCGGCGCTGGCGAACCAGAGGCTGCCGCGGGGGTCTTTCCAGCCCGCCGGGTGTCCGAAGGCGTCGGCCCGCATCAGCACGCCGTCGGCGCCGTCGTACAGATTGGTGGTCACCCGCGCGCGCCGGCCCGCCGCCACCTCCTCCAGGTCGTGGCGGGCCACCGAGAAGATGCCCTTGGCGGTGCTCATCCACAGCCGCCCGCGGTCGTCCTCGAGGATCTGGACGATCCAGCCGCTGGGCAGGCCGGCGGCCACCCCGATGACGGAGGTGTGCCCGCCCCGGACGTGATAGAGGCCCAGCCCCTTGGTGCCGATCCACAGGCCGCCGTCGGCGTCCTCGTGCAGGCTGGTGGCCTCGGCCATCACGTTGCCGCCGAAGCGGACGATCTGGGTGCGGTGGTCGCGCCAGGCGGCCACCCCGTCGTACGCCGCGATCCACATGGTGCCGGTGGGACCCTGGTACAGCACCCGCTTGCCCCGCAGCCCCTCCTGCTCCTGGATGCGCTTCCACTGATCGTCCAGCCAGCGGACCACGGTGCTGTTGCGAGCCAGCCAGACCGCGCCGTCGGCGGCCACCGTCACCAGCTGGGCGAAGTCCAGGCCCGGCGGCAACGGCGCGCGCGCGACCGTCCGGCCGTCGTAGTGCAGGAGATCGTTGCTGCCACAGACCGCCCAGAAGGTGCCGCCGGCGGCAGGGGCGATGTCCCAGCAGCTGTCGCAGGGAACACCCGGCGGGCAGCGCAGCGGCTGGGCCAGGGTCTGGCCGGCGGCGATCCGGGCCAGGCCGCCGCCGCGCGTGCCCACCCAGACCGTGCCGTCGGCCGCGCCCGCCAGCCCCAGCACCGCGTCCATGGGCAACCCGTCGGCGCGGGTCAGCGCCCGGACGGCGCGGTCGTGCAGCCGGTGCAGGCCGCAGAACTCGGTGGCGATCCACAACCCGCCCTCGGCGTCCTCCGCCAGCGCCTCGATGTTCTGGTCGCACCAGCCCAGCCCCAGCGAGAAGCGGCGAAAGCGTTCGCCCACCTGGACGGCGAGCCCCCCTTCGCGGGTGGCGGCCCACAGGTTGCCGCGCCCGTCGCGCAGCAGGGCGGACACGCGGTCCGAGGGCAAGCCGTCGGCGGTGGTGTAGGCGCGCCAGCGCGACCCCCGCCGTTCCCAGACGCCGGCGCCGAAGCTGCCCACCAGCAGGCCGTCACCGTCGGCCAGCAGCGCGTGCACGCGCACCGGCTCGCGGCGCGGCCCCAGCTCGCCCTGCCAGCGCGCGCGCTGGGGGTCCCAGCGGAAGAGCCCACCCCGGGTGCCGGCCCACAGCACGCCGGCGGCGTCGCGCGCGAGGCTGTCGACCCGCGTGTCGGGCAGACCGTCGCTGCGCGGCTCGGGCCGCAGCGACCCGGGCGCGAACCGGACCACCCCCTCGAAGGTGGCGGCCCAGATCGCGCCGTCGGGCATCTCGACGAACGAGCGCACCAGCGGGCTGGGCAGTCCCTGCGCCGGGCCGACCGAGGCCACCTCGGCGCCGCGCAGGCGCGACAGCCCCGCCGCGCGCGAGGCGATCCAGAGGCTGCCGTCAGAGGCCTCGAACAGGCGCTCGATGTTCCCGGTCACCAGCCCGGGCAGGCGCGTGCGATCGAAGACGGTCATCGACTGCCCGTCGAAGCGGACCAGCGCCTCCTCGGTGCCGATCCACAGATGCCCGGTGCGCGACGGCAGCAAGGTGCGCACCGCCGCGGTGTGGGCCACCCGCGGCCACGACTGCCGGGCCACCTGATCGAGGCGTGCCGCCGGGTCGAGGGCGGCAGCCTGGCCGGTCCAGCCCAGCGCGATCGCAGCGGCGATCAGCGCCGTCCGGGATCGCAGCGACCATCGTCCGCCCCGCGGCACGGGCGTCAGTCTGGCACGCGCCGGCGACCGCTGTCACCGGCCGCCGGTCGTCACTGCCCGGCGGCGTCGAGCGGGCGGTCGGCCGCGGCGTCGG
>JBKPRZ010000654.1:0-4852 GCA_046734815.1 Myxococcota bacterium | reverse complement strand
GGCCAGCTCCAGCCCGGCCAGGGCGTCGGTGAAGGCGGCGGCGTCGGGGTAACGCCGCTCGCGGTCCTTCTCCAGCGCGCGCATCACCGCCGCCTCCAGCGCCGCCGGCAGCGGCACTTCGGGCGCGGCCACCGCGAACGGCGGCGGCGGGCTGGTCACCTGCATGGCCAGCACCTTGACCAGGTCGTTGGCCACGAACGGCTTCCGGCCGGTCAACATCTCGTAAAGGATGACCCCGCAGGAATAGAGGTCCGACCGGGCGTCCGCCTCCTGCCCGGTGGCCTGCTCGGGCGACATGTAGCTGGGCGTGCCGAAGACCATCGCGGTCTGGGTCAGGTGCTCGGCCGGCGACAGGTCGCGGGTCATCTTGGCCACCCCGAAGTCGAGGATCTTCACCACCTCGCCGCCCCCGTCGGGTCCCTGCACCAGCATCACGTTGGGGGGCTTGAGGTCCCGGTGCACCACCCCGTGCGCGTGGGCGTGGGCCAGGGCCGCCAGGATCTGGCGGGTGATCGACAGCGCCCGCTCGGCCGGCAGGTAGCGCGCCTCGTGGATGACGTCGCTCAGGCTGCGACCGGGCAGGAACTCCATCACCAGGTACAGCTCGCCCGAGGTGGCCCGTCCGAAGTCGGTCACCGAGATGATGTTCGGGTGCGACAGGCGGCTGGCCGACTGGGCCTCGCGCTCGAAGCGCCGGACCATCTCCTCGATCTGCCCCAGCTCGCCGTGCAGCAGCTTCACGGCGACCGTCTTCTTCATCAGGGTGTGCTCGGCCCGGTAGACCGCGCCCATCCCCCCCTCGCCGATCCGGTCGAGCAGCCGGTACCGTTCGCCCACCACCCGCCCCACGTGGGCGTCGGCGGGGGCCGGACTGGCCGCCTGCGTCGGGAGAGCGGTGTCGTTCATCGGCGGCAGGGGTTTACTTTAGCGCAGGCGAGCGGCGGGTTCAGTTGACCGGCGGGCGCGCACCCCCCATCCTGCGACGTACATGGGTGCCGAGAACGCCCTCCGCCGGCGGCTGGCCGATCTGGTCGCCTTCGACACGCAGAACCCCAGCGGGAACGAGCGCCCCATCGCCCTGCACCTGGCGCGCGAGCTGAGCGCGCTGGGCGCCGACAACGTGGAGGCCTTCGCGGCCGGGCGCCACCACGGGGTGCTGGCCCGGTTCGGACCGGCGCCCAAGCTGCTGCTCAACGCCCACATCGACACCGTTCCGGCGAACACCGGCTACACCGCGCCCCCCCACCGGCTGGTCGAGCGCGACCGCCGGCTGTACGGCCTGGGCACCGCCGACACCAAGGGCGCCATCGCCGCCATCCTCGAGGCGCTGGCCCTGTGCCGCGCCGGCAACAAGCCGACGCGCGACGTGGCGATCATGTTCTCCGGCGACGAGGAAAAGGGAGCCACGGTGGTGCGCAGCTTCCTGGCCAGCCCGCGCGCCCGCGGCCTGGAGCAGGCCATCGTCTGCGAGCCGACCGGCTGCAAGGTCGGCCACCGCCACCGCGGGGTCGCCGCCATCGAGGCGGTGGCCACCTCGCCCGGCGGGCACTCCTCGCGCGCCGACGAGCTGCCCAGCCCCATGGCCACCCTGGCCCGCGCGGCGGTGGCCATGGACGCGCTGGGGCAGCGCCACCGCGAGCTGGGCACCGAGGGCTTCCGCGGCCTGTGCGTGAACGTGGCCAGCATCGAGGGCGGGGTGGCCTTCAACGTGATCCCGTCGCGGGCCAAGCTGTGCGTATCGGTGCGCCCGCCCCCCGGCAGCAACATGCGCGCGATCCTGGGCGAGATGGAGTCCGAGGCCAAGCACGCGGCCGCGCCGGAGGCACTGGGCTGGGCGGTGGTGCACGAGAACCCGCCCTTTGCCACCCGCAACCTGGCGGCCTTCGAGCCGCTGCTGGGCCCGCCGGTGCGCACGCCCATCGACCTGGGCTTCTGGACCGAGGCGGCCCTTTACAGCATGGCCGGCATCGACGCGGTGGTGTTCGGCCCCGGCGACATCGCCCAGGCCCACGCCGCCGACGAATACGTCGAGATCGCCCAGCTGGAGGCGGCCCGCGACGCCTTCTTCGCCCTGCTGTCCTGAGACCGACCCGAGACCGACCCGATGGCCATGGATCCCGAAGTCATCCGGCGCTTCCTCGAGAGCGTCGGGCAGAAGGCAGACGTCGACCTTTACCTGAAGCTGTTCCGGTCGCAGGAAAAGGAGAGCTTCGCCATCATCGCCGCCGACGCCCAGATGGTGCGCACGGCGCTGGACCCCTTCCACTTCGACCTGCGCATCCTGGCCGGCATCGGCCTTTACCCGGTGGTGCTGCTGGGCCTGTTCGACGCCAAGGACGCCGACCGGCAGGCCGCCCGGGTGCACGAGTGGCTGGTCGAGGACCAGGTCCCCGCCCGGATCGTCGAGTCCGGCGCCACCATGTCCGAAAAGGACATCGAGCTCATCAGCCGCACCATCCAGTCCAACACCATCCCCATCGTCTCGCTGGAGGAGGCGAAGGAGGGCACCACCGACGGACGCTTCAACCTGCTGTCGGCGCTGGCCCGCGGCCTGTCCACGCGCAAGGTGATCTTCCTGTCGCCCAGCCCCGGCCTCGAGCGCGAGGGCGCGCCCCACATCCCCGGCGTGAACCTGAACGTCGACTACGAGCGGCTGCTGGGGGCCAAGGGGCAGCTGGCGCGCCGCCACTACACCCTCCTCAAGCAGGCCAAGGAGCTGCTGGACGAGGTGCCGCAGCGGATGAGCGTGGCGGTGGTGAACCCCCTGTCCCTGCTGCGCGAGCTGTTCACGGTCAGCGGCGCCGGCACCCTGATCCGCAAGGGCTCGCGCATCGAGGTGCACACCGGCTTCGAGAAGATCGACCGCCCGCGCCTGCGCGCGCTGCTGGAGTCGGCCTTCGGCAAGCTGCTGCGGGACGACGCCTTCGACCTTCACCTCGAGCGCATCTACCTGGAGGAGCGCTACCTGGGCGCGGCCCTGCTGTCCACCTGCCCCATCGCTTCGTACCTGTCCAAGTTCGCGGTCGAGCGCGCCGCCCAGGGCGAAGGCATCGGCACCGACCTGTGGTCGATCCTGGTGCGCGACTACCCGGCCTTCTTCTGGCGCTCGCGTCCGAACAACCCGATCACGCCCTGGTACGCCAAGCAGTGCGACGGCCTTTACCGCACGGCCGACTGGCACGTGTTCTGGCGGGGGCTGCCGCCCGCGAAGATCGACGCCGCCGTGGACTTCGCCCTCAGCCAGCCGATCGACTTCGTGGATCCGGCGCCGGCGGCGTAGCCGCGCGCACGCGCGACAGCGGCAGCAGCAGGACCGCGCCCAGGGCCAGAGCCGCGCCGGTCGCGAACGCCACCGGCGGGCCGAAGCGCTGGTACAGCACCCCGAACAGCGCGCTGGCCGGCAGCAACGTGATCCCCACGCAGACGTGGTAGGCGCCGAAGCCGCGGCCGCGGGCGGCGGGCGGCACCAGGTCCGCCACCAGCGCCTTCTGCGCGCCCCCCACCAGGGCGTAGTGGAACGCGTAGGCCGCGAACACCGCGATGAACAGCGGCAGCGAGGCGGCGCGGGCAAAACCGGCATAGATCACCGCGTACAGGCCCCACCCCAGCGCCAGCGACCACCGGCGGCCGATCCGATCGGCCAGCGCGCCGCCGTACGAGGTGGCTGCCGCCTTGATCCCGTTGTGGACCGCCCACAGCAGCGGCGTCGCCGCCACCGACAGCCCCAGCTCGTGCGCCCGCAGCAGCAGGAAGGCGTCGGCCGAGCCGCCCAGCGAGAACAACATCACCGCCGCCAGGTACCCCACGAACGGCCGGTTCAGCACGCGCGGCGCGGGCCGCACGGCCGGATCGGCCGGCGTCGGCAGGCGGGCCGGCTCGCGCACCACGAACGCCACCACCAGGCAGGCCACCGCCGCCGGGATCGCTGCCAGCAGGAATACCGCCGGCAGGGTCGTCCCCAGGGCCAGCAGACCGGCCGCCATCAGCGGCCCGGCCACCGCCCCGGCGTGGTCCATCGCCTCGTGCACCCCGAAGGCCCGCCCCCGCTGCTCGGGCGGCACCACGTCGGCGATGAGCGCGTCGCGCGGGCTCGAGCGCAGCCCCTTGCCGAAACGGTCGGCCAGCCGGATCGCCAGCACCGTGCCGGCGTTGCCCGCCAGGGCCAGGAAGGGGCGCGACGCCGAGGCCACCAGGTACCCGACCACCACGAAGGGCTTCCGCCGGCCGGTCCGGTCCGAGGCGTAACCGGCCACCAGCCGCAGCAGGCTGGCCATCATCTCGGCCAGCCCCTCGATCAGCCCCAGGGTCGCCGCCCCGGCGCCGATGGAGCCCACCAGGAACAGCGGCAGCAGGGGGTAGATCATGTCGCTGGCCGCGTCGTTGAGCAGGCTGGTCAGCCCGACGGCGTACACGGTGGCGGGGAGTTTCGGCTTCACGCCCTGCGGGTATACTCCGCGCATGATGAAGCTCGCCACGGTCCTGCCACTTCTTTCCCTGCTGGCCGCGGGCACCCCGGTCACCCTCGACGGCCTGACCTCCTCCGTTCCCACGGCCTGGGTGGAGGCTCCTCCCCGGCCCATGCGGGTCAAGTCGTTCACCGTCCCGCACGTCGAGGGCGACTCCCTCGACGCCGAGCTGGTGATCTTCCACTTCGGCGCCGGCGGCGGCGGCGACGTCGACTCGAACATCACCCGCTGGAAGGGCATGTTCTTGCCGCCCGAGGGCAAGAAGATCGACGACGTGGCCAAGACCCAGAAGTTCAAGGTCAGCGGGGTCGACGTGACCGTGCTGGACGTGCGCGGCACCTACAAGTACAAGCCGGCGCCCATGGCGCCCCAGGAAGAGCTGCGCC
>JBKPRZ010000653.1:0-10646 GCA_046734815.1 Myxococcota bacterium | reverse complement strand
CTGCTGGTGCCCCTCCTTGACCAGCTCCAGCGACTCGCGGAACGGATCCAGCCAGGGACTGATCACCGTGGCAAAGACCAGGGTGGTGCGGGCGATCTCCTCGGCGTCGCCCTGCCGGCGAGCCATCTCCAGTGCCATGCGGCCGAAGGCGTGGGCCCTCCGGTAATCGCCCTGGCTCCGCTGGACCAGAGCGGCGTAGTCCACGAACACGCGCGCCGAGGGGCGGCCCTGCCCGTGTTTCAGGCAGATGTTCACCCGGCGGGCGACGATGAAGGCGGCCAGGAACGGCTCGGTCGTGTAGGCCATCAGGATGGTGACGCTCAGCAGGCGCAGCGCCGCCTCGGCGATCGGATCTTCCATCGGCGGCGCGGCCAGCAGGTCGCTCGGCGAGCGCCCGGCCAGGTTGGTCTCGATGGCGGCGATCTCCGCGGCGATCCGGGGGTCGTCGGCGCGACTGGGCAGCTCGACGCCCAGACAGAGCAGCCCTTCGCGGCTCAGGCGCAGGGTCTCGGCACGCAGGCCCAGCGCCACGCACGCCACCACGCAGGCCTGGTACAGGCTGGCCTGCAGCATCGGCGAATCGGTGTGGGCCAGCGCCTCCTGCAGCAGCCGGCCTCCCAGCGCGGGATCGTCGTCGAGATACGCACTCTCGGCCCCTTCCTTGTAAAGGGCGAAGGTGAGCTCGGGGTGGCGCTGCCAGGCGTCGGTGGGCAGCAGGGCGCGGCCGCGTTCCAGGTAGGCGGCGGCGGCGCCGTGCGCGGACGAGCGCTTGGCCTTTCGCCCGGCCCGCAGATCCAGCACCGCCAGGGCCAGCCGCTCCTCGGGAGCGGTCAGCAGCCCCACCGCCAGGTGCAGGTGATCGGCCACCGCGAAGATCTGGTCGTCCAGCTGCCGCTCGGTTGAGCGGTCGAGCAGCAGCCGGCCCACCTTGCGGTGCAGCTCCTGCCGTTCCGACGGCCCGAGCAGCGAGTGGGCCGCCTGCAGCACGCGATCGTGGGCGAACTCGTAGCCGGGACCGTCGTCGGCCGCGGTCGGCGTCAGCAGTCCCTGGGCCGCCGCCGAGCGCAGCGCCTGCGCGGCCGCATCGGGGCTCAGGCCGCAGACGCCGGCCACCACGTCCACGCGGACGCGGCGGCCCACGCAGGACGCGGCGGTCAGCACCCGGCGGGCCTCGGCCGGCAGGCGGTCCAGGCTGCGCAGCAGCAGATCGACCACGTTGTCCATGACCTCGACTGTCTGCAGCCGCGGCAGCTCCCAGCTCCAGCTGGCGCTCTCGGGTTGATGGACCAGCAGCCCGGACGTGTGCAGGTGCCGCAACAGTTGCCGGACGAAGAACGGGTTGCCGTCGGTCTTGCGCAGCACCAGCTGCGCCAGCGGCCGGGCCCGGTCGGGCTCGCAGCCCAGAAGCTCGCCCAGCATGGTGGTCAGACCGTCCGCGTCCAGCCCCTTCACCTCCACTCGCTCGACTGCGGTGCCGGCCGCTTCCACCTGCGCCAGCAGCGGGGGCGTTGTCACCGGGTCGGGATCGGTCCGGTGGGCAGCCAGGACCAGCAGGCGCGGCAAGTCCGCCTCGGTCAGCAGGTAACGCAACAGCTGCAGGCTGGCGGCGTCGGCCCACTGCAGGTCGTCGAGCGCCACCGTCAGCGGCTGGTCGCGGGCCAGCTCGCGCACGAGGGCCTGGAAGGTCAGGCGCAGCCGGGCCTCGGTCTCCCCCGGCCCCAGCGCCGGAACGATCGGCAAATCGCCCAGCAGCTGATCGAGCTCCGGGCACAGCTCGCTGATCACCCCGGCGTGGGCACCCAGCGCGTCGCGCAGCCGTGGGCGCCAGCTGTCGCGGCGCTCGTCGGGGCCGGCCAGCAGATCGCGCACCCACTGCCGGATCGATTCGGTCAGGGCCGAGTAGGGGGCGTTATGCGGGCTCTGCTCGAACTTCCCGGCCAGCAACTGGCCCTCGCGGTCCAGCACCTCGGCGCGGAAGGCGCGGGCCAGGGCCGACTTGCCCACCCCGGCGGGACCGGACAGCACCACCAGGTTCCGCTGTCCCTGTGCGGCGCGCACCCAGGCCGCCCGCAACGTCGCCAGCTGGGTGGTGCGCTGGTACAGCTTGTCGGGCAGCGGCAGCTGCCGCGAGAGATCGAGCAGCCCCAGCTCGAACGGGTCGATCGTGCCGGTGCGAGCCAGGCGGTCGCGGGCTTCGGTCAGATCGACAGCCAGCGCTTCGGCGCTCTGGTAACGCGCCTCCGGCATCTTGGCCAGCAGCTTGAGCACCAGATCGGACAGCAGCGGCGGGACGGCCGGGTTCAGCTGGCGCGGCGGCACCGGCGAGCGGGCCAGGTGGGCGTGGACCAGCTCGACCGGATCACCGGCCGAGAAAGGAGGCAGCCCCGTCAGCAACTCGTAGAAGACCGCTCCCAGCGAATACAGGTCGGCGCGCTCGTCCACCAGCCGGCTCATCCGGCCGGTGGCCTCGGGCGCGGTGTAGGCGGTCACCGATTCCAGCTGCGGGCTGACGCCGGTGGCGCTGCTCAGGCTGATCGCGCCGTCGAAGTCGACGATGGTGGGCCGTTCGCTGGCGTCGATCACGACGTTGTGGGGGGTGACCTCGCGGTGGACGATGCGGCGGGCGTGCAGCCGCGCCAGAGTCTCGGTCAGGGTGCCGGCCAGCGGCAAGAAACGTTCGGGCGGCAGGGCCCGACGCGCCAGCCAGTCGTCCAGCGAACGCGGGCCGGCATCCTCGAGCACCATCACCGGCCAGTCGCCCACCTGCTGGAAGGTGACCGGCTGCGCGACGCCCGGCAGTGCCAGGGCCGCCAGCAGATGGTATTCGCGCCGCAGCCGGCTCGCCGCCTCGGGCACGTCGGCGCAGTCGGGGCGAACGCCCTTCATCACCACCAGCGAGCCGTCGCCGCGCCGGCGACCGCGCGCCACCACGAAGCGGCGACCGCGATGGAGCTCGCTGATCAGCTCGACCTCGCTGTCCCACTCCATGCCTTCGACCCCTATAGCCCGGAACGGCGCCGGTCGCCATCCGGTACCGACATCCTTATTCCTCGAGGGGTTCGCCGCGCACCTGCATCGCGCGCGGACGAAGTGGCGCCACCCGATGCGCACCGGTTGCGGCACTCGCCGCGGCGTCCGGCGCGCACCCCCCGTGACGACAGGGGCCTCCAGGGCGGTGGAGCGGGTGCGGTGGTTGCAAGGGCGGAGCGCACACATGAGGTTGTACAACATCTCGGGAGTCGCGTTGCTGGCCGTCGCACTGGCCGGCGCCGCGTGTATGGGAACGGTCAACCCGCCGGGCGCGACCGCCGACCTGCCGCCCCCGCCTCCGGACCCGTCCGGCCCCGAACCCCCGGTCCCTTACGAGCCGCTGGACCCGATCGCTTCGGCGGCGAAAGTGAAGGACCTGTTGACCGGCTTGCCGCTGACGCCCGCCGAGCTGCCGGCCGCGGCCGGCGGACGCGATTCGCTGCGGCGGCTGATCGACCTCTGGATGGCCACGCCGCAGTACCGCGACAAGATGTTCGACTTCTTCAAGCGGGCGTTCCAGCAGACCCAGATCGGCGCCGGCGACCTGGACGATCAGCTGCGCCTGAACAGCGCCAACGTCCGGCGCGAGGACCAGCAGCGGATGTTGCGCGCGGTGGAGGAGAGCTTCGCCCGCACCGTGATGGCTCTGGTGGACGAGCGCCGCCCCTTCACCGAGGCCGTCACCACCACCCGCTTCATGATGAACCTGCCGCTGATGGTGGCGCTGGCCTACATGGACGCCGCCCCCCGCAACGACAGCGGCAACCCGGTCACCAGCGGCTACTGGATCGTCAACAAGTTCGGCGGCCCGATGGCCTTCCGCTACCAGCAGGTCACCAACGTCGACCCGGCCACCGGAGTGGCCACGCCCATCCCCTTCGAGCAGACCGTCGATCCGTCGCACCCGAACTTCATGAAGTGGACCTTCGTGCAGCCGGATCCCACCAAATACATGCCCTGTCCGGACCCGGTGGTGGTGACCGGCACCCGGGCGGTCGAGCGGGCGTTCGCCGCGATCTTCGGCAGCCGCGACGCCTGTCAGGGCGCCGGCGCGGCGCCGTCCCAGTTCACCGACGAGGACTGGAACACCTGGCGCATGGTCGAGATCCGGCCGCCGCGCGCGGGAGAGGACCGCACCCTGTTCTGGGATCTGCCTCATCTGCGCGACCCCGGCACGCGCGAGCTGGTGCTGGCGATGCCGCGCATCGGGTTCCTCACCACCCCGGCCTTTTTCGCCAACTGGCCCACCAACACCAGCAACCAGTACCGGGTGACCACCAACCAGGCGCTGATCGTGGCCCTGGGCCGCAGCTTCGACGACCGCAGCAACACCGTGCAGGTGGCGGAGACCACCTCCAACACCGCCCACGTCCAGCCGGGGACCACCTGCTTCGCTTGCCACCAGGTGCTCGATCCGATGCGTGACTTTTACCGGCAGAGCTACTCGCTGACCTACTTCCAGCAGCTGGACCTCGACAACCCGAAGAAGCCGCTGCCTGCCCAGGGCACCTTCAGCGTCGACGGCAGCGCCGGGGTGAGCGGCCGCGGCGTCGAGACCCTGGCCCGCGCCATCGCCGGCCACCCGCTGTTCTCCCTGGCCTGGACCGGCAAGCTGTGCCACCTGGCCAACTCGGCCGACTGCCGCAGCGAGGACCCGGAGATGACCCGGGTCGCCCGCGTCTTCGCCGAGAGCAACCACGATTTTTCCACGCTGGTGCGCGAGCTGTTCTCCTCGCCGCTGGTCACCTACGCCGCCGCCACCCGCACCACCACCACCGACGGTCCGGTGATCGGCATCGCCCGCCGCGAAGCCCTGTGCGCGCGGCTGTCGAACCGCCTGCAGATCACCGACCTGTGCAACCTGCACGGCGACAGCGCCCTGAACAGGGGCGTGGTCGGCCAGGCCGCCAACCTGGCCATCGGCGTGGCCGGCTCCAGCTACGGGCGCGCCGACGTGCGCCCGGTGATGCCGCACGACCCGAACCTGTTCTTCGTCAGCGCCACCGAGAAGCTGTGTGGCGTGCTGGCCGGCCAGCTGGTCGAGACCATGACCGGTCCCTGGAAGGTGGCCGCGCGCGACGCCGCCCTGGCCGACTTCGTCCACACCTTGATGGGCGTGGCCGCTGGCGACCCGCGCGAGCCGCTGCTGCTCTCCATCCTGGGGCGGCACTTCGACGCGGCGGTGGCGGCCAAGGAAACCCCCGCCGACGCCCTCCGCTCGGCCTTCGTGCTGGCGTGCAGCTCGCCGCCGGCGGTCTCGGTGGGACTTTGATTGGAAGGAGCACGACGATGATTCGAGGACGACGCGATCTTCTGAAGAACACCCTGTTCGGCGCCGGTGGTCTGGGCCTGCGCGCCCTGGCCAGCGGGCTGCCGCTCTCGTTCCTGGCGGGCCCGCTGACCGTGCGGGCCGACGAATACAGCTGCCCCGACCGCAACAAGGCCCAGTACCTGATCCTCAGCACCAGCTCGGCGGGCGACCCGCTGAACTGCAACGTGCCCGGGACCTACGACTTCCCGGACATCGCCCACTCGCCCGACCCGCGCATGGCTCCCACGCCGATCACCATGGCCGGGCAGACGTACACCGGCGCGCAGCTGTGGTCCACCTTGCCGGCCTGGGTGCTGGATCGAACGGTCTTCTTCCACCACGCCACCTACACCAACAACCACGCCAACCTCAGCAAGACCCTGAAGCTGATGGGTCAGACCGCCCGGCAAGAGATGTTGCCCTCGATCATCGCCAAGTACACCGCGCCCTGCTTCGGCACCGTGCAGGTGGATCCGATCTCGGCGGGGGCCGGCGACGTGCTGAGCATCGACGGCCGCAGCCTGCCCAACGTGGCTCCCACCGGTCTGCGCGACCTCCTGGCCAGCCCCAAGACGCCGCTCACCCGGTTGCAACCGCTGCGCGACGCCGCCCTGGACGAGGTGCACGCCGTCCTCAAGGAGCGCGGCACCACCGCCCAGCGCATGCACCTGGACCGGCTGGCGCTGTCGCGGCAGCAGGCGCGCACGCTGGGCACCGAGCTGCTGGACATGCTGAACGGCATCCGCAGCAACGGCCCCGACGGCCAGATCACCGCCGCGGTGGCGCTGATCAAGATGAACGTCTCGCCGGTGGTCACCATCCGCCTGAGCTTCGGCGGCGACAACCACACCGACCAGGACCTGGTGCGGGCGGAGGTGCCTCAGCACGAATCGGCGATCAAGCAGATCGGCACCCTCATGGAATCGCTGCGCACGGCTGGACTGGAGAACAGGGTGACCTTCGCCGCCTACAACGTCTTCGGCCGCACCTTGAAGAAGCTGGGCGTGGCCGGCCGCGACCACTGGGCCAGCCACCACGCCACCGTGATGATCGGCAGCGCCCTGCGCGGCGGGGTGGTGGGCGGCGTCGAGCCCAAGGCCATGGACTACTACGCGACCGGCATCGATGCGCAGACCGGCGGCGCCCGCCCGGGCGGCGGCGACATCCCCTTCACCGAGACCCTGGCGGCGATGGGCAAGACCCTCGGCGCCGCCAGCGGGCTGCCGGCCGAGACGCTGGACCGCCACATCGGCGGCGGCAAAGTCGTCACCGGGCAGCTGCTCGGGTGAGGATCACCGCCTCCGTCGCCGCCTGCCCACCCGACGCCCCTCCCCCCTGAACCACAGCCGCGGCACATCGGTGCGGTTCACCGGCTCCCGCGGCGGCGCCGGCTCACTGGACGTCTGCACCACCGGCGGCATCACCGGCGCCCCCGCAGCCGCCACCCCCGCCTGCGTCGCATCCACCTTCCGAAACGGCGCCACATGAATGATCCGCATCAACTCCCCCCGAGTCATCGGCACCGCCTCCCCCCGGGCGGTCGCACTGATGGGCAGGGCGAGGAGCAAGGCGATGACCATCGTCACCGCGACCACCGCCAGCGATCGACGGGGGGTGGGGATGGGGGGCGAGGAAGGGCGCATGTGCTAGAAAACTAGCAGACGCGATCGGCCGTGCAAGCTTTTGGTGTTTTGCGGCGACCCGAGCGACGTGCCGTCGCCTGTGGCGGCGTGGGGCCCGGCGCTCGGTCCTGCCGCTACTGGGGGCAGGGGTTGGGGCAGCCCAGGCCGCAGTCGACGCCCAGCTCGCCGGGACCGAGCTTGCCGTCATTGCAGTTCATGCGAACCATTTCGATGGTTCGAAGGCCGGGGCGATCCCAGAGGAAGCTGTTGTTGAGACCACTGAATTCGATCTTGTCGCCCTTCACGCAGAAAGTCGCCTGGGAGTAGTGAGACGTTGGCGATACCGAATAATGCGTGATCGTATTGCCATTGATCGTGTACTTGCCGAGCAGCGTGTTCACTTCGAAGATCTCGAAGTTGCAGTCGCACCCACCCCGCGCAGGGTTCAAGGAACAGACGAAAGTGTTGTATTCGCCGGCGCCGATATTGGCCCGTTCGAAATCATTCGCGAGCGCGTTGCAGTCGCCGTTATAGCCGTATTTCTGCATGCAAGTCTGCGAGTACCACCGGTCTACACGAGCCTTCCGGGTCAGGTTGGCGCGATACGTGCCATCGGGCTGGTACTCCAGGAATCCGGTGACGTAGGGTAGGTTTTCCCACCAGTAGTAGTGCCGCTTGATCGGGCCGTTCACGTCGCTGGTGGCAATCAGCTCCGAGCACCAGTCGGCGGTGGTTTTTTCCGGGAGCCGCTGGCGCGCGGTCGGCAGAAGTTGATCGCGCAGGGGCTCCTCGACCGGAGGCACATGCATGACCTCCTGGCAGTAAGTGCCCGGCGTTTCCTGGCCGCGAGGGAGCTGGGCCCACTTGTCCAGGGGGTTGCCGCCGCAGTTGCCGAGCTCTTTGCAGACGGGACCCTCGCTGCAGCTCAGAGCCAGGGAGGCCAGGGCGGCCAAAGGTCCCCAGATCTTCGACATCGGAAGCCACCCCACGTTTTGCCGGTAGTTGACCATGATGACGCCTCAGAAGAAGAAGTTCGACGCGAGATGAACCCGCGTATTGCGCGGCTTGGTGCCGTTGGCCCTTTGCTGCTCGGTGACCTGCAGCGAAGCGCCGATGTGCACGTCGGGCGTGATTCCGACGAAGAAGCTGCCCTCGACGTATGTCGATTTGGTGAAGATCCCGCCGTGGTTCATGAGGGGTGTCAGATTCTTGAGGTTGTCGGATTCGACCTGGGCGTAGATGGCGGTGACCCACAAGCGAAAGGCCGTGATCGGCAGGTAATATTGACCGCCCAGGACCAGGCCACGCCAGTTGATGGTCTTGAGATTCTCGTCGGGGTCATAGGTGACCAGGCCACTGTCGATGTTGGGCTGGAACAGCGGGGGAATGGCCGCGCCGGAAGGGTTGGGCAGAGCCGGAAACCTGGCGCCGCCGGTCAAGAGTGAGTACCGGTCCGCGATGCCCGAGCCGATGGAGAATTCACCCGTGAAGGTCAGGCAGTTGGTGAAGTCGGTGTCGCTGCTTGCGGGCAAGATGGGAAGAAGCGCGTTTGCCGCCATCCCCCACCCGGTGGTCTTTCGCGGTCGCCGGGGAATCTCCCGGTATTCGGTCACGGCAAAGTGCCGCCAGAGCCCCGACACCCCCACGGAAAGGGGGATGATCTCGGGCCGGTCGTTGCCCTGGATGGTGCGGCCGCGCCAGCCGTTGTGCGCAAGTCGGATCCCCGCCTCGAGGTCTGGCACCTCCGCATCCCGCTGCGCGGGGCGAACCGCTGCCACCGCGGTCTCCACCTGGAAGGTGCTCCCGAGAGTCTTCGACAGCCGGGCCTGCGCGTCGTGGTGATAGACTTGGCCAACGGTGCCCAGGAAGGCCACCGTGCCCGGGTAGAAGCCAGCGCCACCCCAGCCGAACAAGGTGGGATGTTGCCCGGCCATGAAATCGACCACCGGTGTGCGCATCCGGAGGTAGGCGTGCCGCAGCCGCATGGTCCCGACCACGTAGAAGTCGTTTTCGGTCGCATCGGTCGGCTGCAGGCCGAAAAAGTCGAAATTGATGTTCGCGGAGGTCTCAATACTGTGATAGGCCGGCGCCGCGACGATCAGCCCAATTCGGCTGTTCTTGGCCGTGAATTGCGTACGCCCGTTGTCGCCCGGGTAGGTTCCTCGCGGCTGGATCGGGGCGTTGAGGGAGGCTTCGAAAAAGCTCTGGGTCGAATCGTGAATCGCGTCGAGCTCGGCGAATCCATAGAACCGCAGCTTCCAGCGGTCGCCCGAGTCAGCGGCCGGCGATGGCCCCGTCTGATTGCTCGAAACGCCGCCTGACGAGACCGCGGGTGTCTGGGCCGGCTGAGCATTCGCGGAAAGCGCGAACGCCAGATCAGTCGCGGCCAGAACAAGAACAACCGATCGCAGCGTGCGTCTCATCCAGTGGGGCCTCCGGTAAGCTGAGTGCAGAAAAAGCGCAGAGCCTCGAAGCGGGCCTTACATCATCCGAATGTCTGCCTGCAAGCAAAAGAAAAGGGGGCGCTGCCGCCCCCTTTCCCTCGCTGTCTGTTGTTGGTGGTTTGCTTGCGCTACGGAAGCGCGTTGAACACGGCCCAGGCCGCTGCCGAGTGCCAGCTGATGGGCGCGTGCCCGCCGGCCGGCTGGCAGAAGATGACCGGGAACGCCTCCGGGCACATGTACTTGTTGCAGCCCTGCGCACCGGCCTGGGTCCAGGGCATCTTGGGCGCCTTCATGAAGACCGTCTCGTCCATCAGGTTCGTTCCTGCGCCTTCACACTTGTTGATCACCAGCGCCCGGCTCACCGCCCGTCGTGCGGCCAGCGGCTGTTCGGTGTCGCCCTGCGGGTGGATCCAGATGCCAGCGAGGGGCTTGTCGTTGACCTTCGGCCGTTCGGCGCTGTCGTCGGGCAGCCCGCCGCCATTGGAGGAGATCGCCCGGATGCGCTGGGTGGCCCAGGTGAAGCCAATCATGTTGGAGTACCAGCCTCCGCTGCTGTGACCCTGGACGAACACCTTGTTCTGGTCGAAGCAGAGCTCGCTCGCCAGCTGGTCGAGGAACCGCTCGAGGAAGGGGTGCTCGATCGAGTTCGGGTCCTTGTCGTCGTAGCACTGATCCCGGTCCCAGACGCCTGGCTCGACCACCGGCGCGATGATGATCGCGCCTCCCGACGCATCGGTGATCCGCGGGACGTCGTTCATCGAGTTGTTGTTCTGGTTGCCACCCGTGCAGGACGAGGCGGCAATCACGACCTTGTACTTCTTGTTCGAATCGTAGTTCGGCGGAATCCGGACGAAGTACTTCCGGTTACCGGTCCCGGGGTTGTCACGCTGGCCGGCCGGCGTCGGGATGCCCGTGATCGTGCGCGCAACGAACGAGCCGGTGGCGAGGGTTGGCATCTTCCCGCAGCCCTGGGTCGGCCTGGGCTGCGAGAGATCGGGCACGCCCGGGTAGCCCATCCAGTCTCCGGTGGACGCGGGCGGGGCATCGCCCGCGGGCGTGCCGCCATCTTTCGAAGTGGCGCTGCCACCGTCCTTGTTCGCCGGGGCGCCGCCGGTGCCGGCGGAGCCGCCGCCCGTTCCGCCCATCGAGCTGCCGCCGCTGCCGGCGGTGCTGGAGCCGCCCGAGCCGGCGGTGGAGCCGCCGGTGCTGGTGGAGGAGCCGCCGCCGACGCCGCCGGTG
>JBKPRZ010000652.1:0-35886 GCA_046734815.1 Myxococcota bacterium | reverse complement strand
CAGCAGCGGCGGGGGATGACCGGTCAGGCCCGGGTCGGCAGACCAGTCCCGCCAGCCCGGCTCCCAACTCTCATCAATGCATCGCCGGCGCGCCTTCACCCGACTTCTGGGCCTGCGACTGGCTTTCCGCCATGCGACGGTGGAACGCCTCCAGTCGTTTGTGCAGCTCCTCGACGACGTCACCCCGGAAGACCGTGGGATTGTAGCGCTGGAACAGCCGCACGAACCTGTCGCAAATGTCCGAGTCGGCGATCAGCACCAGCGCGGAGCTGTCGCGGGGTAGCCGCTGCTTGATCTCGTCTAGGTGGAACAACCGCTGCTCGGCTTCGCTGCCCAGCGCGGCCCCCTCCAGGCCGGACTCGACCGTCTCGAACGTCGAAGCCAACGGGCCGGCCAGAGATGAAATGTAGTAACCCGTGTAGGCACCGAGGTCCGCAACGGCGTCGGCGAGGTCGCCCTCGCGGAACGTGTTCGACTGGCCATCCGGGTAGGTGACCGCCATTCGCACACGCCCGAGCAGCGGCCGGGACAGCACCCCCACCTCCAGCAGCCAGGGATTGCGCTGTCCCTCTGCATCCAGCACCTCTGTCAAGGCGTTCTCCGCGGAGCGGCTGCCAGCGAATTTCAACACACACAATTCCATGTCCCCCCTCCCGTCGCCCCGCTCAACCGTGGGGCGCTCGACCTTCAGTGGATACATACGGCACCGTTGGCGGCGGTCCACTCGGTTGGCTTCGCATTCTGGTCGCTGCCCCTCTCCAAGCCTTCATGCGCGGGTCTCCCCCTGGGAAGGCCGCAGGCGGATCAAGCTGTCGAGCAACACCACCGCCAGCGGCCCGACGATGAGCCCCATGCCTCCAAAGGCGATGAGTCCGCCAATGAGGGAGAAGAACAGCACGGTGCTGTCGACCCGGGTGCCTCCCCCGGCTTTGCCGCCACCTTTCATCAACACGGGCCGCAGCACGTTGTCGATCACGGAGACCACCGCCATCATCCAGATCGCCAGGAAGATCCCTTGCCAGTGACGGCCGTAGAAGTACTGGAAGACGGCCAGCGGCAGTCCGACCACCGGCGTGCCCAGCCCCGGAATGAACGCGGCCAGGAAGGTGAGCGCCCCGAACAGGATGGGGGTAGGCGCCCCGGCAATGTAGTACCCGATGCTGGCCACCATGGCCTGAACCATGGCGGTGATGACGGTAGCGCCAATCACGTTGCGAGCGACCGCGCGAAAGTCGCTGACCAGGATGTCGACGTCACCCGGGGCCAGAGGGGCGGAGGCGCGCAACCAGCCGGCCACCGACTTGCTCCGGCTCAGGAGCAGGAACAGGGCGATGAGCACGAGACTGAGCTGGATGCCGAAAGCTCCCATCGCACTGATCGCGCCCCGCAGCGAGACGAGGGCGTTGACACCACGCGCACGTACCTGGTCGCCGAGGTTGGCCAGGTCGAAGTGGGAGAGCGCCTTGCGGACGATCTGTTCGAGCCGGTCGGGCAGCACCTGGATGATCTCCAGCGGCCCCGACCGGCTGGCGATCTCCCGCACCTGCTGGACGAGGTGGATGGCCTGGCTGACGAGATAGATGAGCAGCAGGATGAGCGGCACCAGCACGAACAGCAGAGTGGCAGCCGTCAGGCACAAGGCCGACACGTTCGGCCGGCGGCCCAGCCTTGCTGTCAGCCACTCCTGCACGGGCGACAGCGCGGCAGCCAGCACGGCGGCCAGCAACAGCGCCTCCCAGATTCCGGCCAGCACACGGGCGGTCAGCAACAGCGCTGCCGCGAGCAGAACGCCGTAGCCGATCCGGCGCTCCCATTCGAGCTGCGTCGCCATGATTCGGGCCGCGAACAAAGTGCGGCCCCGGGGTTCCGCGGGCAAGGAGCGAGGCTGCGTTCGGCTCGGTCTCCCGTTTGCAGAGTGAAGAACGGCAAGCAGAGATCGACAACTTCGTCGTAGTCGTATTTCCGGATGAGGAGAAGGCTTACCAAGAACGGCGCGCCCTCCAGAAGCTTCAGCGAGAAGGTATCGTCACCACTTACGAGACAGCCGTGGTGCAGCGAGCGCTGGATGGAACATTGGCCGTGGTGAGGGACGAGTTCCTGGAGCGCGTGCAGCGCGAGTTCACGCCCGGGAAATCGGCGGTGCTCGCGGAGGTCTGGGAGGAGCCCGCTCTGATAGACGAGTCAATGGCGGCGCTGGGCGGAACCGCAGCAGGCATTGCGGGCGTGACCGCGAACGCGGCGCACGGCCTACTTGTCGGGCGAGCGGCCGGAGCGCAGGATTTCGTCATGTCTCGACCTCGATTGGGGGCGGTTGCTGCGCTGGCGTTCCAGGCGACCGCCATCGTGATCCTGATTGTGCTCGTTCTCGACGATCCCGGACGCGGGTTGCTGGGCCTCGTGCTCATCGCTTCCGCCGTCGCGCTGGCCTGGCAGGGCGTCCGCCGCAGCGGCCCGCTCCGCGGCCTCGGTCTGACGGTCAGCGCTCTCCTGCTCGCAGGTTTCATCGCGCTGCTCGTCGGCCGCCACGCTGTCCTGGTACTCGGATTCCTGGCGGCGCTTTCCGTCGCCATCGGCGCTGCCAGCTACGCGTTTCGCGTGCGCGTCGCGCTTGCGCCCGCCCCGCGCCCACGGCACCCGGTGCTGTTCTGCAACCCGCGTTCAGGGGGCGGAAAGGCCGGGCGCCATCACCTCGCCGAGGAGGCCCGCGCACGCGGGATCGAGGTGATCGAGCTCGGGCCCGGCTCCGACCTCGAGCAGCTCGTTCGTCGGGCGCTGGACGACGGAGCTGACGCCGTGGCGATGGCCGGCGGGGATGGCTCACAGGCGACCGTCGCCAGCATTGCGGCCGAACGCAGGGTTCCCTATGCCTGTATCCCGGCCGGCACCCGCAACCATTTCGCCCTCGACCTCGGCGTGGATCGCGACGACGTGGTCGGAGCGCTCGAGGCGCTGGTCGACGGGGGCGAACGCGTGGTCGACCTCGGCGAGGTGAACGGCCGCGTCTTCGTCAATAACGTGTCCCTCGGTCTGTACGGACGGGCGGTTCAGCGGCGGGGCTATCGCCAGGCGAAGATTCGCACCCTGCTCGACACGGTGCCGGAGGTCGCGGGCCCGGGAGCGCAGCCGGACCTGCGCTGGAAAGGACCCGACGGCGCTGAGCACCGGGGCAGCGCCGCGGTCATCGTCTCCAACAACCCGTACCGACTCGGAGCCGCCCTGGGTGCTGGCAGCCGGCCGCGGCTCGACCAGGGCGTCCTCGGCGTGGCGGTGCTCGGTGCACCGGGCGACGACGTGGGACTGCGGGCCTGGACGACGCCGGGGCTGGACCTGGAGGCGCAGGGGCCAGTGCCCGCCGGGGTCGACGGTGAAGCCGTGGTGTTCGATCCGCCCCTGCGTTTCCGCAGCCATCCAGCGGCCCTGCGCTGTCGCATAGCCCGACACCACCCCGGCGCCTCCCCGGCGGCCTTCGCGCCCGAGCGCGCGTGGGCAGCGGTGCGCGCGCTGGTCGGCATCGCCGCCGGACATGACCCTCGGGCGATCGCGGCGTCTGAGCGCAGGCCAGACGCCGCCTCGGCCCCGGCCACCCACGCTAACAGCCCGTGGTGCAAGGACCTGAACGCCTGATCAAGATCGACGAGCGGATCCTGGCTCACAAGCAGGAGCATGCTGTCGACCTGGACAGCGGCGCGATCGTGGCGGTCACGATCGACGGGGGCGCCAAGGGCGATACGAAGACGATCGACGGGACACTGGCCGAGGCCGATCGGAACCTGGAGGCAGCTCGCGACCGTGAACCGGCCGAGGCCGACGACAAGAAGCCCGATGTGGTCGCAGACAGGGGCTACCACAGCAAGCGCGTCATCCTGGATCTGGTTCGTCGCGGGCACCGAACGTACATTTCAGAGCCGCAGCGAGGCCGCCAGCGTTGGAGCGACGAGCGGGCCGAGCAGCAGGCGGTCTATGCGAACCGCCGACGGAAGAACGGCCAGCGAGGCCGATCTTTGATGCGACGGCGGGGCGAGTTGATAGAGCGCTCCTTTGCGCACGCCCTCGAGACTGGTGGGATGAGACGAAGCCGCCTGCGGGGGTACCAGAACATCCTGAAGAGGACCCCGGTGCACCTGGCAGGGTTCAACCTGGGGCTGTTGATGCGGAAAATGTTCGGATTCGGTATCCCTCGCGGCCTTCAGGGCCGCCTGGCCAGCCTGTTCGAGACCCTCGGCGCCATCATCCAACTGATCTACGTCGCCACCGGCCATCAGGCGGTGTCCGGCTGGCGGGTTGACCAGCGAGGTGCCCCCGGCAGGCCAGTTTTCGCCGCGACCGCGGCCGGTTGAACGAGGTCGTTCCACCTCGGGCTGCTAGACTAGAGCACGTGGGGAGCCGGAGTGGGGACGATGAACCGGCCTCCGGCGGCCAAGTAGTCCTTCTGCTGCATCACGATCTCTTTGGTGAAGTTCCAGGCCAGGATCAGCGCATAGTCCGGCCGATCCTCTGCCAGCAGGGATGCGGAAAAGACCGGCAGATGCATGCCCGGGGACAAGGCGCCTTGCTTCAACGGATTCTTGTCGGCGATGTACTCCACGAGGTCCGGCCCGACTCCCATGAAGTTCAGCAGGGTGTTGCCCTTCGCCGGGCTCCCGTCGGTTGACGAGTTCCGGTGGGTGTTGCGCTGGGTGGGCAGCAGGATGTCATCGTCGGTCGGGCGGGCCGATTATGACGGATCAGCCCCGCTCGCGCCTGGATGTGACCGAGCTAGCTAATATCGACTTCGACCAGCACGGCTCTCGACCATATCGCCGGTTGACTGGAGTGTCCGCATTGCCACGTGATTGCGGCAGAGTAAGGATGGTTTCATGCAGAAGGTCGCTGGCGTTCTGGCCGCCATGATGATCGTCGCTGGTTGTGGCGGCAGCAACACGAGGTGCGACGCGCTCACGGCTGATCCGATCGATGAGGCGCGGTCGTGCATCGGAGCATCCGAGAACATCGCTGCCGCCCGCCTCTGCTACGACGAGGTGAGGCTCTTCGCGAAGTCGTCCAGTCCGGTTTGTCTGATCGATCCGCAGAATCGGCTTTATCTGGCGGGGATCCAGTCCGCAAGTGGCTGCTGGTAGAGGGTTGGGACCACTCGGGCTTGCCCGATGGTCTCGAGGATACACTGAGCCCCCAGCAGCGCGAACGATGTGCGGCCGCGATGAGCTCTCTTCAGTCAGCAGCGTGAGATGGGGTCCGCGGTGCGAGTGAAAGCGCCGTCTGGCGGCTACGTGGAGCGGACTGACAGGGTCGAGATCGGGCTCGACTCGGCGAGAGCGCGCCGCCGCTGGCCGCCGCCCCGCCCGGCTGCAGGGTTACGACCGATGGCGACCTCGCGCGGACGGTGAGATCGCGGTGCGGCGGACACGGCGAAGGTGCGCGGAACGTCATGCCGATTTTTCTGTTCGGCGACCGAGAGATGAAAAGGCGCGCCGAAGATCGGCTGCGGCGCGGGATTGAAACCTCCGTCGGCGGATGGGTAGTCTGCCGCTCCATGGTTCGCATGAACCCGCTGACTGGCCGCATGGAGGGCCCACCGTGAGCGCGTTTCCCCATCGCTGCCCCATCTGCCACTCCCCTGCCTATCTGGGATTCAAGGTCGTCGACTGTAGCAACCCGCACTGCCGACACGCCGGCGAGGCGGCGAAGGCGCCGAAGAAGCGGAGGACCACCCACCGCTACATCTGCGCCAGCACCTCCAGCGGCGGCCCGCCCTGCCCGGCCGAGGTCCTGGTGACCGACGGGCGGGGAACGTGCTCCCATTGCGGCAGCGACTACACCAACTGAACGCGCCCGATGGAGACGACTTGAGCCTGGGGAGAGCGACGTCCCGGCGCTCGAGCGACCGGGTAGCAGGGACCGTTACCGGGTGACGCGAACCCAGTCTACCGAGAAGGTCTGCGGGAAGGTCGCCGGGTTGGGTGTGCCGCCGCCGATGCCGCCGATGGCGGCGTTGAGCACGAGGTACATGGGGACGTCGGGAACGCTGGCCGACCCGGTGACCGTGCGCAGGGTGCGGAAGCCTGCACCGTCCTCGGCGTCCACCGACCAGACCAGGGAGCCCGGCGACCACTGCAGCCGGTAGACCATGTAGCGGGTGGTGGCGTCGAAGGGCAGCGCGGCCTCGTGGGTGCCGCCCGGGACGTTGAAGTGGACGGTGTTGTTCACCCTGTCCCTGGCGTTTCCCATGAACTCGGCGATGTCGACCTCGCACCAGCCGTCGTGAGGCCAGTCGGCGCCGGGGACATTGGCAGTGGCCGCCTGGCTCGGCTGCCACTTGTACCCGAGCATCCAGATGGCGGGCCAGACGCCTATCCCGCCCGGCAGCTTCGCCCGCACCGCGATGGTGCCGTAGAGGAAGGGCGCCGTCCTCTGCTGCATGTTCCACGATGTGTAGTGGTGCAGTGACGGCGCCAGACCCGAGTCACCGCAGGTGTGGTCCTCGAACCTGGACAGGCCCAGCAGGACGCCACCCGACAGGTTGACGTTGGCGGCCACGTTGCAGTCAATCTCGCCGTTGGCCTGGTCAGAGATGCGATCCACGACCGTCCACCTGACGGCGTCGATCGACGAGCCGAGGAAGTCGTCGAAGAGAACCATGTCCGCGCCGGCGTCGCGTTCCGTCGCGCCGCCGGTGCCACCCATGGCCCCGCCGGATCCGCCGGGCCCGCCGGCGCCGCCGCCACCCGTCCCGCCCGATGCCTCGGTCCCGACATCCCCGCCGCCGTCCGAGAGCCCGCTGCCCGGCGGGTCGTGAGCCCTGGCGCACGCCAGCCCCGCGCCACAGCCGAAGACAAACAGCGCCAGCCGCCGGCGGCGCCTGGAGACAACGCTACGCGCCCCACCTCCACCTCGGGGATCGTAGCTCACTTCGGGCAGAAAAATCGACTCGAAGTGCGGATCGTTCGTCGAGTCGGCGGGCGGGTTCCAGGGCGCGCGCTGGGGCAGCAACCTCATGCCGCGCAGGAGCTGCTGGACTTGGACGATGTGAGACACCGCCATCCCGGTCTCCGCTGCGAGCGCCGCCGGCGAGGCGCCGGCCAGCAGGCGCCGAGGAAAGGCGGGCAGCGGGCCGCGCAGGTAGCGGCCGTCGATGGCGGCGTGCAGGGTGCCGGCGGCGCTGAGAGATCCGGACCCTCGACGGCCCGCTGGAGGCCGACAAACCATGTGGACCTCCAGTCCCTCGATGAAGGCCTTCGTCCGCCGCCACAGCCCGAGCTTGCCTTCGAGGTTGCTCCAGTGTTCGAGCGCAACCCGCCCGCCCCGCTTCCGCGGTATTGTGACGGCTCTGCCGAGCACATGCTGGTAAACGACCGATACGAAACCTCCGCGCTGCTCGGTGAAGGCGCCTTCGGGCGCACCTACGCGGCCCGCGATGTCCGTACCAGCGGGCAGTTGGTGCTCAAGCTGATCAGCGTGCGGGGGCTGCCGGGCTGGAAGCCGCTCGAGTACTTCGAGCGCGAGGTGGCGGTGCTCCGCTCGGTCGAGCATCCCGGCGTGCCCCGCTTCGTGGACGCATTCGAGACCGAGATCGACGGCGGTGGCCCGAGCCTGGTGCTGGTCATGGAGCGCATCGAGGGCGAGACGCTGCTGGCGATGATCCAGCGCGGCCACCGCTGGCCCGAGGACCGTGCCCGGGCCGTCCTCGAGCGCCTGCTCGAGACCCTCGACCACCTGCACCGACTGTCCCCGCCGGTGATCCACCGGGACATCAAACCGGGCAATGTCATGGTACGGACCAGCGGTGAGCCGGTGCTGGTCGACTTCGGCGCCGTCCACGACTGGGGCAGCCGCGCCGGCCACGGCGCCCTGACTGTGGTCGGGACCGTGGGATACATGGCCCCCGAGCAAGCGATGGGCGCGCCGGTGCCGGCGTCGGATCTGTACGCGCTGGGCGCCACCTTCGTGCACGCGCTCAGCCACTGCCACCCCGCCGATCTTCCCCGCCACGGGCTGCAGATGGTGTTCGCGGACCGCCTGGGTTGCTCGCCCGGGCTGGTGGCGGTGCTACAGCGCCTGGTCGAACCGGACCTTCGCCAGCGCTACCCTGTCGCGGCCGAGGCGCTCGCGGACCTGCGGCGCCCGCCGGAGCCCCTGGCGCCCTCGAAGTCCGCGCTCGATCGGCAACCCTCGGCCACCCGGTCTCTGGCGCGGCTGGAGCTACCGCTCGCCCCCCGGCCCCTCACCCGCGTCGCCGAATCCCAGTTGCGCGGCAAGGCCACTCTCCGGGCGGTCAAGGCCCTGGGGGCATCAGCCACGGCGATGGCACTCGTCGCCGGGCTCCAGATCTCGGCGGGCGACTTTTCGCTCCCGGTATTCATCGCAGCGCTGGCCACCATCGGTGCCGCCGGCGCCCTGGTCTTCCGCAGCGGCAACCAGCGCGACCTGCACCTGCACCGGAACGGCGCCGCGGCCGAGGGCAGGGTCTACGACCTGCAGCGCGAGATCTCGGGCGACACCCTGTATGCGCGGGTCATGTACGTCTTTACCGTCGGCGAGGCGACCTACCGCGGCGCCCTCGACGCCTCGGGCCCGCTGGCGGGGCAGGTCCGGGTGGACGATCCTGTGCTGGTCATCCACGACCCGAACCAGCCGAGCAGACACCTCGCCACCCTGGCGGGTTGAAACGCGCCAGTCGGCCATGAACCTGGACCCGACCGCTTCCTGCACCCGATCTGATGATTGCGCGCAGTCCTCGAGCATCGACCGGCTGCGAGCACTCCCCCCTCCGGTCACGGCTGTCGCCCGCACTTCATCACCCTCGGTCAACGCACCCGGAGGGAGATCGCCCAGAACTCGTGGCTCCGGCTTTGCGGCGGCAGGGAGGACTCAATAGAGTGACTTTCATGCTGTACTCGACGCGTCCCGTGATGTCACGCGGGCGATTGTCGGGCTCGGCTGTGGGAGGGCAGTGAGTTCAAGCCCTGTTATGGCATCGTGTCAGCGGTGTCCGCTATCCCCGCCTTCTCTCAACTCGCTTCAGGGCCGCCGCCCCGCCTGCCGTGCCGGCGGCCTGAGGGCGGTCTGTCAGGAACCGAGCACGTCGGGCAGCTTGCCCGGCATGGTGCCCAGGTTGCCGATCCGATCGATGTCGGTGAGTCCGAAGGCGTGGAGGATGGTCACCAGGAACTGGTTGTGGTCGTGTGCGCCCCGGTAGTCGATGAGGCGGCCCGTGCGCGGGATGACGCCGCCGAGCTTGCCGGCGATCCAGTTGGGCTGGCGGTTGGCGCAGGAGTGATTCCAGGGGGTCTCCATCTCCATGGCGTTCACGACCAGCATGTTGTTCAGCATCGGCTCGCCGAACTCGGTGCTGTCCTTGAATAGCTGCAGGAGCTCGGCGAAGCGGGCCTGATACCACTGCTGGATGACGCCGATGCGCGGATCGTTCGCCATGTGCGAGATGTCGTGGTGGAACCGGTCCGCCTTCATGCCCGGGATCCAGCGGAAGAAGAACTCGCTGAAGGCGCGGGAGTACTGCATCGAGGCGATGCGCGTGCGATCGCAGCGCAGCGCCGCGGCCAGCAGCTTGTTCATGATGGGGATGAGCACCGGGTGGTTGTCGTTCTGCTTGAGGTCGATCATCCCGTTTGGCGCCTCGATGGCGCCGCAGGTCGCGGCGGGCGCCTGCAGGGTCTTCTCCACCTCGCGGACGGCGGTGAGGTGCGAGTCGATCTTGGCGCGGTCGCTCTTGCCCACCACCCGGGTCTGCAGGTTCTGTAGCTCGCGGTTGACGAAGTCGAGCAGGCTCTTGCGCTGGGTCCGCAGCCGCTCGAAATCGGCGCTGCCCCCCGCCCCGGCGCCGGCCACGACGTTGCCGAACAGCTTCGCGTACATCTTGTACGGATCCCACTCCGCGGGGATCTGCGCGTCCGGGCCGGCGTAGATCATCTCGGAGTCGGCCGCCCCCTCGCGGGCGAAGCTGCCGGCCCAGAACCAGTTCTGGACCGCGAACTGCAGCGACGGGAACGTGGTCTCCTTGGCCGGCGCCCAGCGGCCAGCGATGATCTGGTCGATGCTGGGGAAGGTCGCATGCTTGTGGTTGGGCCCCACCTTGCTGGCGGTGTAGAGGCTGACGAACAGGCGCTCGTGATCGCCGGGGCCGAAGGTGTCGCGCTTGAGGCCGTCGAAGAAGATCATGTCCGCCTTGTGGGGCAGCAGCGGCTTCAAGATGCCTTCGTCGCCGGCCGGGAAGCTGAAGTCGGTGTCGGCCCCCGACGGCCCCTTGACCGGCCAGTACTTGGCCGGGTTCACCCCGTGCGGCGCGAACAGGAGCACCAGCCGCTGCGGCGCCCGGGTGCCGACCGCCGCCCACCCGTCCAGCGCGGGAACGAAAGGGGCCGCCGCCACCGACACGCCCAGCGCCTTGAGCAGCGACCGTCGCGAGGTCGCCTTGCGGTTCAACAGGCTCGACCTGAGCAGCTTCATTGGCCCACCTTCTGGAAGCGGAACGCGTCCGACCGCGCGATCGAGACCAGCAGCGCCGGCAGCCGGGCGCCCCCATCCTCGAAGGCCCTGGTGGCTGCCGCCAGCGAGGGCTCGTCCTCGGCGGCGTCGTCGCGGCCCAGGCCGAAGCGCATCCACTGGCGGGCCACGCAGGCGCGGACCTCGTCGGCGCCCGCCAGCAGCCGCGCCAGCTCGACGGCGTTTCCGGCGGTCCTGCCGTCGAGGTTCGCGGTGTGACTCAGGGTCACCCGCGCGTCTATCGGCCCGGCTCCATCCTTCGTCCGGTAGCTACCGACAGCGTCGTAGTTCTCGAAAGCGAAGCCGATCGGATCGAACAGGTCGTGGCAGGCGGCGCAGGCCGGATTCCGCCGGTGCTCCTCGGCGCGGGCGCGGGCACTGGCGCCGGGATCCAGGGTGGGCTCGGCCGGCGCATCCGGGGGCGGCGGGAGCGTCGGCGTGCACAGCAGGGCCTCGCGCACCATCTTGCCGCGCAGGATGTACGACGTGCGGTTGTCGTGGGCCAGGGTCGCCATGAGACCACCCTGGGTGAGCAGTCCGGCCCGCTGATCCGGGGGCAGGTCCACGCGCTGCCAGGTGGAGGGCGGCGCGGACAGGCCATAAAAGCCGGCCAGCGAGGCATTGACGAACGTGAACGGCGCCGACAGGAGCGTGTCCAGACGGCCATCCCCGTCGACGAGAACCTGCTCGACGAAGCGGCGGGTCTCCTCGCCCATCGCCTCGCGCAGGGCCGGGTTCCACTGCGGGAAGAGCTGGGCGTCCTTCTCGGTCCCGGGCAGCGTCTCGAGCTGGAGCCACTGCTGGTGGAAGGCGTCGAGCGTGGCCCGAAAACGTCGGTCGGCCATGAGCCGCGTGGCCTGGGCCTCGACCTGATCGGCGGTGGCCAGGAGCCCCCTGTCCGCCGCGGCGAACAGGTCACCGTCGGGCATGGTGTCGAGCAAGAAGTACGACAGCCGCGAGGCCAGGGCCCAGCCATCGACGGCGACCGTCTTGCCTCCCGCGTCCGCCGGCACCGGCTCGTGCAGGTACAGAAACTTCGGCGACTGCAACAGACCGGCGATGACCAGGCGGATGCCCGTGGGGAAGTCGCCACCTCCGGCATAGACCCCCTCGAGGAGCTCGACCTCCGCGGCGGTGAGCGGCCGGCGGTAGGCGCGCTTGCCGAAGCTCTCGATGAAAGCCCGGGCGCACGCCCCCGGGCCCACCGCTCCGGGGTCGCACGGCAACAGCGTGGTCAGGTTGGCGATGGCCTTGGTGGCGACGACGTCGGCCGCGTCGGCGTATTTGCCGACGTCGATGGCCTGCAGAGGGGTCGTCGTGTTGCTGTGGAAACGGTCGTCGATGGCGTCGTCGCCGGGCAGAACGCTCGCGGCCACGGCGTCAGTCACGCCGAGGAGATCGCGGACGGTGTTGCGGTATTGCTCGCGGGTCAGGCGACGCATCGGCGCCACGGCTGCACTCACCGTGCCCGGCGCGATCGGCTGCGAACCGCCCGACGCCCCGCCGGCCGGCCGCTGCGCGCCCGTGCCGGGTGCCGCCCCCGGGTCCCTCCCGGAACCGCCGGACTGGCTGTCCGCGACGGCTCCGGTACAGCCGGTGGCCAGCGCGGCGACCAGCGCCACAAGACATGTCTTTCCACGCAGATGGGGCCTCATGAGAACGACCTCCAGACCGCTGCGGTCCCGATCTTCATAAAGGTGCGCCGGCTGAGCCGACGTCACTCAGAAACCCGCCATGGGCTGCCCGCCGTGGTCGACTGCGGCTGGATCTCGGTGTAGGGGGTTGATGGCACTGGTTGTCGAGATTGATTGTTGCGGCGGCGCCATCCCCGGAGGTCGCTGAGGATGTAGACGACTACGCCTGCCTGGGCACCTCCTCGCTGTGTAAGCAGGGGCCAGGCCGGGGCGTTGTCCGGGCACAGGAGGTCACCGATGCCCGTCCCTCGTCAAGGTGGAGCTCTGATCGGAGCGGGACTGCTGTCCCTGTTCACGGCGACTTGCAGCAGCGTCGCCAGTCGGCCACATGAGCGGCTGCAGATGTCGGGGGACGAAACGGCGGGGCCGCTGTCGCTGTTCCCCGACGACCAGGCTGTCCTGGCCGACGCCGACATCGAGCGCATCCTGCAGGCCCGGCCGGTGCTGCGCGATCGCCTGCGCATCGCGGTCCTGCACATCGGCCATCGCAGCGTCGATTTCGCGTGGCTGTACCACTCCGAACCAGTTCCGGCGACGTGGCTGCAGGAGAAGCTGTTCGCCTCCCTCAACGCCGCCGCCGGTGTCCACGATGCTTCGTACCTGCCCAGCTTCCTGATCCCGCCGAAGCGCACCATCGGCCACCTGCGCGAAGCAGCCGCGCGCTACCAGGCCGACCTGCTGCTGGTCTTCCAGAGCGAGTGCCGCACGCACCAGCAATACCGGTTCTTCCAGGCTTCGCAGGCCAAGGCGTATTGCCTGGCGGACGCCGGACTGCTGGACGTGCGCACGGGTCTGGTGCCGTTCACCTCGCGGGCCGTGCAGGAGTACCTGCTGGAGGAGCACAGATCCGACCTGGATCTCGGTGACACCGTTCGTCGCTCCGAGCAGACCGCGGTGGAGGCGGCGATGGCAGAGAACGCGCAGAACCTGGTGACCTTCCTGGGTTCGTTGCGCCCAGGGAGAGCTCAATGACCGCCCGCACCTGTCCGTCCGTGGTCGCGATCCTGGCCGCGCTCTCGATGCAGTCCGGCTGCGCCTGGAGATCCAGCCGACCCGGCCTCGACGAACGTCCCGGCCTCGGTACAGCGTGGGGCGAGACCCGCGAGAGCCGGGTGCGCTCCGTGCCTTTCGAACGTGAAGACCCGGAAGCACCGTCCGCCATCGCCACCCTGTATTACGACGACGCCGCCGGCATCCGGGCGATGCTGGCGGATCGCGGGGTCGGGCCCACCTCGACCACCGGCGGCGTCCCGGCACCCGGCTCACCACGGGTCCGCCTGCTCGACGCGCGCGGCGCTCCCCTGCCGCAGGTGCGCGACGCTGGCCGCCACTACGTGGTGGGGCAAAGCGGGGACCGATACACGATCGAGATCCAGAACCGTGGCCCTCGACGTTTCGAGGCAGTCGCGACCGTGGATGGCCTGGATGTGTTCGATGGCCGCCGGGGCTCATTCGCCAAGCGCGGCTATCTGGTCGAGCCGTGGGCCACCCTCCGCATCGACGGCTTCCGCCAGAACATGTCCGAGGTGGCCGCGTTTCGGTTCGGATGGGTCAAGGACTCCTACGCCGCCCAGAAGGGCGACGACGCCAACGTCGGTGTCATCGCCGTGGCCTTCTTCGGCGAACGAGGCTGGGCACCCGGTTGGCTCGACGGCGAAGCCAACCGCCGGCATCACGCCGACCCGTTCCCCGGGCGTTTCGCAGAGCCGCCGCCAGATGGTCCCCTCGAAGAAGACTGATTCGTGATCGCCGGGCAAGTCATCATTCCGCCGCTCGAACCATCTGCCGTGCTTCACCCACGCGTCTGGCTGCCGCTGTCGACGCCGGGTGGACAGCGCGCGGCAACTCAGCGAAAAGAATCATCTACCGCCGACGTGAGCTTCAGCGACCCGAGCTGGCTGGCCGAGGAACGACAGTGCCTGGTGGCGCTGAAGGGCGGCGACACGCGCGCCTTCGATCGCCTCTTCGAGGTGTACGCTCAGCCTCTGTACCAGCGTATCCTGCTGCCCAGACTCGGCGACCCCGCGGCCGCGGAGGACGCACTGGCCGAAACCTTTCGCAAACTCGTCGAACGGCTCGACCGCTACCGCGATGAGGGCAAAGGTCTCTGGCCTTACCTCGCCACTGTCGCCACCAACCAGGCCCACGACACCCACCGCGAGCACGCCCGCCGCGGCCGTGCGCTCGCCAGCTTCGCCTCCATGCTGCCCGAGGCGGTGGCGGACGCCACCGAAGAGAACGCCGCCACGCACGTCCGGGAGGCGATCGACAAAGTGCTGATCAGCATCAACCCCCGCTACCGTCGCGCCATCGAGCTTCGCTTCTTGGAAGATCGCGCCCGGGAGGACTGCGCGAGACTGATGGAGGTGAAGCTCGGCACCTTCGACGTCCTGCTCCTCCGAGCCTTGCGGGCCTTCCGGGAGAAGTGGCACGCTGTCATCGGCCCGCACCGGGAGTCCATCCGATGAAGCCCGACGACGGCAAACCGGAGGAGCTCCCCGAGGGTGAAGGCCCGAGCCCGCAAGAGCTCCGCGAGGCCGAGGCCCTTGCGCGCTCCCTGGGCGGCGACCCGACCGCGCTGCCCCCCGCTGACGTGAGCGCGGCGGCCGCGTTGCTCCGTTACAGCCGCACGCAGGCCTTGTCTGCCGAGCGCGCGCAAGCTCTCCGCGCCGACCTTTCCAGAACAATCCGCCAGCCCCGGCGACGGCGGATGCGGTGGTGGTGGCTGCTGCCCCCGCTGGCGGCAGGCGCCACCGCGGCGGTGCTCCTGTCGCCACGCCTGTCTCCTTCCCCGCCGCCCCCCGCTCCGTCGGCCGCGCTGCTGGCCGCCCAGGCCGCAGCCGCCCACGGCGACACGGGCGCTCTGGACAGTCTCGACCGATACATGCGCGCATACCGCCAGTCCATGTTCCACCAGGCCAGACGAGGGAACCGGTGAGGACGGCGCTCCTGCTCCTGGCGGCGACGACACTGTCCTGCTACCGGGCTGTGCCCGACAGCTGGGCGGAGCAGGTCGCCCGGAAACACGGACAGGTCGATGCCCTCCTGGATCGCGGCGCGTCCGCAGAGGCCCGGCGCGTTCTCAGTTCGATCATCGAGACCGCCCCGCCGGATCACCCGCAACGCCGTCTCCTCCTTCAGGACGCCCGCTTCCGGCTCGCCCGCCTGGCGCTCGCGGTCGGTGAACCCGCCACTGCCCAGCGCGAAGCCGACCTTGGACTGGCCCTGGGCGACCACAGCGACCTCTTCGCCGCGAACCTCCTCGTCGCCCGCGGCGCGGCCCACGAAGCCCAGGGCCACGGCGCCGCTGCGGCGAACGACTACGAGCGCGCCCTGGCCATCAACGAAACCCTCCTTCAAGGAGCCCTGCCCGCCCCATGAGGTCCGTTGTCTTGCTCTTGGTCACCGTCGTCGCGGGCTGTGCTTCACAGAGTCTTCCGGTCCCGACCAGCGAAGGGGCTGCCGCCGTGAGCGAGGCTGAGCAGCAGGTCGCCCGTGATGAAACCGAGCTGAACCTCCAGACCGCTGGTGCGCGGCCACCCGACTGCACCAGGGCCCGCGTTCTGCGCGACAACATCTGCGCACTGGCCAGGAGGATCTGCCTGCTGGTCGAGCGGGACGCAGCGATCCCCGATGGCCCGGTTCGTTGTCAGAAGGCGCGGGCCCGCTGCCAGAAGGCCCGGGACCGGATCACCGCTTCGTGCGACAAGGGGTGACCTCCTTGCTGGGATCCGTCGCTGTGGACGATCTGCTGCTCAGCCGCGCGGGATCGCCAGGGCCATCGCCAGCTTCGTCTCCAGATCCGCGATCAGGTGCCGCGCGTCCTTCAGCTTGAGGAAGGCGCGGGTCAGCGCTTCGTTTCCCATGCGCTTGTCACCAGCGTCCGCCGGCGCCAGCTGAGAGATGGTCTGCTCCATCTCGTGTTCGGCGGCCACCGCGGCAACATGGGCCCCGGCGATGCGGGAGCGCAGCAGACGGATGCGCTCATCGAGACTGTTCATCTTCGCCTCCCGTTCGTCTCCGTGCTTCGATGATCTCGAAGAACGCCAGCGCGGCTCTATTTCGGCTCGAGCACGCCCTGGATCCGCACGCCCTGGCCATTGCCGTAACCCGAGGCCCAACGGAAACGAAAGGTCGTGCCCGCCAGATCAGCGTATTGGATGCGCAGGCGCTGGCGGTCCCAGAACTCCAGCCGCCTGGCCAGTTCTGGCTCCGCTCCCGCCACGTCGAAGGTGGTCAACGTCGAACCCGAGCGAATGCGCCGGCTGACGCTCCCGCGCCCAGCCCAGGTCGCGGCTGGCCTCGTCGAAGAATCTGGCACCGTTCACGCTGCTCCTCGTCGCGGGGTTCGAGCGGCTCGAGTTGCGCGGCTCGGCGACGACGGGCGCCGACGCGATGAGCTCGCCAGGGTGGGATCGTGGCGCCCATGTCGTGGTCAGCGGCTGGCCGTGCGTGCCCCGCTGCGCGTTGGGGCGCGAAGACTGGTCCGTCCCGAGCCGCGACTGGTGCATTTCCTGCAGCCAGCTTCGAGGCCGGCCCAGCCGTGGCCAGGAATGTCCGCAAGGAGCACCGTGATGAAGAAGAGCCCGATTTCCGGTAGCGCGTACGCCTTCGCCGTCGTGGTGGCCCTTTTCCTCGGCCACGCTTGCGGCAACCCGGACCCCCGCGGCGAACCCAGCGACAACTGCATCATGGCGGGCACGAGCTGTGAGCCTCCGCCCGACGCGAGCTCGCCCAGGGGGGACGTCGCGGGCGGCAGGGGCGGTGGCGGTGGCTCGGGTGGGTCCGCCGGCACGGGCGGCGGCACGGACACACACCCCTCGAACGACAGCGGCGGCTTGCGCGACGGGGGCGGATATGACCGCTCCGCCGGCAGCCCGGATACACGGGCCCCGGTCGATGCGTCCCTGTTGCTCAACGAGCTCACCACCGACCGCTGGACGCCGATCTCCTCCGAGAATGCACCCTCGCCCCGCTGTTGTGGCGCGGCGGTGTGGACCGGGCAAGAGATGATCGTCTGGGGCGGCAGGATCCCCACCGGGGGCGTCACGCTCGCTACCGGTGCCCGCTACAACCCCACGACGAACGCCTGGAAGACGATGGCGACCCTGCGCGCCCCCACTGCCCGCTACAACCACGCAGCCGTGTGGACCGGGCAGGAGATGATCGTGTGGGGAGGCACCGACAGCAACGGCGCTCTTCTGGACACCGGCGCGCGCTACAACCCGCTGACGGACACCTGGACGCCGATGAGCCGGGAGGGCGTGGCCGAGCGACGCGAGAACCACGTGGCAGCCTGGGCCGGCACGCACATGGTGATCTGGGGCGGCCGCACGATGGACAACGTCCAGCCCCCGAGCCCTCGGCGCTATGACCCGGCCACCGATGCCTGGAGCGCCGTCAGCGAAGTCGACCTTCCGCCGAGCGCCGAAAACACGCGCGCCCTCTGGACGGGCAGCGAGCTGCTGCTCCTCGGCGGTTTCCGTCGGCCGCCGGCCGAGTACCTGGCGGGCGTGGGCCGCTACAACCCGGTGACCGACAGCTGGCGACCCTTCCCCATCGAGAACGCGCCCGTGGGCCACTTCGGCGACCTGCTCGTGTGGACCGGCCGCGAGGCCATTCTCTGGGGTTCGATCCCGGCGGGCCCCGGCAGCGCCGCCGTGCTCACCAGCGGAGCAGCCTTCGACGCCGCGGCCGGCACCTGGCGGATGATCAGCGACCTCGACCAGCCAGCGGCGGGCTCGTCCGGCGGCCTCGCCGTGTTCGCCACCGGCGCGGGCACCCGCGGCACCGGCCTGATGCTCGTGGTGGGCGGCCCCTACCAGGGAGGTGCCTACGATCCTGCCTCCGACCACTGGTGGCCCCTGTCCATGCAAGGGAGCATCCCGGGCCAGTTCGCTTTCTGGACCGGCAGGCAGGTGCTGGTCTGGGGCACCAGCGTGAATGGCGATACCGCCGTCCCGGTCGGCGCCCGTTACGAACCCTGAGAGGACCCGTAGCGACGATTTCCCGTTCGTGCGCTCAAGGTCCTCGCCAGCGGGCGGACAGCATGGAGAGAGGTGCGGGCAGGCATGAAGAGCGTCCGGCGGTCTCGGCCGCCGCCGGTTCCACCCGGCACCAAACGGCACGAGCCGCGGCGACTAAGATCCCTTTAACCAAGCGAGCAACAGGCCCACGCGAGCAGCGGCACCCACACGTTTGGCGAAGCCCATTCCCCTGACTTCGCATTGTCCGGCCGTCGTGAAAATCGAGAGCGCCACGCAAGACGTCGTTCGTGGGACCTGCATCACGGCAGAAAAACTTTCTTGCTGCCATCAGAAATCGCCTGCAACGACAACCGTAACACCAAGGCGCGCAGCGAGGTTTCGCACGGTCGATCGGCACCGCAACAGCTCCGCCATGAAATCCATCTGCGCCGACCTCCGCTCCCAGCGCGGCCCCTGAGCCCGCCGGGCGCAACATCGAGTCGAGCAGCGCGACCGAGGGGCAAAATCATTTGCCCTGTCGGAGTCTGATCGAGCGTGGTTCATTTGAACCGTCGTTAGAAACGACGACGAAAGGATGAATCAAATGTCATTGCCGATTTGTTCGCGACCCGATCTCACCCGTTTGCCGGCATCGACGCCGCTGCTGTCCCTCTATCTCCGACGTGTGACCTGCGTCGACGAGACGGAGCACGAAGGTATCTGGCCCTTCGTCGGTGAGGGTATTGCCAACGACGCCATCCGCATGCGGGTCATGCTCACCTGGCAGCGTGGCGCCAACGCCCCGCTGGCGCAATGTATGTCGCCCGTTCTGGATCTCGGAAGTAATTATCAGGACGGCACTGTGATCCGCTTCAACGAGCGACTCGCCACATTTCCCATGTCGCCCAATGAACGCTTCCCTTTGACCGCCAATGCGTCCGTGATCCTGATCGAAGAGGATTGGGGTGGCCAGATGGACGAGGTGAGCTCCCGCGTCCTGCAGCAGGTCGGGGATCTGGTCAAGGGGCGCGTGGCTGATGTCACCAAGCAGGTGGTGGGCGACGCTGCCCGGTCGGGGCTGTCGGCGGTCTGGGGGCCGGTGGGCGGGTTGGTGGGCGAGGGCATCGCCGCTGCGGTGGGGTGGCTGGTGCAGCAGATCGGAGACGGCATCAAGGCGCTCGAGAGCGACGCCTTCCCTCCCCAGGATGCGTCGCTGGTGGTGGCGGGGCCGACCAACCGCTTCGCGGGCGGGATTCGTCTGCCCCAGGAGCTGGTGTTCAGCGGACATGGTGGTGAATACCGCCTGAGCTGTGAGTGGCGCTTCGGCCGGCCCGACCGGCGGGTGGCGTTGCGGACGTACGGGGGCAACTACGTGATGGCGGTCAATGGCGGCGGCGACGTGGTCAATGCCGTCAGCCGTCAGCCCTCGCCGCGCGAATGGGAGACCTTCGTCCTCGAGGACGTGGCCACGTCGCAGGTGGCCCTGCGGGCCTACGGTGGTCAGGTCCTGTGCGCCGAGAACGGTGGCGGCGGCCGCCTGCTGGCCAACCGCGGGCTTGTCGGTCCCTGGGAGAGCTTCACCGTGGTTCACCTGGGCGCGGAACGCATCGCCCTGCGGGCCCCGAACGGCAAGTTCCTGTGTGCCGAAAACGGCGGCGGCGGCGACCTGCTGTTCAATCGCGACCGGGCCGCCGAGTGGGAGACCTTCACGCTGGAGGTGTTGCCGTAAGGAGTCGAGGTCGGGGAAGGATCGCGTCCCTCCGTCGTTCTTCCGATGGATGGACGCGCCCCCGCTCGACCGGATCCTGGTGGTGGAAGACAGCGAGAGCCTGGCCCGGCGCTTCCAGGAGGCGCTGGCCGGGCACGCGCGCGTGGTCGAGCGCACCGGGAGCCTGGACGAGGGGTGGCGACTGCTGCAGGAGCGTCGCCCGCAGCTGGTGCTGGTGGATGTCGTACTTCCCGACGGCACCGCCATCGAGCTGGTCGAGCGCAGCCTGACCGCGCCGGTGGTTCCCACCTTCGTGGCGGTCAGCGGCGCCGCCGATCCCGACGCCACGTTCCGCCTGGCCGAGCTGGGCGTGCGCGGTTTCCTGCGCAAGCCGGTCACTCTGGAGGCGCTGCACATTGCTATCGAGCGGGCGATCAGCGCGCCGCCGGATCTGCTGCCACACCTGCGGGCGTCGGTGGGCCACCGGGCCGTGCGCCAGGTCGAGCAGGAGGTGCGGCGGGTGATGGTCCACGAGGCGCTGGCCCGGGCGCGGGGTAGCCGCCGCGGCGCCGCCCGCTTGCTTTCGGTCTCGCGCCAGCTGCTGCAGCACATCCTCTCAGCCTTCGAGAGTGGGCCGTCGTGAGCACCCGGATCGGCTCGCCCGGCCAGTCCCCGGATCTGGTGGCGGCGCTGGTGCACCGGGCGGCGATGCGAGGCGAGGCAGCGACGACCCTGGCCCGGATCGCGTTCTGCATCCTGGGCTTTGCCCGTTTCGCCGCCATCGACGTCCCGCGCGCGCGCGTGACCTGGGTGGCCCACGCGAGCATCTCCGCCCTCGCGCTCGGCTTTTCATCCTGGATGTTGTGGCGCGTGCGCCGGGCGCGGGTGTCACGGGCCATGCTGGCCATCTCCGTGCTGCTCGACGTCTGGCTGTGCGCTCTGGCGCTCCTGGGGACCCTGCTGTGGCACGGCCCGCTGCCGTTTCCCGGTCTGTTCACCCAGCCCGATGTGCAGGCCCTGACGCTGGTGGTGTTCGCGGCGGGCCTCAGGCTCGACCCCCGGCTGGTGCTGCTCGCCGGCGCGACCGCCCTCGCTGCCGCCAGCGGCCTGCGCCTGCTCGAGCACCAGCTCTATCCCGCCATCTTCGCCTACGGCATCACCCAGGTCTCGTTCGTCCTGCTCGGCATCGTGTCGGGCGCCGCCGTCGCCGCTCTGATGGCGGCGCGCACCCGCAGTCTGGCGACGGCGGCGGCGCGCGATTCGCTGCGCCTGCAGCGCGCCCGCGCCGACGTGCTGACGTTGATGCGTGATCAACACGACGCGCGGAGCCTGCTCTCCGCCGCGGTCCTGCAAGCCGATCTGGTCGATCGCACGCTGGGCACTGGCGCCACTGCCGGCAACGCCGAAAGAATGGTGCAGGGGCTGCGCGAAGACCTGCGGCTGGCCAGCCGGCTCATCGAGACCGTCGCCGAGCGCACGTTCGGTCAGCTCATGCACCTCGAGCCACCCAGGCCGCTGGACCCGGCGGCGGTGCTCGCCGACACCATCCCGGCGCTGCGCCGGCGCTTTCCCTCCCTGACCATCTGCCCCGAGATCGCGGCCTGCCCAGCGGTGGCCCTGCTGGGGGGCCGCGCCTCGCTCGAGCGCATCCTGAGCAACCTGGTCGCGAACGCCGTCCAGGGGCACGGCGGCGTGGGGGCCGCCACGGTGAGGCTGCGCTGTCTGCCCTCTGCGCGCGGCTCCGTTGTCGAGATCACCGATGACGGTCCGGGTTTTCCCAGTGTGTGGCTCGCGGGCGGCGCGCTCGGCGGAGCGAGCGCCAAGCGCGATGGCACCGGGCTGGGCCTGCTGGGCGTAGCCAGCCTGGTGCAGGCGAGCGGCGGCACGCTGCTGATGGACAACCCGCCGGACGGTGGCGCGCGCGTGCGCCTCGAGCTCGTGGCCGCCGACACCTCCCCCCGGCAAAAAGATTGGCCGTTATCCGCTGCGCTCCCCTCGGCTACACCGGGAGGAGGAGGCAGCGACGATGACCAACGCCTGGAGACATCTCAGTCCGATCCTCGATCACCCTTTTCACGCCGACCTGAACTGTGACGCCGGTGCCGGCACGCCCACCCGGTTCGGCGTCAAGCTGGCGGTGGCCGGCGACTTCATCGGCGACGGCACCCGACAGCTGGTGGCGGTGCCCGACGTCAGCGGGGCGCCCGGCCACCAGCTCTGGGCCCTCACCTGCGGACGCGGCGCCCGGGCCTGGCAGCACCTCAGCCCGCTGGCCGCGCACCCGTTCCTGGCCGATATCGATTGCGCCGCCGGCGCGGCGGCCCCTCTCGCCGTGGGCGTCAAGCTGGCGCTGGTGGCCGACATCGACGGCGATCGCCGGGACGAGCTGATCGTCGTGCCCGACGCTCCGGGCAGCGCCGTCTGGGCGCTGGCCCTCGACCCGGTCACCCGCCGCTGGAGACACCTCGACGCGATCCCGGCGGCCGCTGGCCGGGTGGTCAAATTCATCCTCGCCGCGGACGTCGACGGCGATGGCCGCGACGAGGTGCTGCTGGCGTCGGACGCCGGCGCGGTCTCGGTCGCGAAGCTGGATCCGGGCAACGGCCGCTGGAGGCCCTTGCCCGCGCTGCCCACCCAGCCGCTGGCCCCCCGGTTCGCCGTGGCGGGCGACTTCGACGGCGACGGCCGCGCGGAGCTAGTGGTGGCTCCCGAGACCGCAGGCAGCGCCGGCAACGACCTGTGGGCCTGGAAGCTCGATCGGGCGGGCACACGCTGGAACCACCTCAGCCCGATCCCGGGCCACCCGTTCGGGGCGGACATCAATTGCGACGCCAAGCCAAACCTGCCGCCTGCGGCGTTCGGCGCCAAGCTGGCGGTGGCGGCGGACTTCGATGGGGACGGCCGCGACGAGCTGGTCGTGGCGCCGGCGGTGGCGGGGACTGCCGGCAACGACCTGTGGGCGCTGAAGCTGGATCCGGCGCAGGGCCGCTGGGTCCACCTCGGATCGTTGCCCGGCTTCGGCGCCGACATCAACTGCGACCTGGACGCCGCCGTCCCCACCTCCTTCGGCGTCAAGCTGGCGGTGGCCGGCGACTTCGACCGCGACGGTCGGGCGGAGCTGCTGGTGGCCCCCGACATCTCGGGGACGGCCGGCAGCGACTTCTGGGTGATGAAGCTCGACCCGGGCACCGGGACCTGGCGGCACTTCAGCCCCATCGCCGGCCACCCGTTCGTGGCCGACCTCAACTGCGACGCCGACCTGGGCACGCCGGTCAGCTTCGGGGTCAAGCAGATCCTGGCCGCCGACTTCGACGGCGACGGCAAGGACGAGATCGCCGTTCTGCCCGATCTGCCGGGCACCGCCGGCAACGACCTGTGGGCCTTCGGCTTCCGCCCCGACCCGCGGCCCGGGCTGTCCTCGCCGCTGGGCGGTCGTCACGCGGCGATCGTCCGGGGCGGGTCGTTCGAGGGTCTGTGCGGGTACGTCGATCTCCACACCCACCCCGCCGCGCACCTCGGCTTCGGCACCGAGCTGTTCTACGGCGCGCCCGATGGTGACCCCGCCGTGGCGCTGGGCAACTGCAACCAGATGCACGGAGGCGTCGGTCTGTTCGACAACCCGCGGGCGAACGAGTTCCGCCACGTCCTGGTCGACAAGCTGCAGGCACAAGACGGCGTCCCCGGCTGGGACCACAAGCGGCAGGGCTACCCCGACTTCGCCGCCTGGCCCTCCTGGCACGATCGCCTGCACCAGCAGATGTGGGTGGATTGGCTGCGGCGGGCCTGGCTGGGCGGGCTGCGGGTGACGGTGGCTCTGGCCACCAACAGCCACGTGCTCGCCGACGCGGCCGAGACCCAGGGTCCCTACGATGACCGCTCGGCTGGCGACAACCAGCTGCGCGAGATCATCGCCTTGGCCGGGCGAAACCGCGACTTCATGGAGGTCGTCCGCACGCCCTCGGAGCTGCGGGCCACCGTGGAGGCGGGGCGGCTGGCCCTGGTGCTGGGGGTCGAGCTGGATTGCATCGGCAACTTCTACCAGCCAGCCAACGCCCATCATTCCGGCGCCGGGTACAACCCCAACCCAACCGCCGCCGACGTGGACGCCGAGATCGAGCGCCTCTTCTCCCTGGGCGTCCGATATTTCTTCCCCCTCCACATCACCGACAACGTGTTCGGCGGGGCCGCGCTCTACGATCGGACCTTCGAGTCCGCCAACCGCTACTGCAGCGGCCGCCACTACCAGGTCGAGGCGGCCCCCGCGGCTTCGCGCATCGGCTATTCCCATCAGGACCGGCGCGGCCTGTTCGACCAGGTGCTGGAGGGCGTGGCCGCCGCCGCCGTGCTGGGGTTCGATCCGCTCTCGGACACGCCGGCGCCGCCGGCCACCACCACCGGTCATCGCAACTCCCGCGCGCTGACGGCGCTGGGCGAGCACCTGATCAGGAAGCTGATCTCCCTGGGCGCACTGATCGACCTGGACCACATGTCCGAACGCACCGCCGCGCGGGTGCTGGAGATCGCGGGCCGGACCCGCTACCCGGTCTGTGCCGGGCACGCCGGCGTGCGGGGCGACGGGGGCACCGAACGGCAGCATCTCCCTGCCACGCTGCAGTCGATGTACCGGGACGGCGGGCTGTGGGGGCTGGGCCTGGCCGGTGGCCTCGAGCCGTTGCGCGACACTGTCCGCCGCGCGCGGAGCCTGGTGCCCGAGGCGGCCTTCGGACTCGGCTCGGACTGCTGCGGATTCGACCACCTGCCTCGGCCCCGCTTCGGCGGCGTCGCCGCCACCGACGCCGCCACCCGCGCCTCGCTGGGCATGGTCGTCTACCGCGACAACCCTGGGGCCGCGGCCGACGCCCTGGTCCCGTGCCGCACGGGCAACCGCCGCTGGGATTACAGCGTGGAGGGATGCGCGCACATCGGCCTGTTTCCCGACATGCTCGAGGAGCTGGTCTCGTCGGAGCTGCTGGGTCGGGAGGACCTGCTGGGCCTCTTTCGATCCGCCGAGGCCTTCGCCCGGACCTGGGAACGTTGTCTGGCCCGGCGGTCACGGCGGGTGACCTGAGCTCGGCGTGGAGCGGCGGATGGGGTGAGGGGGCGCGCGGCGCTGCGGGCGGGCGCGCCCCAGGCGACGACCTCGTCTTCGCTCAGATTGTGCGCGGAATCAGCAGGTAACGTCACCTTGCAAGGGGACGCCTCCCCTCTCCCCCCCCCTTGCAAACCGGACCCCGCCGGACTCTAAGATCCGGATCGACGTGGGTGTGCGCACGGCTGTTCGTGAATCCGGCCTCGCGCTGCTGCGGCGGCTGCGCAGGCACAGGCGTGTGCTGGGTGGGCTGGTCGCGTTTGCGCTGGCGGCGATCGTGGTCAACGCCATCGGCGTTTACTGGATGGAGCGGGCGGTGGTGCCCATCGCGCCGGAGCACCGGCAGGGGCGCTTGCTGTCGCGGCCCGCGCCGCCCACCTCACCGCGACCGGGCAGCGGGCACTCGTTGCTGGGGCTGGCGCGCTTCCGGGATTGCGTGGTGTACGTGCCGGCCAGCTTGCCGGCGGATCGGCCGGCGCCGCTGCTGCTCTGGCTTCACGGACACGGCGGCGGCCACCCTCGCCTGTTCGACGAGCTGGTGCGCGAATCCGAGCGGGCGGGGGCGATCGTCCTTGCTCCGCAGTCGCGGCGCGTGACCTGGGACTCGATCAAGGACAAGCGTTTCGGGCGCGACGTCTCGCTGATCGATGCGGCCCTCCGCTGGGTGTTCGCCCGGTTCGCGGTGGATCCGAGCCGGATCACGATCGGCGGCAACTCGGACGGCGCCAGCTACGCCCTCACACTCGGCCTCATCAACGGCGACCTGTTCCATCGGGTGGTCGCCTTTGCTCCCGGGCACATCGGCCCGGGAACGCACACCGGAAGCCCGTCGATCTACATCGCGCACGGGCTGGACGACCGCACCCACCCCATCGATCAGACCAGCCGCCCCATCGCCGCCGAGATCCGCGCGCAGGGATACGCCGTGACCTACCAGGAATTCGACGCCGGCCACGACGTGATCCGCCAGGCGATGACCCGCGGGCTGGCCGATCTGTGACCCGGGGCGGTCAGTCCAGCGGGCGGGCTGGCAGGGGGGCGGCGGGGTCGGTGCGGAAGCGGTAGCTGCCGAAGAAGGCGAATTCTTCGCAGTTGTGGCGGGCGTAGAAGTCGATGACGTCGCGCCAGCCGATCTTCTTGCGGTCGATGCCGTCGCGCACCTCGCGCCACGAGAAGGTCTGCGGGCAAAGCGAGCCGCGCAGGGGCACGTGGCCCGAGGCCGTGCGCGTGTCGTACAGGACGGCATTGGCGGGCAGGCGCGAGGCGTAGACCGCGGCCAGCGGCGGCAGCTCGATCAGCTCGACCCGCATGACGTCGATGGCGGCGTTGTGGCGGAACAGGCACTCGGTCCGGCGCAGGGTCTGCTTGGGCTCGATGACGATGGCGTTGTGGGGGATGTCGCCCTTGCTGTTGCACTTCTTGACGTTGGGCAGGTCGGTCTGGATGCGGTAGGCCAGGTAGTGCGACGTCTTGTTCTCGATGCGCAGGACCAGGTGGTCGAACTGGAAGGCCTGGCCGTCCAGCGAGGCGCGGTTCTTCTCCACGTCCAGGGACAGGCGGAAATGGGGCGTCTCGATCGGGTTCTTCGGATCCAGCTTCTGCCGCTCGCGGATCTCCTCCACATAAAGGAAGGGGGTCTGGAAGTCCTCCAGGGTCGGTGGGGTGACGCCGAAGGTACGAGCGTCCTGCTCCAGCTGCCCGCGGTAGACCACCGGCGAGAAGCGCAGCTCGGTGTTCATGATCGCCTCGGGCGGCGGCGCCGCCCGGGGACGTTCCGGGGTGGGCGGCGGACCGCCGGCGTACAGGGCCGCCATCCCGATTCCCACCAGCACCACGGCGGCCATCACCGCCACGCCCGCCACCGTCTTTCCCTGCACGCCAGCCCTCCGCGAGAAACTATCCCACCACCGCCGCCCCCCCGAAATAGGGTCGCAGCGCGGTGGGGACGTCCAGCTTGCCGTCCTCGCGCTGGTAGGTCTCCAGCACCGCGATAAGCGTGCGCGGAAGCGCCAGCCCCGACCCGTTCAGGGTGTGCACCAGGCGGGTCTTCTCCTTGCCGGCGGGATCGCGGAAGCGGATCTTCGCCCGGCGCGCCTGGAAGTCGCCGAAGTTCGAGCAGGAGCTGACCTCCAGCCACTCGCCGCAGCCGGGAGCCCACACCTCGAGGTCGAATTTCACCATCGCCGAAAAAGAAAGGTCACCGGTGCACATCTGGACCACCCGGTAGGGCAACTCCAGATGCCTCAAGACATCTTCGGCATCTGACAGCAGCCCCTGAAGCTCGTCCATCGACGTCTCGGGCCGCACGAACTTGACCAGCTCGACCTTGTCGAACTGGTGGCCGCGTTTGATGCCGCGCGTGTCCCGCCCCGCCGCCATCTGCTCGCGCCGGAAGCAGGCCGAGAAGGCCACGTGCTTGATGGGCAGGGCGGCGGCGTCCAGGATCTCCTCCCGGTACAGGTTCGTCACCGGCACCTCGGCGGTGGGGATGAACCAGAAGTCCTCGACCGCGTCCCGGTACAGGTTCTCGCCGAACTTGGGCAGGTTGCCGGTGCCGATCAGGGCCTCGCGCCGCACCATCACCGGCGGCAACACCTCGGTGTAGCCGTGCTTGGTGGTGTGCAGGTCGAGCATGAAGCTGATCAGCGCCCGCTGCAGCTTGGCCCCCCACCCCTTCAGCATGTAAAAGCGCGAGCCCGACACCTTCACGCCGCGGTCGAAGTCCAGCACCCCGGCGCGCGGGCCGAAGTCCCAGTGGGGTTGCGGGGTGAAGGAGAAGGTGCGCTTTGCCCCCTCCTCGCGGACCACCTTGTTCTCGCTGTCGTCCTTGCCCACCGGCACCGACGGGTGCGGCAGGTTGGGAAGCTCCAGCTGGGCCGCCAGCCAGGACTCGCGCTTCTTCTCCAGGTCGGCGGCCAGGGCCTCGCCGCGGGCCTTGAGGGCGGCGCCCTGGGTGCGGACCTGCTCGCGCTGCTCGGGGGTGGCGTCCTTGCCCAGGCCGCGCGACAGCTTGTTCTGCTCGGCGGCGATGTTCTGTGTCTCGCTCTCCAGCTTGCGGACCTCCTGGTCCAGGGCGATGAAGGCGTCGAGGTCGACGGTGGCGCCCAGGCGGCGGAAACCGTCGCGCACCTCTTCGGGTTTTTCTCGGATCAGGCGGATGTCGATCATGTGGGGAAGTCCGGTCGGTCGGTGGTCAGGTGGCGGGTCGGAACCAGCCCGCCGCCAGCGCGCGCTCGCGCACCAGGAGCACCAGTATGGCGGTGAGGGAGACGAACAGCACGGCGCTCTCCAGATAAAAGTGCAGGGCCAAATCGGGCACCAGCACGGTCGTGTATTGCACCATGCACATCAGCAGCAGGACCGCCCACACCCCCGCCCCCGTCGGCGACAGCGGCACCGCGCCCCGCCGCTCCTCGATCAGCAGCGGCAGCAGGAAGACGAAGTGCAGGTAGTAGTTGCCGGGGTAGAGCAGCACCGGGATCAGGGGCAGGCCCAGCAGCATCGCCTGTTCGGGGCGCTTGCCGCGGGCGGCGACCGCAATCATGCCCCCGTAAAACAAGACGGCGGCGATGAACAGAGGCAGCCGCGCGCGCAGGATCTGGTGCTGGTCCCACTCCCAGCCGGCGATCAGCGAGCGCAGGCTGAGGTGGCTGGGGTGCGGGTCGGACGACAGCTGCGCGATCTTGTGCAGCCAGTCCCCCCAGGCGCGCACCGGCAGCACCAGCGCCGAGAAGGCGAACAGCACCGCCATGGTCGCCACCCCGCCGACGATGATCCGCACGGTGGACCGGTTCTGCTCGAGGATGGCGCGCAGGCCGGGCATGCGGCCGGTGGCCTTGCGGGCCTCGTAGATCTTCCACAGCGCCGGGATGGTCAGCCCCACGAAGCCCAGGCCGGGAAAGGCGCGGATCATGGTGGAGAACCCCAGCAGGCCGCCGCCCAGGGCAAACCGGCCGCTGCGGATGGCACAGGCCGCCAGCCCCAGGTAGGCCAGCCAGTCGTGGCGCAAGGTGGCCCCGCCCCAGTTGGTGCCGTACATGATGAAGTCGTTGGCCCCGAAGATGGCCGCCGTCACCAGCATCGAGCGCACGCCGAAGCTGCGGCCGATCATCACGAACATGAACAGCAGCAGCACCAGATCGAAGGTGCCGGTGATGAGGAAGGTGGTGTTCGAGGGGGCCAGGTTGTTGAACATCAGGTAGGCGATGCTCATCCAGACCGGGGTGGCGTTGCCGCCCATGTCGTGCATGGTGTCCAGCCAGGTGGGCGTGCCCATCACCTCCCGGAAATAGCGGGCGTCGCGCTTGTAGTCCTCCCAGCGGGCGTCGGAAAAGCGCGAGCGGATGGCCCTGACCTCCTCTTCGCGGTCGCCCACGGTGCTCATGCGCAGGCTGGACAGATCGCGCATGGGCAGGCGGTTGATGGCGTCCAGGTTGGCGTCGGGCTCCTCGCGGTAGGCGGCCATGTCGGCGACATAGACGTCGCGGTAGCCGATCTCGCGGAAGTACTTGGCGGTGGGGTAATACTGGCGCAGGTCCAGGTGGTGGACGAAGGTCGCCCGCCCGGTGGTGTTGTCCCAGAACTGCGGCTGGCCCAGGTTGTAAAAGCAGAGGAAGCCCAGCACGCCGGTGATGCCCAGGGTGGCGAGCACGGCGGTGCGGTGGGCGGGGTACCTCGCTGGCGGGAAACACTCGCGCAGCACCGCCAGCGCCGCCACCATGGCCAGGGTCGAGCGCGCCATCGAGACGGTGTGGCTCTCGACCGGCAGGGCGTCGCGGAAGGCGATCAGGCAGACCAGCCCGCCCGCCACCGGCAGCACCGTCAGCACCGCCATCCAGGCCAGGCCCGCGCCCCGGTGGGCCAGCACCACGAACAGCGCCAGGGCCAGGCCGAACAGCAAGATGGCGTCGCGCATGCGCTGCTCGGACGAGGCGCTCTTGACCCGGTCGATCTGGGGCGGGAACGTCGGCGGCACCTGCGAGTAGAGCTGCACCTCGCTGAGCGAATAAGCCCCGTCGCCCTCCTGCGCGCGGATGCGCACGAAGCGGCCGCTGGCCTTCAGGGTGGCGCTGTGGCGCGGGCGCAGGCCGGCTTCCGGCTCGGGGCCGGCCGACCAGGCGTTGCTCCAGCGGACGCCGTCGGGCGACACCTCGACCAGGTAGACGTCGTTGTTGTCCCCCTGCAGCCAGCCGGCGGCCAGCGGGGTGGGTCCGCCCAGGTCGTAGACCACGTAGGCGTCCGACGACTCGAACAGCGCCGTGGCCGGCGACTTCCAGAAGTCCCCGTCCCGGGCGGCCCGCCCGTCGGTCAGCACCTCGGCGCGACGCACGCCGCTCTGCTGGCTGGGGGTCTTGCCCGCCAGCAGATTTTCCTGGGCGCGCGCGCTGCCGGCGTAAAGAGCGATCACGAGCGCGAAGGTGAGACCCGCCCCCAGACGCAACGTCCCATTCGTGGTCCGCATAGGGCGCGCAGCATAGCCCGACACAACTTCCGGCGTCAGGTGGCGATAATGGCCCATGACCCGGATCAGCAGGGATTCGTTCGTCGACACGATGACCAGCGGCGAGGGCGGCATCGACGTGGGCAAGCTGGGCGCGAAGAGCCAGGAGGCGCTGGCCGACGCGGGCATCGACGGCGGCCAGCTGGCCGACATCGCCGGCGAGGACGGGGTCATCAGCGGCGAGGACGAGATGGGCAAGCTATTCGAGCTGGTCGACACCGCCGACCACAACGGCAGCTACGACTCGATCGCCACGACCAACCGGGACGGGACCGCCACCAAGAGCGGGGCCCTGTACACGGCTCTGAAGGGGGAGCTCGATCGGGCGCGGATGGGCGCGCCGGCCGCGGCAAAGACCGAGACGGCGCCCGCCACCGAGAAGAACGAGTTCGCCGACAAGTGGTTCCGCAAGCACGACGTGGCCAGCGACGGGCAACGGGACAAGGCCATCAGCACGCTCGAGGCCGAGGGCTTCACGGACATCCATCTGCCGAAGAACGGGGCCTACTACGCCCAGGTCGACAACAAGCGCTGGGCCTCGGAGCCCTATCCGAAGCACGGCCTGCCACCGGGGCCGGATCGCACGATCGCCAACGCCGGCTGTGCCCCCGCGGCCCTGGCCATGGCCGACGCCACCCTGCGCGGCACCAGGACGACGCCGCCGGAGGTGGCGGACTTCACCGTCAAGCACGGCGCCAGCGGAGATCCCAAGAGCCAGGGCACCGACACCGGCGCGATGGTGCGGGCCTGGGCCAAGGACAAGAACCTCGACGTCGACGTGGTCAAGAATCTGGACGCCGTGAAGAAGGGACTGGCCGACGGGGGCGTCGCTCTGGTGTCCGTGGGCAAGAACGACAAGCTGTTCAGCCCGGGCGGGCACGTCATGTGCGTGAACGGCTATGCCGTCGACAAGGACGGCAAGGAGTGGTTCTTCCTGGCCAATCCGGGCCGTCAGAGCGCGACCAGCGACGCCCGCGGAATCGTGGTGGAGGACGGTCTGCACCACGGCGCCGGCCGGGTGCGGGTGTCCCGCGAGGCCCTCGAGACGTACATGCACAACGCCTGGGTTCTGAGCAACCCCAACTGATGGCAAAGTGGCCTGCATGATCCGCGTCGCAGGCCCGCTTCTGCTCGCCCTTTGTCTGCTGAGCTGCCGCCAACCCGCGGCGGCCGAGCAACCCGCAGCGGTGAAGCCCGACGCCGCGCCCGCGGCCGCGGCGGAACCCTGGACACCGGAGCGGCTGCGCGCGTTCTTGCTGGGAATCCAGGATCTGATCGACCAGGACATCCAGCGGGCCAGGAAGACGTACCGGGGCTCGGACGAGATCGGCCAGTGCTACGGCGAAGCCGCCATCCGCTACTTGAAGGCGGCGGAGGTGCTGCCGCGCTTGCAGACCCGGCTGACCGGACGGGCGCTGGACTGCTACGTCGCCAGCTACTACGGCTGCCGCATCGGCGAGTGGCTGGCGAACGCAGGCGTGGCCTCCAATGGCCCCAGCCACATCGTGTACAAGAAATCTTCGGTGAAGATCCTCGAGCAGGCGGCCGATCGCGTGGTCGCGGACGTCACCGAGGCGAACTACGAGGCGCTCGCCCAGGGACCGGTCGACCAGAGCGACCTCAGTCACTCTCGGTACACGCTGGCCCGCGACGCGAAGGGCGTATGGCGGGTCAGCGACCGCGCGCCCGCGTTCGCACAGTGGGAGTGCCGGCCGAGGTAGCCGCGATGCGCACGGTCGTCGGTCCCGGCGACCGGGGCCTGGCGCGGCTGGACGCCGCGATCACATCTCGGAGGTGAGCAGGCGGGCGGCCCGCTGGGCGCGGGCGGCCGCGAGCATCTGTGTGAGCGCCGTGGCGGCGAGGCGAGCGGCCCGACCGGGATCTTTGGTCAGGCGCTGAGCTTCATCGAACAGGGCCACGACCACATCCCCCAGCCGCGCCGTGGCGGTCGGGGTTTGCCGCTTGGTTCCATTGGGGGGGTTCGTCTTCATGGGGTCGCTGGCAGAACGGTCGCCGGGATCGGTTTTATTCCCGCCGCGTGCCCGGGCGCCGAATTGGACGGCCGGAAGAGTTTGCGCCCGGTCGCACCAGTCGCATCGGGGTACCTGGTAAAGTGCGCGCCTCTCAAAACGATCACGGAGGTCCGCATGGCTACGCGCGCGCTGGTGGCAACTCGCAAGGGGCTGTTCACGGTCGGAAAGGGACCGAACGGCTGGGCGATCGAGGGCGCGGCGTTCGCGGGCGACAACGTGCTGATGGCGCTGGCGGACGCGCGCGACGGGGCGCTGTACGCGGCGCTGGGGCACGGACACTTCGGGGTCAAGCTGCACCGGTCGCGCGACGCCGGCGGCAGCTGGCAGGAGATCGCGACGCCGGCCTATCCGCCGAAACCGGAGGGCGTGACCGATCTGGATCCGGTGCGCAAGACGCCGATCGACTGGTCGCTGGACGTGATCTGGTCGCTGGAGGGCGGCGGGCCCACGCGGCCCAGACGGCTGTGGGCGGGCACTGTCCCGGGCGGGCTGTTCCGGTCGGAAGACAGCGGCGATTCCTGGCAGCTGGTGCGCTCGCTGTGGGACCGCGACGAGCGGCCCAAATGGTTCGGCGGCGGGATGGACCGGCCGGGGATCCACTCGATCGTGGTCGACCCGCGCAACAACGACCATGTCAGCGTGGGGATCTCCTGCGGCGGCGTCTGGCACACCACCGACGCGGGCGAGAGCTGGCGGCTGACCGGCAAGGGCATGCGCGCCGGGTTCATGCCGCCCGAGCTGGCCGACGACCCCAACATCCAGGACGTGCACCGCCTGGTGGCCTGCGCGGCCCAGCCCGACCGTATGTGGATCCAGCACCACGGCGGCATCTATAGATCGATCGACGGCGGCGGGTCCTGGACGGAGATCAAGGAGGCGGGCCCCTCGACCTTCGGCTTCGCGGTGGCGGTGCACCCGAAGAACCCGGACCAGGCCTGGTTCGTCCCGGCGATCAAGGACGAGAAGCGCATCCCGGTGGACGGGCGGATGGTGGTGACCCGGACCAGCGATGGGGGTCGCAGCTTCGTCACCCTGGGGCGCGGGCTGCCGGACCGCTGGGCCTACGACCTGGTCTACCGCCACGGCTTCGCTGTCGACAGCACCGGCCAGTGCCTGATCCTGGGCAGCACGACCGGGAACCTGTTCATCAGTGATGACGGCGGCGACAGCTGGCAGACGGTCTCGAACCACCTGCCCCCGATCTACGTGACCCGCTTTCACGACGTCTGATCGGGGCGACGCGATGGTGTGCTGCGCGGCAGTCGCGATCGGGCTGCCCTGAATCGCGCCAATCACCACACACTTCCCCTTTACCAGGGGAGCAATCTCCTCGGTCCCTTGAGGGGCCACCGTCTGAGCCGTGGCGACGGCCCTCATCCTGTCCTTCTCCCGCCAAGCGGGAGAAGGGACCTTGGAGCGGTTCAACCGGCTTGGCAAAACGGCGGGCCTGCTCGGCGGCAGGCCGTAGTCGTGGGGTGGGTAGGTTACAGCCATGTCACGGGCGCGGCGCGGGTGCCTTCGCGCGCGTGCGATCTTTGACGCCGGCGTCGCAGCGGCGCAGCGGATGGTGACATCGGCGAGGCGCACACGAAACAGATCTGTCACCGACCGCGAGGGTGCCCGGCCGGTTCGGCGAACTCTGTGAAACGACGGCGCAACTGCGTCGCACATCCGTCACGAAAGTCACGGGACAGTTTCCTCAGAGTTCACATGGAGACGGATCCGACCGGATATAAGCCCCGGCCCAGGGGTCATGTTCGAGGATTTCGAGAGATCCGGAGCCAGCAAGGAAGGGCGCGGCCGCATGGGCGTGTCCTTCCTGATCTCGGGCGGGATCTTCGTCGGGATCGCCGCCGCCCTGGCCGGCGCCATCGCCACCGCCCGGGTGGTGATCAAGCGCCAGCAGCGCGACGTGCAGGTCGCCTTCGCCAACCTTCCCCGCGCCCCCAAGCCCAAGCTGGCGGTCAAACCCGCCCCTGGCCGGCGCAAGGCCGCCGTGCCGGTCGCGCGCCCGCCCAGCGCGGTGCCCGAGGCCAAGCCCGAGGAGGCTGAGGGCGAGCTGTCCGACGCTGGCAAGACCGGGCCGGTGGAAGGGTTCACCGACGGCGAGGCGGGCGGCCGCGGCGGCCGCGGGCTGCCCGGGCAGGTGACCGAGACCATCGAGGAGCCGAAGTTCATCTCCGGCTGCCGGGCCCCCGAGGTGCCCGAGGCCCTGAGCGCCACCGCTGCCACCATCGAGATCGACGTGCGCATGTTGATCGACGTGCGCGGGCAGGTGCGCAGCGCCGAGGTGCTGCGGTCGCATCCGCTGATCCCCGACGACCTCATCCTTCATTGCGCCCGGGCCCAGGTGTTCAAGCCGGCCCACCTGCCCGACGGCACGCCGGTGCCCTACCCGTTCAGGCGCCGTTTCGTGTTCGTGCCCGCCCGGGTGTGACGGTTCCGCGAGAGATCGACCAGGAGGAAAGGAAACATGCACTTCAATCTGCTCGAGCTGTGGCACGGGATGAACAACCTGGTCCGGATCGTCGTCTGCGTGCTGACGGTCCAGGCGTTGTTGTGCATCATGGTCACGGTCGATCGCGTGATCCTCCTGACCGGCGCCTACCGCAAGGGCCGGCGCTTCGCCCGGGCGGCCGGACCGATGCTGGCCCGGGGCGACCTGCAGGGCGCGCTGGGCGTGGCCAGGGCGGACAAGGGCAGCCACCTGGCCGGCTTCATCCGCACCGGGATCGAGACGTACCTCGAACGGCGGCGCCGCGGCCTGGACCAGAGCAAGGCCGCCGAGCTCAGCTCGCGGGCGCTGGACCGCAAGGCCGAGAGCCTGAGCGACTCGCTGAACAAGGGCCTCAACGTGCTGGCCTCCACCGGATCGACGGCGCCGTTCATCGGGCTTCTGGGGACGGTGCTGGGCATCCTCAACGCCTTCCGGCTGGTGGGGCAGGAAGGTTCGGGCGGCATGTCCACCATCGGCACCGCCATCGCCGAGGCGCTGGTGGTCACCGCCTACGGGCTGATGGTGGCCATCCCCTCGGTGCTGCTGTTCAACTGGCTGACCCGCATGATCACGCGCTACGAGGCGGGGCTGACCCACGCCCGCCACGAGCTGGTCGATCACCTGGCCGGCGGCGGCGGCAGCGACGACCCCGACGCCGAGCTGGAGCCGGGCGCCACCGCCCCCATCGGCCGCCCCGCCGCCTCGCCGGCCTGATCGCGAACCACCATGGCTTTCTCCAGCGCCCCTGCTGCACCCCGCGCCCGGCCGCGGCCGATCATGAACGTCACCCCGCTGGTCGACGTGGTGCTGGTGCTGCTCATCATCTTCATGGTGGTCATCCCGGCCATGGAGCAGGGGCTGAACATCGTGGTGCCGGGCATCTACAACGTCGACGACAAGGT
>JBKPRZ010000651.1:0-5051 GCA_046734815.1 Myxococcota bacterium | reverse complement strand
GTTCAAGTGGACCCACGACGCCATCCCGCTGCTGTTCGATCCCCGCACCGGCTACCTCGCCCGCAACAAGTTCCGGGTCGGCACCGTCGAGGACGCCATCTGCTGGAAATACGGCCTGCACTCCTGGGAGATCGTCCAGCGACTGACCGGCCAGCCACGCGCCCCGAACTGAGATGCGGGCCTTGCGCGCGCCTCAGCCTTCACTCTTCGGCGAAGATCGTGCGAGGGGGAACTCCAGCTTCTTCTCGACGTAGCCGTGGCGGCCGGGGGAGAAGGCGGCCTTCCTCGCCTCGCGCGTGACTCCTTCCCCCAAGCACCGGGCAAGCGGCGTATCCGCCAGGGGCCCCGCGAGCTTCACCTCGAATGGATCGGGCCCCGCGCCGGGGGGGTTCGTCGTCGGGTAGAACACCAGCGTGATCTGCAGCTTCCCGGTCGCGGGAAATCGCTTCTCGCAACCGGCCATGTCCGCCGCGTCCAGGATGGCATTGAACTGCCGGATGACCGCCTCGAATCTGTCATCGTCGTGCACCGGCTGCTCGACCGTCTCGGCCGCAGATCGGGGGGCGGCGACTTCGTAGATCATGAAGGCCGAAGTGAGCGTCTTGCGTCCGATCTTGCGCCGGACCTCGGGATCCTTCTCGAGCTGGCTCATCCAGGGATGGCCAGGACCGTTGGGTGGCAGTCCAGGCAGCTCCACGCGGCAGACCGACGCCCGACAGGTCACCTGTGGGCTGGGCGAGGTGCCCGTGGTTGGCAGAGCGCGGGCGACCAGAGCCTGGAACTCCCGGGTGAGGCTCGGGTTGGGGCTCGCGCGGAGGTAAATCTGCAAAGGGGTTTCCTCGCGTTCGATCGTCGTCCGACGCTCGGCGAGCTTGCGGTCGACCGCCGCGATCTCGCTCCGGCAGGCCGGTAGGGTGCCCGGCAGCGGCGGTTGCCGCTCATCGGGGTCGGTGGCCGGCGGCATTCCGGCGATCCGCGCGCCCGAGGGTGCTTTCAGCTTCAGAAAGCGCGGGGTCTGCCAGTAGCTGGTCTTGGAGACCGGGTCGGTCACCAGGGTGCTCGCGCTCCCAATCCAGCTTCGAATCCGCTCCCCGAGCATCCGATCGCTGGTGATCGGGCGCGCCCGCTCCCCCGCTGCCTGAAAGCCGACCTGCGAGGGAGACAGCACGAGCACCTGGCAGGCCCAGGTCCGGCACTCGAGCGTGAAGCCAGGCCCCGCGCCGGCGTCGCCGCCGAGGATCCGCTGCAGCTCGGGCAGCAGGGCCGCGCGCGCGGTCGGGTTGGCTGCGCCCTCCTCGAACAGCACATTGTCCCTGATGATCTCGCGATATCGGGCCTCGGTCTCCGACAGCTCCTTTCTCCGCGTCACCAGGAGCGCGCGGCAGGCATCCACGCTGGCCGGCAGGGCCGCGGCCAGCGAGTGACCACCGCCGCCGGGCGGGTTGCCCGGCGTTCCCGTCGCCGCGGGCCCGACCGGGCGCGCGGGCACCCCGCCGGAAGCGCGCCAGAGCAGAACGCCGCCCGCCCCCAAGGTCGCGACCAGCGCGCCCACGGCCACCCTGGGCAGCAGCATCTGCGGCCCCAGCCACGTCAGGCGCGAAAGCCGGGACTGCCCGTGCCCTGTCACCTCCGACGGCGGAGGCGCGGCGCCCGGGTGCGCGGGGCCGGGCGAGCCGGGTTCCGCGGCGTCGTTGGTCGGGGCGCGGGTGCGAGCCTCCGCGGGGAAGAGCGGGAGCAGGGCGCCCAGCCAGGCCTCGCGGTTGCCCTGGTGTCGACGGTCCATCTCGTGGCGGAGCTCGTCGAGCGCATCCTTGAGCCGGCGCCGCACGGTGCCGGCCGGGACACCCATCAAACCGCCGATCTGGTCGGAGGTGAGGCCTTCGTAATAGCGCAGCAGCACCGTCTGCCGGTTCGGCTCGCGCAACAGCGTGATCAGCTCGGCCAGCAGCCGCTGCGCCTGAATCCGGCTCACCAGCTCCTCCGGATCGGCGCCGGCCGACCCGGCCACCAAGCTGCCGGCCCGCTGGTGGTGCGCCTCGCGACGCGCATCGGCGCGGCTGCGGTTGGCGGCGCGATTGCGCAGCACCCGGCCCAACCAGGGGCGCAGCGGCTGCTGCCGATCGGGTTTGGCGCGCAGGGCCGCCATCCAGGTCTCCTGCACCAGGTCGTCGGCCTGATCGCCGTCGTGGAGCAGGTTGCGGGCCAGCCGCCGCGCCCAGGCGGCGTTGGCCAGCAGGTCTTCCACGGTCACGGTCATCGAGGTGGTCATGACTGCAACACACCGGCCCCGGATCGGCTGTTCGCCAATTTCTAGCGCAGCCGTGACGTAAAGTGAGGCGGCCATGGCCCTCGCCGCCACCGTTTATCGTTTGCAGATCGACCTTTCCGATGTGGACCGCGGGGTCTACCAGGCCCTCGACCTTCGCCTGGCCCGACATCCCTCCGAATCGATGCCCTACCTGCTCACCCGGGTGATCGCCTACTGCCTGTGCCACGAGGAGGGCATCAGCTTCTCGAAGGGCGGCCTGTCCGACACCGACGAGCCCCCGGTGGCGATCCGGGATCTTCAGGGCGGCCTGCGCGTCTGGATCGACGTGGGGACGCCCTCGGCCGAACGACTGCACAAGGCCAGCAAAGCCTGCAGCCGCGTGGTGGTGTTCACCCAGCACGATCCGGCGCTGTTGCAGAAGCAACTCCGCGACAGGAACGTCCACCGGGCCGAGACCATCGAGATCTACGCCCTCGATCCGAAGTTCCTGGACGCTCTCGCAGCAGTCACCGATCGCAACGCCCGCTGGGCCCTCACCCACACCGAGGGCACTCTCTACGTCACCGCCGGCGACCACAACCTGTCCAGCGCGCTGACCCGCCACGCCCTGGGCGCTCGAGCGGCAATTCGGTCAACCGAGCGGTGAATCGCGACCTGATTGGGTAAGCTGATGGCGTGGACATCACCAGCAGGGTCGACAGGGAGATGAAGAGCATGGTCAGGAGCGCAAGAACCGGCGCGGTTCGGGCGCTGATTGCGAGCGTCGCCGGCCTGACCATCGGAGCGCCGACCCCCGCGGTCGCCGCGCCGGATCTGGGCGCGCAGCTGGACGCGCTGCTGACGCCTCACTACCGTCCCGACCAGCCCGGCGCGGCCGTGTTGGTGCGCAAGGGCGAACAGGTGTTGCTGCGCAAGGGCTACGGCCTGGCCGATGTGAAGAAGGGCCGCCCGGTCAAACCCGAGCTGGTGTTCCGTCTGGGCTCGCTCACCAAGCAGTTTACCGCCGCCGCCATCATGATGTTGGTCGAGCAGGGCAAGCTGTCGCTCAGCGACGACATCCGCAAGCACCTGCCCAGCTATCCGGCCCACCCGCAGACCATCACCATCGAGCACCTGCTGACCCACACCTCGGGAATTCCCGACTACACCGACCTGCCCGGATTCACCGAACGGATGGCCCAGGACGTCCAGCCGCCAGCCCTGGTCGATCGGTTCAAGGACCTCCCGCTCGAGTTCGCGCCCGGCGCGCAGATGAAATATTCGAACTCGGGATATCACCTGCTGGGGCTGATCATCGAGAAGGCCTCCGGCCGGCCGTACGCCCGGTTCGTGGCCGAGCGGATCTTCACGCCGCTGGGGATGACCCACAGCGGGTATGGCGACGACCCGAAGCTGGACCGTGTGCTGGGCTATACCCGGGGCAAAGAGGGACCCGCCCAGCTGGCCCCCTCGATCGACATGAAGATCCCCTATGCGGCCGGGGCGCTCGTCTCGTCCGTCGACGACCTGGCCCGCTGGGACCGCGCCATCCGCGACGGCAAGCTGTTGAACAGGCAGAGCTGGCAACGCATCTTCACCCCCGGCCGACTCAACGACGGCCAGCACACGGACTACGGCTATGGCTGGAGCCTGGGCAAGATGAACGATCATCCGGTCCAGCGACACAGCGGTGGGATTCCAGGCTTCACCAGCCACATCCTGCGCCTGCCCGCCGAGGATCTGCTGGTGGTGGTGCTGGCCAACTCGATCCCCGGACCGGTCGACCTCGGGTTGCTGGTGCACCGGCTGGCACTGACCGCGCTGGGCACGCCGCTGGTCGACCCCCCGGTCGCCGCCATCGACCTCGCCCTGCTGGATCGCTACGCAGGCGTGTACAAGCTGCCCGCCGCGCGGACATTCCTGGTCCGCCGTGAAGGAGACCACCTGACCGTCCAGCCGCCGCGCGGCCCCGCGCTGCCTGCCTGGCCCGAATCCGAGCGCCGCTTCTTCGTGAAGGAGCACCCGATCCGTTTCGCCTTCACCGTCGACCCCAAGGGTGCCGTCACCGAGCTGCAGATCACCAAACCCAGCGGCGACATCGATCTTGCCACCCGCAGCACCGACAAGCTGCCGCCCGGGCGCACCGCCATCACCTTGGCACCCGCGCTGCTGGACCGGTACGTCGGCGAATACCGGCTCAACCCCACCTTCGCGATCACCATCACCCGCTCTGGCCAGCAGCTCTACGCCCAGGCCACCAACCAGCCCCGCCTGGAGATCTTCGCCAGCGCTCCCGGCGAGTTCTTCCTCAAAGCGGTCGACGCCCAGCTCACCTTCCGTGCCAAAGGCGACGCCAGCGCCGACGAGTTGGTGCTGCACCAGAACGGTCGCGACCAGCCCGCCAAACGCGTCCGCTGAGCCGGGCCGGGGACGCGGTTCGAACAGACATTTGTGGCCGGTCCTGCAGTGTCACATTTCAGGAACAGGTCGTCGGCGCAGCCAAAGCCGTTGGCCCTGAGTTGCTGCCTTCCGTCCGCCAAGCCGTTAGCCCAGAACGCGGTGGACTCAGCGTACGGATTGCTGGGCTGAGGGGCGTTCTGTGAATCTTGCTGTCTGGGCACCAGTGAGTACAAGGTTGGTTTTTCGTTGGCGTCAAAAAATCGACCGATAACCCCACTTCGGTCAACTCGCCTCAGACGCCCGCCCGCCTAGGGGCGGGCCCCCGCCCCCCATCGGGGCGGCCGAGAGAGCGTTGGTCGCCAGTGGGGGTCGCACCGAGACCGTCACCGTCATGGTCGACGGT
>JBKPRZ010000650.1:0-10502 GCA_046734815.1 Myxococcota bacterium | reverse complement strand
GCCGGGGGCCTGCCCATCGGCATGCAGGCCATCGCCCGCTGGTGGGACGAACACCACCTGCTGCAACTCGCCCACGCCGCCGAGCCCGCCGTCGAGCCGCGCCGCCCCGCGGTCTTCTACCAGCCGCTGTCGTCATGAGGTGGGCGGCGGTCGTCTCCTGGCTGCTGTGGGGAGTGCTCGCGTGCCGGCAGATCGACGTGGACAACTTTCCCGCGTCCGAACGCGGGGCCTGCCCCCGCGGTTTCATCCCCGTGGGCCAGCGTTGTCACCGCCACCCTCCCGACGGAGGGGGAGGCGGAGGCGAACCATCCGCTCCTGCACGACCCACCCCGGACGCCGGTGTGCGGGTTCTCGACGGCTCCGATCCGCGGCGGGATGCGCAGCCGGGACCAGCGTCGCTGGATGGCCCGCCCGATCGCCCGGCCGGCGACGTCGGCGCCGCCCCGTCCCCCGACTGCCCGTCGGGGGGCTGCCTGCACGCGCGCCGTCTGGCGGCGGGCGGGGACAGCACCTTTGCCATCTTGCCCGACGGCACGCTGAAGAGCTGGGGGCGGAACCGGTGGGGCATCCTGGGCTACGCGAGCGACGGCGGCACGTCGGTGCGGAGGCCGACCGCCGTGCCCGGCATGCAGGACGTGCGGGACATCCGTCTTCAGGGCAACAGCGCGTGCGCGATCCGCGACCGCGGCGAGGTCTACTGCTGGGGCCTCGAGATCGACGGTGATCGCCTGCTGGGCAGTCAGGTCGACGGACCTGGGCGGGTCGTGGTCGGCTTCCTTGGTGTCAGCGCAGTAGCGGTAGGAGGGTTTCACGCCTGCCTGTTGTTCCAGGCGCAGGTGTGGTGCTGGGGCAGCAACCAGGAGGGACAGCTGGGTGACGTGGCCACCACGTCCTCCACCCTGGCGGGTCCGGTCTCGGGCCTGGAGGGACTCGACCCGGTCACCGGCCTGGCGGCCGGGTACACGAACACCTGCGCGCAGATGGCCAGCGGCTCGGTCCGATGCTGGGGCTCGAACGACTACGGAGCGCTCGGCCGCGCCGATCCAGCTGCCGCGCCCACACCGGTCGAGGTTCCTGGCCTCTCCGGCGTCCAGGAGATCTACTTCGGCGCGACCCACGGATGCGCGCTGATGGACGGAGGTGCGGTCCGCTGCTGGGGTAACAACACCTCCGGGCAGCTGGGGAACGGCACGTCGTCAGAGCGGCCGGCCGCCGCGCCGGTGGCGGTGACCGGGTTGACCGGCGCCACTGTCCTGGCCGTCGGGGGCGCGCACAGCTGCGCGCTGATCACGGACGACACGGTCCGCTGCTGGGGCCGCAACCTGGAGGGGCAGCTGGGTGACGGTTCGCGCAGAGACGCGTTCACGCCGGTGGCCGTGACCGGGCTGACCGGGGTGGTGGGCCTGGCGGCGGGCGGCCGTCACACCTGCGCGGTGCTCGAGGGCGGGGCGGTGCAATGCTGGGGTGCGAACGACGAGGGGCAGCTCGGGGGAACGTCGCCCGGCTCCGCGACGCCGATCCCGGTGCTCGAATGATGCGGCGGGGAGGGCAGGGGCGTGTGGTAGCGTGGCCGACATGTCGCCTCCTCCGTCGTTTCGCGCCGTGGTCGAGCCACGGGCGGACCACGCCGGCTGCAGCGTGGGCGGCTTTCAGCACGCGCCTACCGGCGCGGATCTCCTGGCGCTGCTGATGTTGCTGGCGGGGCTGGCCTGCCTGCGGCGGGCGCGGTAGCCGGCGCGGCGCTGTCAGCGCTTGATCAGCCGGTAGCTGACGAAGGCGACCGAGCGGCTGTCGGGCGACCAGGAGGGCACGTTGATGGTGCCCTGGCCACCGTGAAGGCGGGTGAGCAGGCGCGGAGGGCCCTTGGGCAGCGGCATCAAGCGCAGGGCCACGTCCTTGTTTTCCGGGTGGCCCTGCACGCCCTTCTCGTAAGACAGGAACACCAGCCAGCGGCCGCTGGGCGAGGGGTGGGCGAACCAGTCGGCCCATTCGTCGTCGGCGGTGACCTGGGTCTGGGCCGAGCCGTCCGGCTTCATGCGGAAGATGTGCATCTGGCCGGTGCGCTCGGAGTTGAAGTAGATGCTCTTGCCGTCCGGCGCGTAGTCGGGGCCGTCGTCCAGCCCGGGCGCGGTGGTCAGGCGCTTCTCGTCGGTCGACTTCTCGGCGTTCGCCGGGATCGTGTAGATGTCGTACTCGTCCTTGCGGCTGGCGCAGTAGGCGAGGGTCTTGCCGTCGGGCGACCAGCCGTGCCAGTAGGACGGCCCCAGCGCGGTCACCTGGCGGGGCTCGCCGCCCTTTGCGGGGAGGACCGAGATCAGCGAGTCCTCGCCCGGCTCGTGGCTGATGGCCAGGGTCTTGCCGTCGGGCGAGAAGCCGTGGTCGTTGTTCAGGCGCGCGGCGGTGCCGGTGGGAAGCGCCGCGGGCGTGCCGCCGGCGACGGGGATCGAGAACAGCTTGCCGCCGCTGTTGAACAGCAGGCTGCGCCCGTCGCGCGACCAGTTGGGCGCCTCGATGTGGTCCCGGGTCCGGTGGACGATCCGGCGCTGGCCGCCGGGCACCGTGATCACCTCCAGGGTGCTCTCCAGCACGCGTCCGCCGTCGGCGACCGCGCCGACCTCGTCGAGGGCGACGTCGTCGACCAGCGCGGTGGCCAGCGCGCGCTCCTCGTGCGAGCAGACCGCCAGGCCGGCTTGCAAAGGGTTGCCGAGCGGCACCGTCACCGCGCCCACCGGACGGAAGGTCTTGCGGTCCTTGGCCACCGACAGGCTGAACAGATCGCCGGTGCGTTCCAGGCGCACCAGCGCGGGGGCCTTCCAGGGCGACTGGATCTCCAGGGTGGGGCCGCCCTTCTTCAGTCGGTATTGCAGCGAGATCAGACCGTCCGCGTGCACGATCGCGTCGGCGTAGGGCGCGTCGGGCTCCATCCCCGCGCGCACCACCCAGCCGGCCTTGCGGTGCTCATTGCCCTTCTTCTCGGGAAAACGGACCGACGCGGTCACGACCAGGTCGCCCGACACCGGGCGCGAGAGGAAGTGGAAGGCGTCGGTGGCCTCCCACATGTTCGCGCCCCCGCCGGTCAGCCGGTATTGCTTCTTCTGCGGATCGAAGGTGGACGAGCCAGGCGCGTGCACCTGCCCGACTTCGGCCTCGGCGGCGAACAGACCGCGGTCCTGGGCGCGGGCCGGCGGCGCGAGCACGAGCACGAGCCCGGCCAGGAGCAACGACGAGCGGCAAGCGGGGACAGTCATGAGGATTTTTCTCCTGGAGCGTAGTGGCGTGTGCGCGCGCGAGCGACGCGTTGGACGATCGCGGGCTCAATCGGGCGCCCGCGCCCGACGATGTTACGATCTGGTAGCGACAGGCCCGTTTGCGCCGTGCAGTGGCTCGCCTTCCTCATGATTGGGCTGAGTGCCGCGTGTACCGGACCGAACCCGGCCTACGAGGCATTTTCCATCGGCGCGCCTGCCCCGGACGCCGCCGTCCGCGCCGACGGGGGCCTGGCTGACCGGGCCGGCGACGCGCAGGGGCCCAACGGGCGTCTGATGGGCTACTGGAGATTCGACGAGCAGTCGGGGGCCACCACCGCCGCCGACGGGTCGGGCTACGGAAACGACGGGGTCGTCGAATCGATGGATTCGTCCCGGATCTGGGTCGCCGGCCACAGCGGCAACGCCATCCAGTTCCTCAGCGGCGCCGATCCGGGGGCCGGCGTTCGGGTGCCACTGGCCCCGTCGCTGGCCGGCATCCGCCAGTTCACCGTGGGGGCCTGGATCTACCGCTCGGCCGTGCCTACCAACCAGAACACCAGCGTGATCTCGCGGCAACTGGGCGCGCAGTTCTGGGAGATCTACAACGTCAGCGCCATCAACGAAGAGCTGGTGGTCTACGCCGCCACCGACGTCAGCCCCGCGCCGGCCGTGCGCATCGCCGGGGCCGCTCCGGTGGGCGTCTGGATCCACGTCGCCGCCACCTACGATGGCGCCACCTTGCGACTGTTCGGCAACGGCCAGCTGCTGGGCTCGACCCCGCTGACCCGCGCGCTGCCGACCGACACCAGCCCCCTTTACATCGGCACCAACAAGAACCCGCAGCGCAACGACGTCTTCATCGGCCTGATCGACGAGGTGGTGCTGTATTCGGTGGCGCTGTCCGACGCCGCCGTCGCGCAGCTGGCCGCCGGCGCCCCCCCGGGCAGCTTGTGAGCCGACGCCGGCGGCCGGGCTTGCTACAATTGCCGACCGTCATGCCCAAAGCCAAGGTTGCCGTCCTCAAGGTCAAGCCCGCCACCATCATCCAGGACATCGCCCGCCTGTGCGAGCTGGCCGGGATGGAGCAGGCGCTGGCCAAGGGCCACGTCACCATCCTCAAGGACAACATCTCCTGGCATTACCCCTTCCCCGGCGCCAACACGACGCCCTGGCAGCTGGAAGGGACCATCCGCGCCCTGCGCGACGCCGGCTACCCCGATCTCACCTGCGTGCAGAACAAGACCGTGGTCACCAACGCTTTCAAGGGCGAGGATCTGAACCACTACAAGCCGATCTGCGCGCAATACGGCGTGCCGATCTTGTACAACTTCAAGGAGTCGGACATGCGCTGGGTCGATTACCGGCCCAAGGCGCGCATGCACGTGCTGGATCGCATCTACCCGGACGGCATCCGCCTGCCCGACTACTTCTTCGGCAAGAACATCGTCCATCTGCCCACGGTGAAGTGCCACATCTACACCACCACCACCGGGGCGATGAAGAACGCCTTCGGCGGGCTGCTGGCCACCCACCGGCACTACACCCATTCGTGGATCCACAAGACCCTGGTGGACCTGCTGGCCATCCAGAAGGAGATCCACTCGGGCCTGTTCGCGATCATGGACGGCACCACCGCCGGCAACGGACCCGGGCCCCGCACCATGATCCCCGTGATCAAGGACTACATGCTCGCCTCGGCCGACCAGGTGGCCATCGATTCGGTGGCCGCGCGCATGATGGGCTTCGACCCGATGAGCCTCGAATACATCCGCCTGGCCCACGAGGACGGACTGGGGGCGGGTGATCCGCGCGAGATCGAGGTGGTGGGCGACGACATCTCGGACCAGAGCTGGGGCTTCAAGGTGGGCGACAACGGCGCCAGCATGATCGGCGACCTGATGTGGTTCGGGCCGCTCAAGCGCTTCCAGAAGTTCTTCTTCCACACGCCGCTGGTGAACCTGTTCATCTTCGGCAGCGAGGCGTATCACGACTATTACCGCTGGCCGCTGAAGGACCGGCGCACCTTCGAGCGCTGGAAGAGCGAGACCCACTGGGGCCAGCTGTTCGACGCCTACGAGCGCGGGCAGGGCACCCCGGCGGTGGGCGCGGCTGCGTCGGGCGGACGGCCCAACTTCGCCGCCGCCGGCGCCGGTCAGCCGCGGCTGTAGGTGATCCGCAGCGGGTGGCAGAAGGGCCGCGCGGCGCCCGAGACGATCCAGGGGCGGTAGCGCCAGGTGTGGATCGCCGCCGCCAGATAGGCGTCGAGATCGGGCCGGGCTCCGCGCTGGATGATCACGTCTTCCACCTGGCCGCTGTCGGCCACGCAGACCTTCAGCTGGAAGACATAGGTCCGCTTGCTCCAGGTCCAGGAGCCGTCGGGCAGGCTGGGGAAGGTTTCGTAGGTGCGCAGGTAGGCGGCGGCGCCCGCGCTCAGCTCGCTGCTGGGGCTCGACCGCGGCACCGACTCGCCGCCGCCGTAGGGGCCCGCGCTCAGCGACAGGGCCGGCGCCACCACCGGTTCGGTCGACAGCCCGGCGAGGATCTCGGTGCCGACCGCGGCCGCGCGCCGCTCGAGCTCTACCTGGGAGGGGGCGGGCGGGGGCGTGGCCGCCGCCGCGATGGGATGTCGCTGCGCCTCCGTCAAGATCGTGTCGCCCCCGTCGGGCAAGTGGACCTTCGCGCTGCCTCCGGCGATCACCGGCTGGGTCAGCCGCGCCGACGGGGTGTGACGGGGGCGACGGGGGGCTCGCTGCGCCTGCGCCATCGGCGCGGCGGCGGGGGCCTCCTTGCTGACGCGTACGGCGGCAGCGGGGGACCGGGTGGGCGGGATCCGCAGGCCAGCGATCCGGACGGGGACCACCGGACTGGATCCGGCGGCCGGCACCGCATCGGTCCGTTCCGTCAATGTCGGCCGCACGACCAGCTGCAGCGCGAAGAGGACCAGTGGTGGCAGATGCAGCGCCAGCGACACAGCCACTCCCACCCGTTGCGCGCGGTCGCGTCCGGCTGCTCCAGCCGCGACGAACGCCTCAAACGCCATCCATGCCCCTCCACACACTCGGTTCGGTGTTCTGCTACTTACGGAAGAGCCGACCGAACCCTTGAGGCTGGTGTGGTGCCGCCCGAGATGCCGGTCAACTCGCCGAGCAGCGTTGCACCGGTTTGCCTTACACCGCCCGCGGGACCCTTCGAGGGTCCCGTGGTAAAACGCCACCGTATGCCCCGGGCGACAGACAAAGGCGAGGGCGGCCCGCTGCGCGAGACCAAGGAGGTCAAGCGTCCGCTGCGCGCCTATCTGAAGGCCAAGGGCCTGCACGAGTCGAAGGTGCGAGATCTGGTGGTGGACACCTTCCTGGCCGCCCGTGAGCACGTCAATCTCGAGTCCATCCTCGAACGCGTGCGGCGCAAGAACCCCGGGGTCGGCATGGCCACCGTGTACCGCACCATGCGCCTGCTGGAGGAGGCCGGACTGGCACACGCGCGCGACTTCGGCTCGGGAGCCACCCTGTACGAGGTGGCCCTCGGTCGACCGCACCACGATCATCTGGTGTGCGAGAAGTGCGGCCTCATCGTCGAGTTCGTGAGCGAGAAGATCGAGCAGCTGCAGGACGAGGTGGCCACCCAGCACGGGTTCGAGCTGCGCCACCACCGGCACGAGCTGTTCGGTCTGTGCGAGCGCTGCCGGCGCAGCGGTCGCGGCTGACCTGCGCAAATTTTTTCCCTCGGCGGTATACGGGACAGGGTTACCGGGGAGCCGGGCCATGTCCGTTCAGCGTCGCTCCCCATTTCGGCAACGGTGGTGAAGCTCCAATTTGTCGGCTGAGTCCGAACGGATCGAGGAGGACACCATGAAGATGATTTCCATCAAGCAGACGCTGCTGGGCGTGATGTGCGCCGGCGTGCTGGGATACGCCTGCAATCGCAGCGAGCGCACCCTGCAGGCTCAGCCGGCCGGCAATCCGGGCGGCACCACCCCCGGGTCGATGCAACCGAACACCGAGGACCCGAATCGCAACCCGATGCCGGGCACCCCCACCAATCCCAGCAATCCCACCGACCCCACCGCTCCCGGTAACCCGAGCTCGCCCAGCGGCACCACCGCCGAGCCCACCGAACGGGCCCCCGCCGCTCGCGCCACCGACACCGACATGGCCGCCAAGCCGCTGTCGGCCTCGGACATGACCCAGGTCAAGACCACCATCAAGAAGATCCGCGAAGTCAACGCCACCGAGATTGCGGTCGGCAAGCTGGCCCAGGAAAACGGCAACAGCCAGGACGTCAAGGACTTCGGCAAGCAGCTGGTCGAGGATCACGAGAACGCCGACAAGAAGCTGGTCGACTACGCCAGCAAGCACAACGTCATGTTGACCACCGGCACCTCCAGCGAGAAGACGCCGCCCGAGAAGATGGCTGGCGGCACCACCACCGGCGACACCGAGCCCATGCCGCTGGACGCGGAGGGGAAGAAGACCGTGGCCAAGCTGCACGGCCTGACCGGCGCGAAGTTCGACAAGACCTTCGCCACCACGATGGTGCAGGGTCACCAGAAGGCGCTCGGCCTGATCAAGAGCTCGAAGAGCAAGATCAAGGACGACGAGTTCACCTCGGTCCTGGGTGACATCCAGTCGACGGTCGAGAGCCATCTGGACCACGCCAAGAAGCTGGCCTCGGGCAGCGGCGCGCGTTCCGAGGCGGCCCCGAGCGACGAGCACCCGAGCACCCATCAGGGGCGCCGGCCGGCCTCGACCTCGCCGTCGTCCACGCCGCCCAGCCCGTCGGAACCCAGCCCCTCGAATCCGAGCAACCCGTCGTATCCGGGTCCGTCGGAACCGAGCAACCCGTCGAATCCGAGCAATCCGTCGGGTCCGAGCAATCCGTCGGGTCCGAGCAACCCGTCGAATCCGAGCAACCCGTCGAATCCGACTCCGTAGTCAGGGTTCGGTCAGAACGGGCGTCGGCCTCCGCGGTCGGCGCCCGTTTTCTTTGTGCGCCCTCAGCGGCGAGCGGCGGCGGCAGTCTCGGCCTCGCGCACGCGGTCGGCCAGCAGCGGGCCGATGGCCGGGTTGAGCACGATGGCCTGCTTGTAGTCGGCCAGCGCCTCGGCGAAGGCACCCCGGGCAAAGCGGGTGTGGCCGCGATGTTCCCAGGCATCGGCCCGGATCGGGTCGGTCTGGATGGCGCGGCTCAGGTAGGTCTCGGCCGAGCGCAGATCGCCCGCCTGCAGCCGGGCCATCCCGCGCAGCGACCAGCACCAGGCGTGATCGGGCTTGGCTTCCGCCGCCATGGCGAAGTCCTGATCGGCCTCGGCGAACTTGCCCTGCGCCGCCCGGGCCCGGCCGCGGCGGATGTGGGCGTCGGGATCGGAGGCCGGGCTGAAGCCGACCTCCGCCTCCTCGAAGTCGCGCTGGGCGTCGGCGGGGCGGCCGGCGCGGGCCAGGTAGGTGCCTCGCTGGAAGCGGAGATTGGCCCGCCAGCGCCGGGTCTCGTCGGCGGGCAGGTTGGCCTGCACCAGCGCGCGTTCGGCCTCCGCGAACTCGGCCAGGGGATCCAGGCCGTACTTGTATTGATAGACCCCCCGCTGGGTGTGCACCCGCGACAGCTGCAGCCAGGCCTCGCTGGCCTCGGGGTCCAGCGCGGTGGCGCGGCGGGCGTCCTCCTCGGCCTTGGCGTAGTCGGACAGCGGGTTGCGGCCGTGGTCGCGCCCGTAGTCCGCCCGCCCCTGTCGGGCCTGGCTGCGCGAGATGAGGTGCTTGATGTTGCTGGGCTCGCGCTCGAGCGCGGCGGTGGCGGCGTCCTCGTCGACGCGGTAACGGGCGATGCGCGCCTCCACCGGGGACAGGATCTGTTCGGCCGCGTGTTTCACCGCGATCCGGTGCTGCAGGTACAGCCCGCCACCGGCGGCAAGCAGGCCCAGCGCCGCGCCGGCAATGGGCAGACGCCGCCGCACCCGCCGCCACAGCTGCGAAGCCTGCACCGCCTGGCCGCGCAGGTAACGATCCAGATCGTCGGCCAGCGCGGCGGCGTGCGGGTACCGCCGGCGCGGCTCCTTCTCCATGGCCTTGCCGCAGATGGCGCCCAGGGGCCCGCGCAGCGGGGTGGGCTCGCGGCGGGTGATCTGATCATAGATGTCCAGCACCGACTCGCTGTCGAAGGGGTGCCGCCCCGACACCGCCAGGTACAGCATCACGCCCAGCGCCCAGACGTCGACGGAGGTGCCGAAGCCGCGGCCGCGCACCTGCTCGGGCGCCATGTACTGGGGCGTGCCCATGATGCCGCCGGTGACGGTCAGGTCCTCGCCGTCGGTCAGCTTGGCCAGGCCGAAGTCAGTCAGCACCGCGCGCCCGTCGGTCTGGATGAGGATGTTGCCGGGCTTGAGATCCCGGTGCACGACTCCCTGGCAGTGGGCGTGATCCACCGCGCGCGCCACGGTGGCGATCAGCCGCACCCGTTCCTGCAGCGGCAGCAGCGGCATCGCCGCGGCCAGGGTGCGGCCGTGGATGTAGTCCATCACGATGAAATCGGGACCGACCTCGTGCACGGTCACGATGTTCGGGTGATGCAGCCGCGCGGCCGCGGTGGCCTCGAGGCGCAGACGATCCACGGTGCCGTCGCGCAGGGCCTTGATGGCCACCTTGCGGCCCAGATCCGGATCGAACGCCTCGTACACGACGGCGGTCCCGCCGCGGGCGATCACCCGGACCACATCGTACTTGCCGATGCGCTCGCAGTCCTCGCGGACGGCGAGCGCCGGTGGGGCAGCCGCAGGAGCCTCCGGCCTCACTGGGCATATTCTAAACAGATCAGCCCTCGATCCCACAGCAACCGTGTCCCATGTCGCATTCGGTGAACACCCTTGATCCGCGCCGAAGACCTGGGCTAAGACGGGCCGCGGAAGAGACTTTCGGCCGGGTGCGACCCGTTCGATGCTTCCTTAACTCTGGAGGGGTTCTATGACCCGTCGCGTTTCCAAGGTGTCCCTGCGAACCGGCGTTCTCGCGGCCGGCATCCTGCTGGCCAGCGGCCTGACGTCGCCTGCACGCGCCGCCGATCCGCGCGAGACCGAGGCGGCACGGCAGTTCTACGCTGGCCGCTACGAGGAGGCGCTGGCCGCCTACGTGGACCTGGCCGTGTCGACCCGCAACCCCGCGTACATGTGCGAGATCGGCCGTTGCCAGGCGCGCCTGGGCCGCAACGACGAGGCGATGAAGAACCTCCGCGACTGCCTGGCGCAGGCCAAGCTGGACGCCAAGAAGA
>JBKPRZ010000649.1:0-11231 GCA_046734815.1 Myxococcota bacterium | reverse complement strand
GGAAGCGCTGGCCGCCCTGCCGGACCAGACCCTCGGCGTAGCGGTAATACTCCAGCTCCTTGTCGGTGCGGGCGGGCGCCTGCGCGGCGGCGATCTTTTCCTCGAGCGCCGCCCGGACGCGGGCCTCGGCGAACCGAGCGTCGCGCCGGCGCGCTTCTGCCAGCCCGCGGTCGGGCGGCGGTGGCGCGGCCAGAGTGTCGCCAGACGGATCGGGCGGCGGAGCGAGCGGCTCGGGCGGCGACGGTGCGGCGGGGTCCGCTGGTCCTTCCAGATCGGCACCCGCCACTCCCTCCGGAATGGCTGGCGCCGTCCCTTCGATTCTTGCCATGGCAGCGGCAGTATCGGCGGGGCCGGAAGCGGGGTGCTTCCAATTGCGCAACTTGCGTGGGCGGTCTCACCCCAGCGCTCGCGGGTCGGGGACCAGCCCCAGGTATTTTTGCCTATTGCTCGGCAGCCCGGGGCGAGCGGCGCCCGTCGCGACCATGCCCCCGACCACGTGCGGTAGCGGGGACGTGCGCATCGGCGACCCCATGAAGCTGCCCACCCATTCCACCTGGTTCCAGGCCATGCACGCTCTGCCGGGACTGCTCGCCGCTCTCGCTGCGACGTCCTGCCAGGGACCCGACGCGAAGGAGGATCCCACCGTCGAATCGACGACCGCGGCGGTCATCTCGCCAACTCCCGACTTCACCTGGCGCGGGGGGCGCGTCCTCCCGAACGTGGAGGCGGTCGTGATCTTCTGGAGCAAGAATGTCGATTCGACGGTGAAGAACCTGGTCCCTGGGTTCTACAGCAGCGTGGTCAAGAGCTCTTACATGGACTGGTTGACCGAATACAACACCCCGAACCGGAACATCGGCCGGGGCAAGTCCACCGGGATCCCCTTCATCATCAACCCGAGCAAGAAGACGGGTACGGTGGACGACTCGGAGATCCAGGCCGAGCTGAGCTCGCGCATCCCCGACATCCTGCCCCCGGTGGACGGCAACCGGGCCTACATGGTGCATTTCCCTCCCGGTCTTTCCATCACGGAGACGTTCAAGGGGAAGAAGAAAACGCTCTGTGCCCCTTCCACCACCGGCACGGTGTGCGCGTATCACAGTTTCTTCGTCAAGAGCCAGAACAGCATTCCCTACGCGGTCATCCCCGATTTCAGCCCGGGATCGGCCTGCGCCAAGAACTGCGGCACCGGCGTGGCCGGGCTGGGAGAGATCGACGACATCACCCTTTCGGCCTCTCACGAGCTGCTCGAGATGATCACCGACCCCGACGATGTCGGCTGGAAGGACGACTTCTATGACGAGATCGCCGATCCCAGCTTCTGCCACACCCCGGTGGTCATCCCCGGCACCAACACCATCGTGCAGCGAGCCTGGTCGGACGACTCGGGGAGCTGCATCTCCCACAACGTCCTCTTCACCGGGCCCCAGCGCTGGAGCACCTTCTTCTGCCGGCAGGGCGAGACTTGCGAGCTGGCGAACGTCGACTTCGACAAGAAGGCCGACGCGGTCGCCTTCCAGCACGGGGTCAACGGCGAGACCAACGTCTGGGTGGCTCCTTCCGATGGCGTGGGGTCCTTCGTTCCACAATCGGCGCCCTGGTTGACCAACTTCTGCGTCGGGGCGCAGACCTGCGCCACCGGCGACGTCGACGGCGACGGCCTGGCCGACGCCATCGCCTTCCACCGCGGCTCGAATCCCACCGTGGAAGTGGCGCTGTCCACGGGGTCCAGCTTCACGCGGCAGCCGACGCCCTGGAGCAACTTCTTTTGCCTCGACGGCGAGGTGTGCAAGGTGGCCGACGTCGATGGCGACGGGCGCGCCGACCTCGTCGCCTTCACCCATGGCACGAAGGGCAACAGTGTATTCGTCGGGATCTCGACTGGATCGGGGTTCGGTCCACCCGAAGAGTGGAGCACCAACTTCTGCTTGTCGAACCAGACCTGCGACGTCGGCGACGTCACGCCGACGGCAAGATGGACATCCTCGCGTTCACCCGCAACAGCCCGGCCAATGACGTCTTCATCGCTCGTTCTTTCGCCCCCTTCTTCCGGCGCTTCGGCGACCCCGAGAAGTGGAGCGACTTCTTCTGCCAGCCGGGGGAGGTCTGCCGGGTCGGTGACTTCAACGGCGGCGGCACCGCCGACGTCATCGCCTTCAATCACGGCCTCAGCGGCAAGAACGCCGCCTACGTCGCCGTCTCGAACCAGAGCAAGTACTCGCCCCCCCACAAGGCCATCGGCTTCTTCTGTCAGAGCAGCCGAGGCCTGCGCCGTGGGCGACGTGAACGGTGACGGCCAGACCGACATCATCGCCTTCACGCTCTCGTCCACCGCCACTCCCGAGGCGTGGGTCAGCACCGCCTTCCCCTGACCTCAGGGCGCCCGTCCTTGGCGGCAGGACACTCGAAACCTACGATCCCTCCGCATTCCAGGCACCCTCGCGGCCTCCGAGGTGCCCGACAACATCCGTCAGGTCGAGATCGGCGGCGAGCCGGTCCGAGGACGTCATTCGGCGACAGCAGTCCGTTTGCCGGGAAGAAGTCGTGCAGACGCGACCATGACCCTGACCACCCAGGACGAGCCCGAAACGCAGGGGGCAGTGAGTTCAATCCCTGTTAAGGCGTTGCGCTAGAACCGCCCAGAAGATCGTGTGGACGGGCATCACCTGGCAAACCAACGAGCACGGGTTGTTGCTGTCGTTCAACGCCGCCGGCGACCGCCATCGCCGCAACCTCATGTACCTGCCGATCGCCGACCCGGGCGAGCCGCTCAAGCCGAAAAGCCGCGCCCGCGGACCGAGATCCGCGCGCTGGTACAGGCATTCTACGGCGGGGCAACTCGTTCTTAACGGCTGAACAAACCGGTCCACGACGGAGTTGAAGGGCCAGGGCCACGGCCACGTCGGCATCGATGCGCAGACCCGATATTACCGGGCGGTGTTCGACTTCCTCGGCAAGCTGCCATAGCCGTCTGCCGCAACCATCGGGGACCGGTGCTGGATGCGGTCGTTCTGCGCATCGCGGGCGACAACCGGAATGAGGCTGGCCGCCTGGGCCCACACCAGCGCCACCAGCGTGGGAGTGAGCAGACCTCCGAAAATTCCGATCAGAACAGAGGCCATGAGCTGCGTGGTCGTGAGCTTGTTCGTGCGGGAAAAGCCCCGCCCGGGAAGCGAGACTGATCACCTTGCCCGCAGCGGGGAGATCGAAGGTTCGGACCTGGTCGCCGATGAAGGCCACCAGTTGCAATCTCGGTCGGGCAAGTCTTCCTGGCGCGGTCGGAGAGCAACACGCTCGACAGCGCATCCGGGCAGCGTCGGCTGCTGGTGTCGACGATGGACCTCGCGGGAACGTTGGGGGCGCCGACGGTCGTGCCGGACCTGGGACCCGGAGACGCCTACTTCCCGGCGGGCTCGCCACGTGGCGAAGGGTTGGCGCTGGTGTGGACCTCGCCCGACCACAGAATGTTCACCGTGGCTTTCGACGCCTCCGGTGCGCTGATCTGCGGAGCGCGCGAGATCCCCCTGCCGGAGCCGCCCCTTTGGGGGCGGGGCGTCTGAGGCGAGTTGACCGAAGTGGGGTTATCGGACGATTCTTGACGCGAACGAAAAACCAAGCTTGTACTCACTGCCCCCCTGGCCCCGAAACAGCCGTTCGAACAGGCCGGGACCGACCGGGCCGAATGCGATCCGCTCATCAGCCAGATCGGCCAGCAACCCTCCGACCGTGCGCCCCAGGTACCACTGGTGGCTTTGCAGCACACCCACGGCCTCACCGGCCAGCGAATTCCGGGCCGCCGACAGGGTGGGATGCAGCGAGGCTGGCGCGCAGATCTCTTCCTCCGTGAGGAGGCCTTCGCCAATCGACGGCTCAATCTGGCCTTGTCCTCCACACCCAGGTAGCGCGCCGGAGCTCCTAGCCGTGCTTCCGTTGTCGCAGCTGCGCTCAGGCTCGGCCGGGCGTCCGACCGCGCGCTGCTGTCGACGATCGTGAAACGTGCGCGGCGACCGGCCGCCCGAACGTCCTCGGAGAGGCTGCGCAAGCAGCGCAGGAGCGCGCCCGGTCGGTCCTTCGTGACGATGGCGATTGATTCGAGTCGCACCGGTGTCGAGGACCCCGCATTCGATCGGGCTGCGCGGAGAATGTCGTTCGCCGAGACCAGCAACTTCGCCCGCACCGCTTGCTCGAGCAACTCGACCACATCCGCCTCGGTCTCGCTCGACGGCGGTTTGTCCCGCAAGATTCGCTGGGCGTGCTCCTGGAGGGACGCGAATACAGAACAGCTCATGAGCAGCTCCGCCCAGTCGTCGGGGCACAACCATCGGTTCAGAGGACCCGGGCAGGGTGACCAGGCACGACGCTCGGCCCAGCGGCATCAATCGAAAGGACGCTCGCTGATACATGGACGGAAATATCGGCAAGAAATGCGCATGGTGCGAGGCCTCACGTTCCCCCGGAAGTGATTCAGGAAGGGATGACCCGTATAATCAATTTTATATGACATACGCCTGGATCTATCAAATTGCCTGTGAAATATTCGCGCTGCTTCGACCTCGCGACCATACGTTCGATGCATTCAGATCTCTGAAGCCGCACACCCACAATTGGAACCAAACTCCAGCTCCGCGAAACACGCGGCGATCAGGAATCTGATCGACACATTTGGTGTTCAGTTCAGACTGACAGTCAGGGAACGAGACTGCCTCTTCATGGACGCCCAAGGGCTTTCAACCAAGCAGATCGCAGACAGGCTGAACATATCGGCAGCGACGGTGCGAGATTATTTCCAGCGCGCGGTCCTCAAAGCGAGGTGCCAGGACAAGAAGTCGCTCAGATGCCGACTCTTCGAATTCGCCGCGCAACCATGGGCAGCCTCGACCAGCATGGATGCTACCGGCGCCCGCACGACAAGCCGCCCCCAAAAATGATGGCAGGACGCTTTCCTCTCTGACCGGTAAAAGGGAGCCGTCGAAGGCAACACCAGCAACTCGACAAGGAGGATCGTCATGAAGGATTCGAAGGTGAAGCAAGCCGGGATGAGCGCCATCTTCGCGGTCAGCGCGCTGGCGGCAGGGATTGGTGGGGCCAAGGCCGACAAACCCTGTTACGACTGCGGTTCGAATGGCTGCTTCGTTCAGGATTCATGGTGGGATGGCGTGGGACTGGAAGACCCATGCGTGAGCGCTGACGAGCACGGGAATTACTGCCACTGGGATTTGGGAACCGGGACCGGAACCATGTGCTGGGGTTACTAGAGGTCGCTCGCACACTCAGAAACACCGTCTCTCCCGCATTGCCAATCTCCTGAAGGGGGGCCGCTGACAGGGCGCCCCCCTCCAGAAGGACCAGCCTCGAGAGGTAGGGATCATGTCCGATCGCAAACAGGCACCGGTGTGGGCGATGGTGGCGTGGTTTGCCGGAGCGTTCGTACTGGTGATGGCGGCGACTTGGCTGTTCACCGATCGCCCCGCCATCTCCTCCGGCCGACCGGCGCCCGTCGAGGGCGACGTTCAGGGCCGTGTCCACGATTCGCGAGCCCGGCCGAACAGGGTGCCCGTCTTCAACCCCCCCCTCAACGCCGCAACGGACCTCACGACCCGGCCGCTGTTGAGCCAGGCGTTCGCAGCCCTGCGCGCAGAACGCAAGCATCTCGAGACCATCAAGCTCATCCCGTGCATCGTGGCCTTCCGGGCTCGACATCCCGATCAGGCGACCGTTCGAGGGTCGGTCAACATCCAGGTACGGGTCAAGGATGGGCGAACACGGGGCCTGGGCACATACGCCGAGGCGGGGAACGTCGATCCCGAGTTCGCCGACTGCTATTCCAGAGCCGCGGAGTGGACCCGAGCGTCCTTGCGCGTCCCCGACGAACCTGACGCCGACTACTCCGTCGAGTTCAAGATGAGACTGGGGGCATTTCCTCCCGAGGTGCAGGCGCTGGCCAATGGCCTGACGCCGGACTGGTACGATCCGGATCGGTGGGACTTCTCCGATGAGCAGGGCATTGCCGCCCCGCCGGGCTGGGAACCTGTCATCCGCCGGCTACTGAAGGGTCGCGTCGTTTCGGCCGGCAGTGGAGCACCGGGAATATGAAGCTGGGTCTCTGTGCCATGGCGGGAGGTATCGCCGGGTTTCTGTGCGTGTCTTTCATCCGAGCCCGTGCCGGCTCCGATCGGGTACCGTCCGTCGCGACACAGCGCCAGGCTGCTGGAACGATCCGGACGGGTCCGGCGCCGCTGGAATGGCAGGTATTTCGCGGTCGCTTTCCGACGCTGGTGGTGCCACTGCGGGATCTGATCGAACCGCGACCCTGGGAAGGGAATCCGGCCACCTCCGTTTGTGTGGACGATTTCTCGCGTAGAAGGGGCGTTTCTTTGTCCCGACTGGAGTTGCCGCTCATTGCGAGGTTCTCCGTGACCGATCAGCGCGCGACTTTACAGGCTCTGCTGTCCCCGGAGATCACCGATCAGGTCCTGATGGAATGTCTGTCCGAGCGACAGACGTCGCGTCGGGATTGGCTGGTCCCAGGGGCGCGCGACGGGATCTATGAAGTCCGACTGACCGTGAATCTGGCCAGTGGCGAATCGCGCGACCATAGGTGAGGCTCTGTCTTCCCCGATCACGCCACCAGGAGGAGAGCTGATGAGCAATCGTCCAGACAAGAGAAGCGGCCGACCCATCCTGAAGGGCGCTCTTGCGTTTGTCGGCGGGGCGGTGGCCTTGCTGGTGGCGCTGCTCCTTGCGCACTCCAGAAGAGACGTGCGCGAAGGTGGATCGAATCCCCATGATCTGGGAATCGCGGAGCATCGAGAGCATGCGAGCGCGCGCGCGCCGAACGCTGGGCCATTCAAGATCGCTAGACGTTTCCGGCCGGACGATTCGATCTCGACACTTCGACTGCCCCCGGCGCCGGGCGAGCAAGAACCACAGAACGCGCGCCAGGCCACCAATCCGTACGCGCAGTCCACCGCGCTCTGGGCGAACGCCCTGGCCGACGGAAGACAGCAGCTGGCAGACTACGATCCGACGCTGCGGAACGTGATGGGCGCAATCACCTACCAGCTACAGGAAGGCTCGGCCCTCGATGATTGTGGATTTGCTCGGGCACGTCAGCTTGGCCACTCCTGGGGGTTTCAGACGTCCATCGCACTCACCGCCAAAGTGGAGTCCGGACAGCTGACCTTTTCGGCCATCGACTTCGAAAAACATGGCCTTCCCAACGACGCGGACGAATCATTCCATCGCTGCGTGGCAGGCACGCTTCCGACTTTGAAGTTTCCCTGCCAGGGCTGTCGGGCCGGCGAAGTCTCCTTCCGCTGGGGCCTCAATCGCAGCTTTCACATGCACGAAGACGGGCGCGCCTACACCTCGGACGAGGTGCGCGCGGAAGCCAAGGCCAAGGGCTTTGGCTCCGCCGACGACCTTTTCCTGAAGTAAGCCGTTCTACAGGTCCACCTCTGCCTCGACCGCGCGCTCCATGAGGAACTTAAGCGGGCCTCGACGTCCTTGCCCATCAGCTCGGTGAGGATGCGGTCGGTCTCGGCGCCGTCCTTCACGGTGACGCGCAGGAGGCGGCGGGAGGCGGGGTCCAAGGTGTAGGTCTCCTTGCCGTGGTCGATCCGGAACAGCGGCGGCTGGGCCAGGTAGACGAAGCCGTTGGCGATCAGCGGCTGCAGGTGCCGGTAGAAGAAGGTCAGCAGCAAGGTGGCGATGTGGTGGCCGTCGGAGTCGGCGTCCATCAGGAAGATGATCTTGTGGTAGCGGAGCTTGTCCACCTTCAGCTCCGGCCCCACCCCGCAGCCCAGGGCCGAGACCACGTCCTGCAACTCCTTGTTGCCCAGCACCTTCTGCAGCGAGGCCTGCTCGGCGTTCAGCACCTTCCCCCGCAGCGGCAAGATGGCCTGGGCGCGCCGCTCGCGCCCCTGCTTGGCCGAGCCGCCGGCGCACGGTGGGCGCCTTGCTCCGGTCGGTCACCACCCGGGCCAGGAAGTCGGCGATGCCGCCCTCGTGCTGGAAGACCTCGGTCTTGCCCTCCGCCTCGTCGCGGAGGGTGATCTTCAGCCCCTTGTGCAGGAAGGTCTTGGCGTCCAGCCGGAAGCGGATGGTCTCCGAGCTGAACTCCTGCTTGCCGAAGGTCTGCGGATCGGGCCGGAACATGATGGTGGTCCCGGTGCCGCGCGCGGCCCCCACCTTCTTCAGCTTGCCGCCCCTTTGGGGGCGGGGCGCCTGAGGCGAGTTGACCGAAGTGGGGTTCGGACGATTCTTGACGCGAACGAAAAACCAACCTTGTACTCACTGCCCCCTCGGCATCGGACGCCTGCGCGGTGCCCGGCTGCCCCGCCGGCGGCTGCGGCGCACGCATGCCCCTGCTGGGAGACCCGCTGCCGCGCGAGCAGATCGATCAGATCCGGGACTGGATCCTCCAGGGCGCCCAGAACAACTGAGCGCCCGCCGCTACCCTGGGCTAGCTGCTCGCGCGCGCGACCGGACGTCGGTGAAGGACACCCCAGGAGAAACCCACGGTGGCGTAGATCAGCAGCAGGGCCAGGAGGTACTCGGGAAGGATCATCGCGAAGCCGCAGATGTAGCCCGCCACCACGTTCAGCAGCTGGAAAACGTCGAAGGCTCGATTCCTTCTCCGGCCGAGCTTCGGCAGGTATAGAGGGCTCACCATCAGCAGGCTCATGACGATGAGGAGCCCGGGAAAGATGAACGTGCCGGCGGCGGCGGGATGGTCGGCCAGGTGCTTGGCGTGAAGGAGGACGAGCAGCACCACGATTCCGCCGGCGAACGGGGAGGGCAGGCCCTGGATAAAACCGGCCGGGTTGGCCGAGTCGATGGCGTTGAAGCGAGCGAGGCGCAGGGCAGCGCACACCATGTACAGGGCGGCCGCTGCCACCATCAACGATCGATGGGAGGCGAACCAGGCCGGGTCCAGCTCCTGCGTGTAGAAGTACACCAGCAGCCCGGGAGCGATCCCGAAGGCGGTGAGATCGGCCATGCTATCGAATTGCGCCCCGAAGGCGGTGGAGGCGTTGAACATCCGGGCCGACAGGCCGTCCAGCTTGTCGAGCAGCGTGCACCAGATGATCATCCAGCCTGCCAGAATCAAGGGCGGCTCGGAGAACCAGAGGAGCCTCTGCTGGTCGGGCGCACCAGCGAACGCTTCGTGCATGACCAGGATGGCGCCTACGCCCAGCAGGAAATTGAGAGCTGTGAACAGGTTCGGTATCAGCAACGTCTTTCGCATGTCTCGCGCTCCCGGATGCGTTCGCCCTTGCGTCGGTGGTGCCACCCGCGACGGGCTGGACCCTAACACGCGGCCTGCTGCGTCCATGCGGCAACCTGGCGCCCGCCGGGCCCGCGGTTGCTGCGGACACCACAGTGTGGCCTGCGCCGCCACAGGTGCAGCCGCGATCCCGCTCGTTCTCGGTGGCCCGCGGTCCTCTCGACGGAGGTCTCCATCTTGCACGTCGGCTCGGGCGACCATGCGCTGGTTCGCCAATCTTTCACCTCCCGGGGTGCTGCTCGCGCTCCTGCTGGCTACGACGGTTTGTCGCTACGAGGCGGTCGGCCTGCCCACTGACGGAGGCCCGCCGATCGTGAGAACCGGCAGCGCGGGGCTGCCTCGGGCGGGCGCGAGATCGATTGCGGTCTGGACCAGCTCGGGCGGTGGAGGAGCCGCCGCCGGCACAACGGCCGTCAGCGTCAGTCTGGCCTCCTGCCCGGTGCCCTCCACCGTTGCCGCCTCGAGCGGCGGCCAGGTGACGGTCGGTCACTTCGTCGACACCCTGGAGTAGGAGATCGGACGTGCGATACAGCTCGCCAGCGCGCGCATCTGCGACCTGCCTTCTCTCGATGATGGTGGTCGCGTCCCCGGTAGCCGCCGCTGTCCCCACGCAGTTTTCCCTCCAGGGCTCGCTCCGCGACGGTGCCGGCAAGCTGCAAACGTCGGTGGTATCGGCGTCTCTCAGCTTGTTCGATTCGATGAGCGGGGAAAACCGCATCGCCGGGCCCTACGCGTTTCCGATGGTCCCGGTACAGAACGGGCTGTTCACGTTGGCGGTCGACGACCCCGCCATCCTGACGAAGGTGGGCAAAGGAGCGGTGTTCGTGGAGCTCACGATCGCCGGCGATGTATATTCGCGGTTCTCGGTGACGTCCCAGATATTCGCCCTCCGCGCGGCCACCTGTGACAGCGCGGACGAGCTACGCGCCTTTCCCCTTTCCCCATCGCCGCCCACCGAGGGGCAGGTGCTTCGCTTCACGGCGGGGAAGTGGACACCAACCACCGTGGCCGCGACGCCACCGCCCATGCCCAACGTCGGGTTCCCCGGTGGCGCCGTGCTGGCCTTCGACCTCGACAAATGTCCGGCGGGCTGGATTCCTTTTGCCCCGGCGGCCGGGCGCACCATCATCGGCGCCAACGACGGCGGCAACGGCCTGTCGCCTCGAGCCGTGGGAGCGACTGTGGGTGAAGAGATCCACGCCCTGACCGCCGACGAGATTCCCGCGCACACCCATGCGGGCACCACCGGCCGCGGAAAGGCGATGAAGTATCGAACAGTCGCGGTCCCGGGGACCAACACCCGGGAGGATCATGTCCCCGGCTGGGCGGGCACGGCGATGTTCGTCGATCGGGAAGACGCCAGCTGGGCGCTCGCGGCCCACACGCACGATTTCGTGACCGACACGGGGGCGGTGGGCGGCAAGCCCCACAACAACATGCAGCCGTCGGTCGCGCTCCTTTACTGCAAGAAGCTTTGATCCGGCAGGCGCTCATGGTCCAGCGGCGCTTCCCGTCGGTGTGCGTGCTCCTGACATCACTGATGGCCTGCCGCAGCGGCGGGGTGGTCGTGCCCTCGCCAGACGCCCGCCGGAGCATGGTCGAGCCGTGCGGCCCGGCGGGGTCGAAGGTGGCCCCCGATCCAGAAGCGGCGCCGCCGGAGGCTCATCCGGGGCTGGCCGGCGTCACACACCGGTTCTTCAAGATCAGCGTCGTCGATGCGGTCACGCGCGCGCCCATCGCCGGCGCGCGTCTGCTGACAACGAACCAGATCGCGCTGGTGAGCGACCGCAATGGCCTGGTCGCCTTCTCCGAGCCCGGGCTGATGGACACCGACGTCCACTTCACGGCCACGCGGGCCGGATACGAGATCGCGCCCGACGGGTTCGGTATACGCGGGAAGGTGCTGCGCCCTTCCGAGGGTGGCGCTGGCGAGATCGCAATG
>JBKPRZ010000648.1:0-31475 GCA_046734815.1 Myxococcota bacterium | reverse complement strand
CAGCAGGCCTGCGCCAGCGGCGGGCACGCCCAGGCGCTGTCGGCGCTGGCCACCGCCTACCAGATCTACCCGCACCCGCGCATCCGCTACCGCACCGGGATCGAGCAGCAGCACCTGGGCCAGATGGTCGAGGCGATGGAGACCCTGGAAGCCTACGTCGCCGACCCCGAGCGCGAGACGGAGTACGCCGCCGACGCCGCCGCGCGGATCGAGGGGATGCGCCCGGGGGTGGGCGAGCTGAGCATCGTGTCCGAGCCCGGGCTGGAAGTGCAGGTGGACGGCCGGGCGCGCGGCAACACCCCCCTGCCCCGCCTGCGGCTGCCGGCCGGACCTCACATCGTCTCGGTCAGCCGCACCGGCTTCGTGCCCTTCGAGACCAGCGTGCAGGTGGTGGGCGGACGGACCGCCTGGGTGCAGGCGCAGCTGGCCCCGCGCGGCGGCGGCGGCGCGCCGCTGTGGCTGAGCGAGTCCAGCGGGTCGGCCCACTCGCCCGCCGAGCTGGGGCTGCTGATGAGCGGGGGGATCTGGACCGCCGGCCCCGGCGACCCACTGACCACCCTGGGCGCGCTGATCGGCGGGTCGTACCGGCTGACCGGCGACCGTCTGAGCCTGCACCTGGGGCCGCGCCTGAGCGTGAACACGATCCGGGACCTGGAAGTGACGGTGCTGGCGCTGGGCCTGATGGCCGCGCCCATGTTGCGGCTGGCGCTGGTGCCGGATCGCTTCTCCGCCTCGCTGGAGATCGGCGCCGGGGTGCTGGTGCTCTCGGGCCTGCGCGCGCACTCGCTGCTGCTGGTGCCGGAGGCCTGGCAGGTCACCGGCGCGCTCAGCACCTTCACCGCCCGCCCGGCGCTGACCTTCGAATATCAGGTCACCCCGGACCTCAGCCTGCTGACCTCGATGTCGGCGGTCTGGTCGCCGCGGCCCGATCCCGCCTTCCGCGAGCGCAGCCTGGTGCACGTCGATCTCGGGGTGGGGCTGGCCTGGACCTTCTGAGGAATGACAACATGAAGAGAACCTTTCCGATGGCGCTGTCCCTGCTGCTGGCGGCCGGCTGTGGCGAGGATCCGCCGCCGCCCGCCTGCCAGATGGAGGTGCTGGCCCACCTCGACCCGCTGCCGCAGTCCACGCCGTTCGACTACCGCTACAGCGAGGTCGGCGCCAAGGACGGTGTGGCCTACCTGGGCGCGGCCCACGGGGCCGGCGTGCTGGTGCTGGACGTGATGACCGGCAAGACCCTGCAGGTGCTGGACGCCGGTCTGGGGCGCACAATCAACGGCGTCGCGGTGTCCGGCAACCTGCTGGCCTTCGCCCCCGGCACCGCCGGCGTGGTTGTGTACGACATCTCGAACCCGCGCGTCCCCTCACGCCGGGTCCACCTGCCGCGGCCGGTCCCCTATTGCCACACCCTGTTCATCCACGCGGACATCATCTATTGCTCGACCTCGTCGTCGGAGGACCCGCAGGTGGCGCTGTTCAAGGTGACCACGCCCGCCGACCCGGCCGCCCCGCTGGAGCTCAGCACCGTGGGCAGCTACAGCGACCCGGTGACGCCCGACGAGGAGCAGGCCGGCCGCGAGATCCTGGTGCACGACCTTTACGTGCACGAGCGCGACACCCCGCAGGGGCGGCGCCGGCTGGCCTACCTGGCCTTCTGGGAACGCGGGCTGCAGGTGCTGGACGTGACCGATCCCGCCCACCCGCAGCGGATCGGCGCCAGCCCGCCCACGCCCGGGCGCTGGACCCACAGCGTGTGGGTCGAGGGCGACTACGCCTACGTCGGCGAGGAGAGCTACAAGGGCGTGGTGCGGGTGTTCGACGTGTCCGACCCGACCGCGCCGCACGAAGTGGGGCAGCTGCGCTCGGCCGAGAACGACGCCATCAGCGCCCACAACGTGCAGGTGGCCAACGGCTTCGTCTACGCCAGCTGGTACCAGGACGGGATCCGGGTCTTTCCCGCGCGCGGGCCCGCCGATGCGCGCGAGGTGGCCTACTTTCACACCTGGAACGGCGCCGACAACCGCGACAACCCGGCGCCCTTCGACGTGCGCTTCACGGGGGACTGGGACGTGTTCGTCGAGGGCGACCGGATCTACGCCTCGGACATGCAGACCGGCCTGTGGGTGCTGCGCCACCACCCCGGCGGCGACGCCTGCGCCGATCGCCCGCGCGGCACCAGCGCCTTCGCCAGGAGCGGCCGCCCGCCCATCGGATTCTCGTCCTTCCAGCCGCGGCGGCTGCGGCCCGACCGGCTGATCCCGTTCGCGGCCATCGTCAGCTCGGTGGACCCGTATTACCAGCTGACCGACGAGGACGCGCGCGGGCTGCACGCCCGGCTGGCCCTCAGCGGCGCCGGCATCGTGACCGCGGCCGAGCTGCTGGATCCGCCTCCGGGAGGCAGCCCCGCCCGCATCATGCGCGGCACCGCCCGCATGCCGCCGGGCGCGCCCACCGGGCCGGTGCTCCTGGGCGGCACCCTCGACGATCTGGGCATCGAGCGCGTCCTGCGCCAGCCCATCGAGGTGCTGCCCGAGCCGCCGCCCAACCAGGACGTCGAGCCCAACGAGGACGTCTACCTGGCCGGGCTGCTGCGCCCGGCTGCCGCCGGTGTCCCGGTGAGCGTCTCCGGATCCGTCGGCGTCGCCGACCGCCGCGATCTGTACATCTTCGAAGCGCCCGCGGAGGCGGCGCCCAGCTTCCGCCTGCTGGGCCCGGCGCTGGCCGAAGATCCGGGCGGGCCCGCCGCCCTCCTGATCGTGTCCCGCTCGGCTTCCACCGAGCAGGCCTTCGGCGCGCCGGTGATGCAGCCGGTGACCGATCCCGCGGGCGGCACCCCGCGCGTGCGCCAGGTGGTCGACGTCCCCGCCGGTCAGGGCGGGCTGCTCTACGTCACCGTCCTCGGCATCAGCGACGCCGACCTCATCGACTACCAGCTGGAGATCGAGCGGCGCTAGGTCAGAGCGACACGGAGCGGATCTGGTCGATCAGCTGCTTGACCTTCAGCGGCTTCTTCAGGTAGCTGGCGGCGTTCAGGTCGTGGACGTTGTAGGGGACGTCGCGGTAGGCGGAGATGACGATGACCGGGATCTCCGCCAGGGCGGGGTTGCGCAGCTGCTCCTCGCGGAAGCTGCGCCCGTCCATCACCGGCATCATCAGGTCGAGCACGATCACGGTGGGGCGGGGATCCATGTCGCGCAGCTTGGCCAGGGCGTCGCGGCCGTTGATGGCGCCGAGGGCATCGAAGCCGTTGTCGGTCAGGGCCTCCAGCAGGCTCTCGCGGATCTCGAGGTCGTCTTCCACCACCAGCACCCGGCCGCTCATGGCGCAGACTCCCGGGGCAGCAGCGGCAGCCGCACGGTGAAACAGGCGCCCCCGTCGTCCCGGTTGATGACGGCGATGCTGCCGCCGTGGGCGTTGACCACCTCGCGGGCCACGTAAAGGCCGATGCCCATGCCGCCGTAGTGCCGCAGCGACGCCGAACGTTCGAAGCGACCGAAGATGCGCGGCTGCTCGCTCTCGGGGATGCCGGGGCCGCGGTCGGCCACCCTCAGCACCGCCTCGTCACCCTCGCCCGTCAACGAGATCTCGATCGGTCCACCGGCCCCGTATTTGATGGCGTTGGACAGCAGGTTGGTCAGCACCTGCTCGACGCGCACCCGGTCCCACTCGCCACGCAGGCCCCCGGGCAGGCGGGGCAGCAGGGTGCTGCCCGACTTCTCCGCCGAGGCGCTCAGGCTGTCGACCACCGCTGCCAGCACCTCGCCCAGATCGAACAGCTCCCGGTTCAGGGTCAGGCGCCCGGTGGCGATGCGCGAGACGTCCAGCAACGATTCGATCAGGCCGCCCAGCCGGTCGCCGCTGTGCACGATCTTGTCGATGCGGGGGATCAAGGCGTCGTCCAGGTGCCGGGTACGCTGGCGCAGGTTCTCGAGCTGCAGTTGCAGCGCCGCCAGCGGGGTCTTCAGCTCGTGCGACACGATGGACAGGAACTCGTCGCGCAGGCGGATGGCTTCCTGGGCCTGGGCCAGGCGCAGCCGTTCCTGCTCGGCCCGCCGGCGCTCGGTCAGATCGCGGGTCACCTTGGCGAAGCCGACCAGCTCGCCGTCCTCGTCCCGCAGGGCGGTGATGACGACGTTGGACCAGTAGCGGGTCCCGTCCTTGCGCACGCGCCAGCCCTCGTCTTCGAAGCGCCCGTCGCGGGTGGCGCCTTCCAGCTCCATCTCGCACTTGCCCGCGCGCACGTCGTCGACCGGATAGAAGCGGGAGAAGTGGTGGCCGATGATCTCGCTGGCCTTGTAGCCATTGATGCGTTCGGCACCCGCGTTCCAGGTGGCCACCCGCCCGCCGGGATCGAGCATGAAGATGGCGTACTCCTTGACACTCTCGACCAGCAGGCGGAATCGCTGCTCGCTCTCGTCCAGGCGGCTCTGCGCGGCCTGGCGTCCGGCGGCGCGCTCAGCCGTTGCCATGACCCCCGCTCTCGGCCCGCCGGGGCAGGCTGACCAGGAAGGTGGTGCCCGCCACCTCGCTGGAGTCGACCTCGATCTGGCCGCCGTGCGCCTTCACGATCTGACAGGCGATGAACAGCCCCAGGCCCAGACCCTGCGGCTTTTCCCCCCGCCCCTCCACCCGCGCCAGCGGCTGGAACAGCCGGGGCATCAGCTCGGGCGGCACGACGCCCTGGTTGTGCACCGACACCTGCACCTTCGTGTCGTCGCCGCCGTCGATCCGGATGCGCACGCCGCCCTCGGGGCGCCCGTGCTGGAGGGCGTTGCCCACCAGGTTGGAGAACACCTGGAACAGGCGGTCCTCGTCCCAGCTGCCCACGGCGTCGCCGACGGTCTCGAGGTTGGGAGCCACCGGACGCTGACCATCGACCAGCTCGTCGCACACCTGCGCCAGCAGCGCGCGCAGGTCCACGGGGCGCGGCTCCATGGCCAGCCCCAGCCCCAGCCGGATGCGGCTGAGGTCCAGCAGCTGGTCGACCATGCCGGCCATGCGACGCCCGCTGATCAACATGCGGTTCAGCGGGCCGGCCAGCTTGGCGGTGTCGTTCTTCTCGATCCGCATCAGCGCCAGCTGGGCGGCGGTCAAGATCGCGCCCAGCGGGTTGCGCAGGTCGTGCGCCAGCACGCCCGAGAACAGCTCGTTCAGCCGCACGGTCTCGGTCAGCTCCTGCACCGCCCGCTTCTCGGCCTGGTACAGGCGCGCCCGCTCGGCGGCCAGCGCCGCCTGCGCGGCGAAGCTGGTCAGCCACTGCCGCTCGTCGGCGTCGAAGGGGCGCGGGGTGTCGAAGCTGAGAGCGAAGCCGCCCAGCACCCGCCCTTCTTGCAACAGCGGCACAGCCGCCACCGCCTGCAGACTCGACCGCGGGGTGCGCGCGTGGGCCACGTTCGGGTAGGCCGCCAGCAGCGCCGCCGGGCTGTCGAACCACACCGGCTCGGCCCGCGCGATCGCCGTGGCCAGGGGCAGCGGCGCTTCCGGCGACAGCACCGGCATCCGTTGCTCGACCTCGGGGACGCCGCGCCCGCCCGCCAGGCGCATCTGCCCGGTGGTCTCGTCGCGGAGGTAGACCACCGCCGCCACCGCACCCAGCACGTCCTCGCTCAGCCCCAGCAGCGCCTCGGTCACCTGCCCGACGCTCAGGGCGCCGGCCAGCCGGGCGGTGGCCCGCTGCAGCCGGTCCAGGCGCCGGGCGGCTGCGCGCTCGCGTTCTTCGGAGGCGCGCAGCTCGTGCAGCGAGTGGCGCAGCGATTCTTCCACCAGCTGCCGCTGGCGGATCTCGGCGACCAGCGCCTGCACCGCCTGGCGGTCGGACGGGTCCTCCGCCGGCGGCGGTGCGTTCTCGCCCGGCAGCACCTGACCGTGGGCCTCGCACACGTGCTTGACCAGGCCCGGCTCGGGGGACTTGTAGAAGCTGCCCATCACGTAGGCGCACATCAGCTGGAACGAGTGGATGGTCCGCAGCTCGTTCCACATCTCTTCCAGCCGCAGCGCCGCCTTCGGGTTGCCCGCCTTCCACAGGATGTCGACCATCTCGCCGTAGGCGCGGACGCGCGCGTGCCGCCCGGCGCCGGTGGTCCGTTGCAGCGAGCCGCCGACCACCTCCCGGAAGCGGGTCCAGTCGGGCATCGTGCCGACCATGAACTGCGCCAGGGTCTGGTGCGCGTTCAGCCAGGTCAGCTGGCCGGACTGGACCGGCGGCTGCGGGTCGAATCCGCGCGCCAGCAGCCGGCGGTGGAAGGATTGGCGCCGGTCGTCACTGGCGATGACCAGCAACGGTTCGCCGCCGACCAGCCCCTCGCCCAGAAAATCGGCCACCCGATCACAGAGGAACTCCTCCGTGTCATAGAACTGAACGACGTGATCGTGCTCGGCGGCGAGGTGCATTCAGTCGACTCCTCACCCCGCGTCGCGCGTTGGGTGGGGCGCCTTCTAGATGGGCATGGGGGGGCCCGTCCCGCAAGGGGTACCAGCCATCAAAAGAACACTTACATCAGAAGCCGAAGCCCACGATGGTCTTGAAGGTCCAGGCGGCGGTCGGGCCGGTCAGGCCCCGGCCAATTCCGATGTTCAGCTCGAACGGCGCGCCAACCAGATCGGCGGTGACATACACGAGGTGTTCCTGGTCTGACCGCCGCTCCAGCGCATCGAGATCGCCGAGGCCGGCGTAGTACTCCAGACCAGCCCCGAAACCCAGGCCGGTATCGCAACGCACCTTCGCGGCGGGTTCGAGATCGGGGACCAGACCGCGATCCGGCCCGGTGAGGGTCCAGCCGATCATCGGGTTCAACGCGGCCATGAAGCGGCCCCTCGCCCACACCAGGATGGGGCGGAACTCGGTGGCCCACTGGTCGTCGCGGAAGGCAGCCGAGCCGCGCCCGACCTCGACGTTCAGGCCGAGGATGAAGTCACCGGTGAGCCGCTGCGGGACGACCCACTTCGAGCGCAGCTTGAAGCCGCCCGAGTGTCCGCGGGTCTGTCCCAGCTCGAAGGCGGTCTGCAGGTACGCGCCGAGCTCCCACCACTCGAGCACGCCGAACGACGGTTCGAGCGTGAGGCGCAGCAGGCTCGCGGAGGCGGGGGTCCAGGGCCCGGGCACGTCGGGCCGCGGGATGGCGACGTTGCTGTGAACCTCGAGGCCGAACTGCCGGGGCCGGTTGATGTCGCCCTCGTACACCTGGATCTCGAAGTGGTCGACCGCGCGCGCCGGGGCGGCGCCGATCGCCAGCGCGGCGAGGACCACTGCGGTGAGGGTGGTTTTCACACGCACAAGATAGTCCCAGCGGCCGGGCCTCGTCGACAGGGGGCTGGTCAGGCCCTCTCGTCACAGGCGCCGCGCGCTAAGATCGCCGGCCGTGACGCCGGCCGAGGTATACGAAACTTACTTCGTTCCCGCGGTGTTCGGGCCGTGGGCGCGGGTCCTGCTCCAGCACGCCGCTCCGCAGCCGGGCGAACGCGTGCTGGACCTGGCCTGCGGCACGGGCGTGGTCGCCCGGCAGGTGTCGCCGCGGGTGGGGACCTCCGGATCGGTGGTGGGCATGGACCTGCGGCCCGGGATGCTGGCGGTGGCGCGCACGCGGCCGCGGCCGACCGGGGCGCCGATCAGCTGGCAGCAGGGCGAGGCGGGGGCGTTGCCGCTGGCCGATGCGTCGTTCGACCTGGTGCTCTGCCAGCAGGGGTTGCAGTTCTTCGGTGACCGGCTGGCGGCGCTGCGCGAGGTGCGTCGGGTGCTGGCCCCGGGCGGGCGGACCGCCCTGGCGGTCTGGCAGGGGCTGCACCGGCAGGGGCTGTTCCAGCCGCTCATCGAGGCCGAGGCGCGCCACCTCTCGTTCCTCGGCGTCACCCTGGCGCAGGCGGCGACGCCCTTCTCGCTGGGCGAGGCCGAGGAGATCGGCGCCCTGCTCGAGCGGGCCGAGTTCCAGAGCATCGAGATCATCCCCGCCTCGCAGATGGTGCTGTTCTCGGCGCCGGACGACTTCGTGGCCCACGCCGAGTTCGCTTACGGCGCGGTCGATCCGCACTTCGTGGCCAACCCGCTGGCCTTCCAGGATTTCGTGGCCGCCGTCAACCGCGACACCGAGGAGGCCCGGCGGCGCTACCGCCGCGGCGAGCACCTGGTCTTCGCGATGCACGCCCACATCGCCGTCGCGTATCGCTGAGCGCGCGCAGCGCGGTCGACTCAGAGAGGCGGCTTCGGCGGCGCCGGCGGGTTCAACATCCCGGGCGCGGCGACCACCGGGTAGCCCTTGTGCTGCCAGGCGAAGATCCCCTCGTCCAGGACCGCGGTGTGCGGGTACCCGCGGCGGCGGAGCTCGTCGACGACGGCGCCCGAAGCGTGGTGCGGGCAGGCGCAGTAGGCGACCACCCAGGTGCCGTCGTTGGGGATGTCGTCGAGCGACCCGGGGTCGTAATAGGGCGTCGAGATCGCGCCGGTGATGTGCAGGTTCAGCCAGTCCGACGGCGCGCGCGCGTCGACGATGATGATCCGCCGCCTGTCGTCGAGCGCCGCCTTGACCGCGTCCAGCGAGGCGAACCGCCCGCCCTCGAGCTCGAGCTGGGCGGGCTTGCCCTTCGGGTTGAGCACGATCGGTCCGGTTCGCTTCGCCCGCGGCGCCGGCGGGGCGACCGGCACCGCCGGCCTGACCGCCAGCGAGCGGACGTAGGCGACCACGTCGTCCGTCCTGGTCGGCCCGAGCTTGTTCTTGAACGGCACCATCGGCGTTTTCGGCCGCCCCTCGACGACCGCCTGCCGCAGGAACGCGTCGCTCGCCGTCTCGAGCAGGATCGGGTTGGCCAGGTGCACGGCGATCCCGCGCTGGCTCGGCGTCCCGTGGCAGCGCACGCACTCGGCTGTGAACACGGCCTTGCCCGCCTCGATGTTTCCCACGATCGGCGTTCGCGGCAGCGGCGCCGGAGCGGGCATCCCCTTGCGCAGGTGCCCGATGATCGCGTCCATCTGCGACGCTGTCAGCGGCCCCCCCAGCGCCTGGCTGTACGCCGCCATCGCCGTCCCCGGGCGCCCGCGCGCCACCCCGGCGCGGATGAAGTCGTCCGAGGCGGTGGCGAGGAAGGTGGCGCTCACGAGCGAGGGCGCATTGTCCGCCGCATACCCCTGCCCCTCCGCCCCGTGGCAGAGCGCGCAATATTTCCCGTAGAGGACCGCCCCATCGACGCTGCTGGTGGGCGGCGGCAGCGGCGGAGGCACCGATCGGCCCACCACCGGCGGCTTTCCGGGCGCCGCCTGCGCCACCGGCGCCGGGACGGACCAGGCGGCGGCGAGGGAAATGAACAGCAGCAGGGCGGTCGGTCGAGGATCAGCCACGGCAGCAGCAGAGTGCTACCAGATCGGCCTCCGCGGATCGAGATCCGCCCTCCCCCTCGACCCACCCTGACCGTCGGTCAGTCGGTCACCTTGCGGTTGGCCTTGGGGTTCGCGTTCTCCCGGTCGACCGCTGCCTTTTCCTCCTGGGTCACGCAATTGGTGTCGCAGGACCGCCCGCGGCGTTCCACGAACGGGTCATCACAGGTCGCGGGATCGCCAGTCTCGGCCCGGCGCTGAGCGTCCCGGCTCTCCTGGGCCTGGTACTCCTGCACGCGCGCCCCGCTGATGCAGACGTGATCGTCCAGGGAGCAGAAGCTGCGCCACACGAATCCCTGCTTGCACTCGTCGCAGCCGTAAAACAGGTCGTAACACTTCTTCGAGGCTCCGCAGCGAATCGGGTTGGCGCCACCGCACTCGCACCGGCCGGCGACGCACTGGACGGTCCCCCCATCTCCCCGCTGCGAAGCACAGTCATCGGCCGTGCAGCAGTCCTGACAGGTGCCATCGGAGCAGGGCTTCTTGCCGCCGTTGCACTTGATCCCGCAGCTGCCCTGGTTGCAGGTGGCGGAGCCTCCGGCCGGGGTGGGGCAAGGTGAGCAGCGATCGCCGCAGGTTTTCGGATCGTTGTTGCTGGCACAACCGCCCGGGCAGGCGTGGGTGCCCGAAGCACAGGCGCAGGCCCCGTCGCGACACTGCGCACCGTTCTGGCAGGCGGTGGTGCACGATCCGCAATGATTGTTGTCGTTACGTGAGAAGCACGAAGAGCCACACTTGTTGAACCCGTCGTTGCACTCGATGTCGCAGCCACTGGAGCCGCGACACACCCCCCGGCCGCCGGAGGTCCCGGGGCAGGTCGCGCCGTCATCGACGGCGCCGTTGCAGTTGTCGTCCCGGCCGTTGCATTGCTCCTTGGGCACCTGACTGCTGGGCACGCAGGTGCCGTTGCAGTTGGCGCGCCCGCCCGGACAGGCGTTCCCGCAGGGCTGCTCGTCGGGGATGCAGCTGCCGTTGCAGATCCGGAACCCACCGTTGCACTGGTCGATCACGCACTGGCCGCCCTGACACTTGCGGCTGGCGTTCCCCGCCGGGGGGCAGGTCGCGCCATCGTCGACCTTGCCGTTGCAGTTGTTGTCCTGGCCGTCGCAGATCTCCGGAGGCACCTGGCTGTCGAGGACACACGCTCCCGTGCAGTTCGATCGCCCGGCGGGGCAGCTGTCACCGCACGGCTGCTCGTCCGGAATGCAGGCCCCGTTGCAGATGTGGAAACCGCCGTTGCACATGTCGACGACACACTGGCCGTTGCTGCACGTGCGCCGGGCGTTTCCCAGCGGGGCGCAGGTGACGCCGTCGTCGACCTTGCCGTTGCAGTTGTTGTCCTTCCCGTCGCACACCTCTTCGGGCACCTCGCTGTCGGGGACACACTGCGCGCCACATTTGGTCAGGCCGTCGGGGCAGTGGTCCAGGCAAGGTTGCGTCCTGGCGATGCACTGGTGGTCGCAGCTCTGCTTGTCGGCGGGGCACTGGACGTCGCACGCGCCGGCCACGCACGTGGCGGTGCCCCCGTTGCCGGGGCAGGCATCGCAGCGCGCCCCGCAGCTGGCGGGGCTGTCGTCGGCCAGGCAGCGATCGCCGCAGCGGTGATAACCGGCGTTGCAGGTCAGCGCGCAGCCGCCGGGGGTGCAGCTCGCCGCCCCGTTGGGATCCATCGGGCACCGCTCGCAGCTGCTGCCGCAAGCGGCGGGATCCTGCGGATCGACACACCCGCCGTTGCAGGGGTTCTTCCCGGCCGGGCAGTCGCCGCAGGCCTCCTCGAGCGCACGGCAGGCCCCCATGCACACGCGCTGGCCGGCGGGACAACGTGTCCCGCAGCGAAAGCCGTCGCAGGTGGCTTCCCCTCCGCTGGGGGCCGGGCAGGGCTCGTTGCAGCGGACCCCGCACGAAGCGACATCCTCGTCCGGCACGCAGGCCCCGCTGCAGCGGTGCTGTCCGCCGGGGCACGCTTCCGGGGGGGCCGCCGGACCGTCGCTACCCATGGACCGCGGGCCTGCGCCCCCGTCGCCCGATGGGATCGGCAGTCCGGGCTCGTTGATCGGTTCGCTGCGCGGGGTCGGACAACCAGACAGGACCGCAACCAGAAACAGCGCGACCATCCGGCAGGCCGCGGGGAACAGGGTGGCTTTGTGCATGAGGAGGTTCCCGTCTGTATCGCGGCGCGAGCCGGGTCGCCCGTCACGAATTGGGACACGCCGGCGTGGAGTCTTGTGGTGATCTCGACAACATCACGCGCAGACGACCGCATGGTGAGCGCCCCTCGCGCTGGTGGAAACCTGCCAGTCCCGACGCCGGCACCGCGCCGGTGCAGGCGGCGGCCGCGACCAGGCGGCGTGGCCCCCCGGTTGCTTCAGGAAAGCGACGAGGCATCGACCATGACGAGGATATTGCTGGCCATCACTCTCACCTTGACCGGTTGCGGGCTGGACGGACGACCACCGGCGGAGGAGCACGCCCTCGGCGAATTCAGCTCCCTGTGGCTGAGCTCGTATCAGGACGACCAGTCGGGGACGCCCGAGAAGATCAGGTTTTCGATCTGGCTGAGCGGCGACAGGTGCTGGGCGGTGCGAGACGAGGCCACCGTCTCGATCAACGGTCAGGCGATGGGCGTGCTGAACCGAGGAGGTCCGCAAGGTGGCTTCACCCCGGGTTGCGACGCCCCGGAGTTCTTTCTCGAGAGCCGCGCCGATCAGGTTCGAGGCAGCCAGCGGGCCGTGGTCGAGCTACGCGATTCTCGCGGTGTCGTGCGGGTGGAGGTGGATGATTTCCTGACCATCCGCAAGATGGTGCCGCGCCAGCCGCTGGACGCCGTGAAGGTGGGCCAGGAACTGCTGTTCGACTGGTCCCACCCGGCCGACGATCTGAAGCCGAAGGAACTGATGCTCTTCTTCAACCAGGTGATCAACGACTACCACCATCTTCCCTTCACGCTGGAAGGGGGCCTGGTGCGCGCCACCGTCCCTCCCGTACCCGCTGGCCGGAACAACCTGCGCATCAACGTCTCGCCCACCGAGCGCGGCGTGACCTGCACCGGCATCCCGACGTGCACCGTGAGCATCGGCTGGGGAGCGAATCTGCCCACCACCATCGTCGAATGAGGTGAAGCGCGCCCGGCTGCCGCTGGCCGGGCGCGCTGTCGGCTCCGGCTCACTCCCCGGCGCAGCTGCTCGGGTGATAGAAGAGGTAGTCGGCGGTGTAGGGGACGCGGGATTCGGTTCCCTCGGTGCAGGCGCCTGCGGGCGCCACCCCGCCGGCGGTGTGCAGGCGCTGGATGTGTGTGATGTCGGCCAGCTTGCCCTCGCCCTCCGGGCTGTTCACCGAGAGCAGCAGCCAGGGCACGTCGGTTGCCGCCGGGGCCGGCACGCCGGCCACCTTGGTCCCCTTGATCTTGCTGCCGTCGCGCCATTGCCAGCTCGGCCCCAGGAAGTGGTTGCCCAGGAAGCGGCCGTGCGGGTCGAGCAGATTGGCCTCGGGCGCCTTGAGCACCCAGGCGCCGGCTGTGCACGTGTAGATCTGGACGCCGCTGCCCAGGGCTTGCACCGCCAGGCATTCGTCGGCCGGCACGGCCAGCGCGGCCGGGATGTCGTCGGGGGGGCGCCGGCAGCGCCGCCCGTGATCGGCCTGCTGCACGGCTGCCTGGGTCGAAACGACCTCGCCGGGGCCCGGGCCCTCGTCGGCGAGCGGATCTCCGCAAGCTGCCGCCATCACGCCCAGTGCCGCCGCCGCGAGCACGCCCGGTCCCAGTAGCTGGTTCTTCATGTGTTGGGTCCCTCCCCCCTCCAGTACGGACGCGAGCCAAAAGGTTTCAGAGAATTTCGCCCCCCGCTGACGTGTCCGGGGAGGTGGGTTCTGCCCGGCGGAGCCAGAGCAATCGATCGCTGGTATGGTGGCCGGCACATGTACAAGGTCATCGTCGCTGTCGCGCTGGCCGTGGTGGCCGGGGTCACCTATTGGTTCTGGTCGCAGAGCAAGCCAGTGCCCGCGCCGGTGGTGGCGCCACCGGTTCCGGTGGTGCCGGCGCCGCCCCCGCCCGATGCCCGGCCCGACGTGCAGAGCCACCCGCCCCCGCGCGTCCCCGGCGAGCCGCGGGCCGCGCTGCCGTCGCTGGACGACAGCGACCCGCTGGTGCGCGATCGCCTCAACGGCCTGTTCGGCGCCAAGCGCCTGGGCGAGTTCCTGCTGCTCGAGGGCTTCATCCGGCGGCTGGTGGCCACCATCGATGCCCTGCCCCGCGAGCAGGTGGCCTCCGACTCGTGGCCGGTGCGGCCAGTGCGCGGTGACATGGTCGTCGACACCGACGCCTCGGGCCTGCTGCTGTCCACCCGCAACGCCGAACGCTACACCAGCCGCGTGCGCATGGCCGAATCGGTCGACCCCAAGCGGGTGGTCGATACCTACGCGCGCCTCTACCCGCTGTTCGAGCAGGCCTACCGCGATCTCGGCTATCCCAAGGGCTACTTCAACGACCGCCTGGTCGAGGTCATCGACCACCTGCTGCAGACGCCGGAGATCCCCGGCGCCATCCGGCTGCAGCAGCCCAACGTGCGCTACGAATACGCCGATCCCGACCTGCAGGGCCGCTCGGCCGGACAGAAGATCCTGCTGCGCATGGGCCTCGAGAACGAGCGCCGGATCAAAGGCGTGCTGCGCGCCCTGCGCGCCGAGATCGTCAAGTAGGTTCAGGACGCGGCCAGCAGATCGGGGTAGCTGGCGGCGGTCAGGCGCCGGCCGTGGGCCCGTTGCTCGGCCAGGATGTCCTCCAGGATCTGCGGGGTGGTCAGCGGGTTGGCCAGCACCACCCGGAACACCGTCAACACCTGCCCGCCGTGGGCGGCTGCCTCGAGGCGCGTGCGCGAGACGAAGGTCTTGCCCGCCGCGCGCTGGTCGCGCTGGATCGCCTCGGTCAGCGCGCTCAGGCGGTCGTTGGTGGCCTGCTGCTGGGCCACGCCGCCCCGGCCCAGCGACGGGCGCACCTCGGGGGGCACGTAGCGGTAGGTCAGCAGGTTCAGCTCGGGCGCGGTGATCAGCTCGAAGTCGGGCGCGGCGGCGATCATGGCGGCGAACCGCTGGGCCATCTCGATGCCCCGGTCGATCAGCAGCTCGTAGCCCTGCTGGCCGATGATCCGCAGCGCCGAGTGCACCAGCATCGCCATGCCCGAACGGGTGCCCTCCAGGGTGTGCTTGCCGATGTCGCGCGACCCCCGCCGTATGACGTAGTTGGCGTGGTGCTCGACCGAGGCCAGCGCCTGCACGTCCTTGAACAGCACCATGCCCGCGCCCACCGGCACGTACAGCTGCTTGTGGGCGTCGATGGTCACCGAGTCGGCGCGCTCGATCCCGCGCAGCAGCGGGGCGTGCCGGCGCGAGAACAGGGTGGGACCACCCCAGGCGGCGTCGACGTGGAAGTGCACGCCGTGCTCGGCGGCCAGGTCGGCCAGCGACTCCAGCGGATCGACGTTGCCGGTCTCGGTGGTGCCGGCGATTCCCACGACGGCCAGCAGCCCGATGCGTTTTCTCTTCAGGCGATCGATCTCGGCGCGCAGGGCGGAAAGGTCGATCTTGTGCTCGGCGGTCACCGGGATCGACACCAGCTGCCGGTGGCCCAGCCCCAGCACATCGGCGGCCTTGCCCAGCGAGTAGTGACCGCGCCGCGAGACCAGCACCGCCAGACCGTCGAGGTCGGCGTGGCGCAGGGCCGCGGCCAGCCCCTCCTCCGCCACCCCGGCGAAGCCGCCGCGCGGCCCCAGCAGCCGGTTGCGCGCCACCCACAGCGCGGTGATGTTGGCGACCGTCCCGCCCGAGCAGAACACCCCCAGCGAGTGCTGGAAGCTCTGGGTCCAGCGCCGGTAAAAGCGGTCGTTCTGCTGGTAGATCAGCCGGTGCAACATGCCGATCACCTGGCGCTCCAGCGGCGTGAAGGCCTTGCTGGTCTCGATCTTCACGACGTTCTGGTTGAGCGTCATCATGATCTTGGCCAGCGGGAACATGAAGTAGGGCAAGGCCGAGGTCATGTGGCCGATGAAGGCCGGCGAGGCGGTGTGCACCGACTGCGAGACGATCTGGCTCAGCAGATAGTCCACCTGCTCGGAGACGAACAGCGGCTCTTCGGGGATGCGGGTGTCGAGGAAATCCTTCTCCAGGTTGGCGGGCGCCACGTCGCCGGCGACGATGCGCGAGCCGAGAAAACCGAGCAGGTTGTCCGAGATCTCCTGGTCCAGCCGGTGCAGCGTGGACCCCTTGCTCTCGGGCAAGGTGAAGATCTTGTGCAGGGTCTCGAGGGTGGCGCGCGCCTTCTTGCCCGGCGGGGAGGAAGGCGGCGGCGCGGCGGCGTCGGACACTCAGGCGCTCCCCGGCTGCGGCTGCCCGGCCAGCTCGGCGGCGCGGATCTCCTCCAGCGCGGCCTGGTCCAGATCGGGCGAGGCCAGGTGGATGCGATCGAGCAGCAGCTGCACCTCCGCCACCTCGAAGTAGGCGCGCGCGCAGCCGGCGTGGACGAAGCCCAGCGGCTCGAAGAAGCCGCTGTCGGCGAAGGTGCTCAGCCGCACGCGCCAGGCGCCGCCGGCGATCGGCTGCTGGCAGTGGCGGCAGCGGGCGCGGCCGGAGGCGGCCCGCTCGGCCCCGGCCACCCGCTCGAGCCTGGGGTGGGCCAGGCCCTGTTCGGCCAGGCCCAGCAGCTCGGGCCGGTCGGGCAGCGCCGCCGCGGCCTCGCTGTCGCGCAGCAGCGGCGCGATCTTCTCTGGCCGCCGCACAGCCGCACAACGTGGGTGGAACCAGTACACGCTCGCCACGTCCCCGTCGCCGTAGGCATTCGGCAGCTCCTCGCCGAAGCGTAAGGACCCCTTGGCGAGCTTGACGCCGCAGGCCCGGCACTGGGCCCGCCCGCTGGCTGCGGCCTCCAGCCGATCGGACATTGCCCGCGTATCTTTGCCCACCGAGCTCCCTTTGGCCAGGGGCGGCGATCGGGCGCAATATGGGGCGAACGCCAGGGTGGTTCCGGGGCCACCCGACAAGCGACGGTTACGTCGGCGGCGGCGCGGACGTTACCGAACGTGGAGGTCCCCATGAAAGCTTCGGTCTCCGTTTCCGTGCTCGGCGCCGTGATGTTGCTCGCAGGCTGCGCCGGCACCGGGGAGGACCGCCCTCCGGGCCCCGCGACCGATCCTCCGGCAACCACCGCACCGATCCCGCCGCCCACACCGCCGCCGGCACCCGCGACGCCGCCGCCGCTGCCGGGCAGCTCGCCGTCACCGACGGTGGGCGACCCCATCCCGCCGCCCGCGCCCGCGCCGACGACGATCGGCGGGGATCCCGGTCGCTTCGGGCCGGGGTTCTCGAACTGCCGGAGCGTGCGCTTCGTGCAGTCCGAGATCATCCAGCCGCACTGCGCGCTCTGCCATGATCGGCGCGCGCGGTTCACCTTCGTCGAGATCGACCTGGTCGCGAGGGGGTGGTGGGATCGACTGCGCGGACGTTCCTACGAGTGTCCCGATCGACCGCTGGCGAGGACCCGGCCGACGCTGGGCGGGCTGTTCTTCGACAAGCTCAACGGGGGCGTCGCCGGGTGCGGGGACCGCATGCCGCCCTTCGGCAGCGCGCTCACCGCCGACGAGATCGCCTGTCTGAAGGCCTTCGTGATCGCGACAGAGTGATCACCGATGATCGATATGCCCCGGTCTGGTCGTTTGTCGCACAGTGACTCACGCTTCCTGACGCACATCATTTGCAAGGTTTCCGGCGGGCCAGGCCACAAACAGTATTAAGCCGCCGAGGCGGTGAAACAGGAGGTGCCTCTTGAAGCTCCCGGCATCGGTGTCCGCCCTCGGCTGGCTGACGTTGTTTTGCGCGTGTCCCGGACAGCTGAACGGAAGTGAGCGGCCGTACACGCCCCCTTCGCTCCCGACGGGGGGCGGGGTGCCGCAGGCACCTGCAGGCTCCGGCGGTTCGGGTGTCGTCCCTCCCAGCTCTCCCCTGCCTCCATACCCTCCGACTACGGTCCAGCCCACGGGCGGCACGGGCGGAGCTGCGCAGCCGCCCCCTCCGCCTCCTCCGATGAAGGTGGACGCGGGCGTGACCAGCACGCCCCCGCCGCCCCCTCCGGGCCCGTCAGCCCAGTGCCGCAACACCGAATACGTGATCGCGAACATCTTCCGGCCGGCCTGCGGCCTGTGCCACGACCGCAACCTGCCCACCTACTCGATGCGGGTGGATCTGGTCGCCCAGGGCGTGCGCGATCGGCTGCGCTTGCCGTCCGACCAGTGCCGCACGCGCACTTTCGTCACCACGCAGCCCGCGGTGGGCGGGCTGCTGTTCGAGAAGCTGGTGGGCGACGTGGTGGGGTGTGGCACGCGGATGCCCCCGTTCGGCACCGCGCTGACGCCCGATCAGATCAGCTGTCTGAAGGCCTGGGTGACGGCGAACCCCTGAGTCAGCGCACCCGACGCTGCAGCTCGCGGGCGGCGCGCGCCTGCGGGTCGTCGGTCATGCGCCGGATCGGGGCGGGCGGCGCGGCGGTCTCGGCGGCGCAGAACGGGTCGCCGTCGGGCAGCGACCCGCTGATCAGGAACGCGGTGGGGATGACATTGCCACACACGCTGGGGGTCAGCAGATACGCGCCGTGGCCGCCCTGGTCGATGCTCACCAGGCGCGCGCGATCACCCAGCGCCGCCCGCATGGCCAGCGCGCCCGGGTAAGGCGTGGCCGGATCGCGCAGGTTCTGGACGATGAGGATGTTCGACGGCCCCTGCGCGCCGATTGTCACGGGCGGCTCGACGGGATCCACCGGCCAGAAGGCGCAGGGCCAGATGTTCGAGCCAACCTCGCCGAACATGGGAAACAGACGGGTATCCAGCTTCAGGTCCTTGCGGTAGCGCTCGGGCGATCGCGGCCAGGCGGCGTCGCCGCACACGACCGACAGGCCGGCGGCGGTGAAGTTGTCGGTGGGTGGCTCGTCCAGGACGCCCAGCGCGCGCAGCGAGCCGCGCAGCCCGGCGGGATCGAGCTCGCCGAGGGTCGCCTGCCAGAACTCGGCCAGGCCGGGCAGCTGGACGTCGCCGTACAGGGCGCCGAAGGTGGCCGCGCGGAACAGCGGTCCGTCGAGGAACAGGCCGTCGCCCAGCGGGAGGGGATCGCGGTCCAGCCGGTCGACCAGCCGGAAGAACAGGGCGCGCACCTCGCGCGGGGTCGCGCCCAGGTGGTAGGTGGCGTCGCTGGCGGCGGCGAAGCGGGCGAAGTCGGGGAAACGCGTGTCGCCGCCGGGACCGAAGCCGCGGAACTGTAGCCGCCAGACCAGCGGCCCCACCGAGCTGTCGAGGATGATGCGATCGGTCCGCTGCGGAAACAGCGTCGAATACACGGCGCCGAGATAGGTGCCGTACGAGTAGCCCAGGTAAGACAGCTTCTCCTCGCCCAGCGCCTGCCGGATGCGGTCCATGTCGCGCGCGGTGTTGGCGGTGGTGGCGAAGGGCAGGAGATCGCCCGCGTTCGCCTGGCAGGTGTCGGCCACCTTCTGCATGAAGCTGACGGTGTCGTCGAAGCCCCCCGGCTGCATCATGGGCGGGAAGGCCTTGAGTGCGGACAGCGGATCCAGCCCGCAGGACAGGGCCGTGCTCTGGCCGATGAAGCGCGGGTCGAAGCCGATGAGGTCGTAGCGGTCGCGCACCTCGGCGGGCAGCAGCAGGGCGAACAGGCGCGGCAGGTCCAGGCCGGAGCCGCCGGGGCCGCCCGGGTTGAACAGCAGGATCCCGCGGCGCAGCGCCGTCGAGCTGGCGGCGATGCGCGAGATGGCCACCTGGATCTGGCGGCCCTCGGGCTGGCGGTAGTCCAGGGGCACGTCGATGGTGGCGCACTGGATGCCGTTGTCGGGAAGGCCGTTGCTCGCCGGCGGGCAGGGGCCCCAGGCCGGCGGCGATGACGATTCCGCACGCAGCGGGGAGGCGTGCAGCGACAGAGCGAAAAGACCGGTGAGGACAGGCAGGAGCGGCGTTCGCATGAACGGATGATATCGGTGAGGCCGGCCGCGTTGAGGTGATCGACACAACACGACTGATCGAAAAGGCCATTTCGGTTAGGCTGCCGCCGGATGAGACGAGGGGGGACGCTCCTTGCCCTGATCGGCGGCCTGGTCATCGCCCGGCCGGCCGGCGCGCACCCGATGCCGTTCAGCACACTGGACGTGCGTCTGGACAGCTCTGCCCTCGAGGTCACGGTGACCGCCCACCTGTACGATCTGGCCCACGAGCTCGGTGTGCAGCCGCCCGAACGCCTGGGCGATCCGGTGCTGGCCGCCGCCCACGCCGCTACCTTGCGCGCGCTGGTGGCGGCGCGGGTGCAGGTGATCGCCGACGGCCATCCGCTGCCGGCGGCCTGGTCCGATCCCCAGCCGGTGCCCGACCGCCAGGGCCTGCGCCTGCGCCAGCGGCTGGTCCTGCCCGCCCCGGCCGGGCGCGTGCAGATCGAGGCCCATCTTTTCCCCTACGACCCTGCCCACCAGACCTTCGTGAACCTGTACGAAGGCGAACAACTGGTGCGACAGGCGATCCTGGACGTGGACCACCGCGGGTTCGAGCACTTCGCCGGCAGCACCGCCGGCAAGCTGGCGGTGGTGCGCAAGTTCGCCCAGGCCGGCGTGCACCACATCCTGATCGGCTTCGACCACCTGGCTTTCCTGATCGGGTTGCTGTTGCTCCCCACCCCAGCCCGGCAGACCGGTCTGGGGACCCCGGTGGGCGGCCGGCTGCGCCGGCTGTTGCTGGTGGTCAGCGCCTTCACCGTGGGCCACAGCATCACCTTGTCGCTGGCCGCCCTGGACCTGGTCAGCCTGCCGCCGCGGATCGTGGAGCCGGCCATCGCGCTGTCCATCGTGCTGGTGGGCGCCGACAACCTGCTGTCGCGACCGGGGGGGCGGGACCTGCGGCCCTGGTTCGCCGCCGGCTTCGGGCTGGTGCACGGGTTCGGCTTCGCCAGCGTCCTGCGCGACACCGGGTTGCCGGCGGGCGCGCTGGGCTGGTCGTTGTTCTCTTTCAACCTGGGGGTGGAGATCGGTCAGCTGGTGGTGGTGGTGGTGGTGGCGGCCGCCCTGGCTGCCCTGCGCGCGCGCAGCGAGCAGCTGGGGCGTAGGCTGACCCTGGCCGGGTCGGTGGCGGTCGCGGCGGCGGGAGCAGTCTGGTTCATCGAGCGAATCTTTTTCTCGGGAGGGATCTCATGAGACGAGTCATCGTGCTCGCAGCCATCGTCGTGGTGGGCGGCATCTCGGTCGCCGCGTCCGCGCTCCAGGCGCCGTCGGCACCGGCCACTCCACCGGCCACACCGTCTCCCACGCCGGCCTCCACGCCGCCGCCCATCCCGCCGCAGCCCAAGGTGGCGGAGATCGAGCAGGTGAAGGACAACCTGTACATGATCAAGGGCGGGGGCGGGAACACCGCCGCCTTCATCACCGCCAAGGGCGTGGTGGTGGTCGACACCAAGCTGGCCGGCTGGGGCCAGGCGATCATGGACAAGATCAAGACCGTGACCGACAAGCCGGTGTCGACGATCATCAACACCCACACCCACGGCGACCACACCGGCAGCAACGAGTTCTTCGGCGCCACCGTCGAGACCATCGTGCAGGACAACACCAAGGCGAACATGGAGAAGATGGACGCCTTCAAGGGCGAAAAGGCCCAGTTCCTGCCCAAGAAGACCTACAAGGACCGGATGTCGATCGGCAGCGGCAAGGAGAAGATCGACCTCTATTACTTCGGCCCCGGCCACACCAACGGCGACACCTTCGTGGTTTTCCCGGCGTTGAAGGTGATGCACGCGGGGGACATGTTCGCCGGCAAGGGCACGCCGCTGGTCGACACCAAGAACGGCGGCAGCGGGGTGGGATATTCGAAGACCCTGGCCAAGGCGGCGGCGACCATCAAGAAGGTCGAGAGCGTGATCCCGGGCCACAGCACCTTGATGACCTGGAAGGACTTCACCGAGTTCACCGCGTTCCACAAGGACCTGCTGGCCTACATCACCAGCCAGCACAAGGCCGGCAAGAGCGTCGAGGAGGCGGCCGACGGCTACAAGGTGCCCGACAAGTACCAGGGCTACACGGTCCGCAAGGAAGGCTTCGGCGCCTTCAAGGGCACCGTGCAGACCTACTACGACGAGCTGGCGTCCAAGGCCCCCGCCAAGTCGGCGCAGCGCTAGCTGCGCGTGACCTGCAGGCCCGTGCCCGAGACGGAGAAGGCGACGAAGCGGGCGCGCGGGTTGGGCGGGCGCTGCTCCAGGCGCTGGCGAAGACGATGCGCGGCGGCGGGGTCCTTGGCGAACATCAGGATGTACCCGCCGCCGCCGGCGCCCAGCAGCTTGGCCCCCAGCAACAGGTCGCCGACGGTGTCGAGGATGGCCGCCACCGCTGGCGGGTTGGTGCCGGCGTCCAGGCGCTGGTTCAGCTGCCAGCTGTGCGCCACCGCGGCGGCCAGGCCGGGCAGGTCGCGCCGCTGCACCACCTCGGCGGCGCGTCGGGCGTGGCGCGCTATCTCGCGCACCACCTCCAGGTGATCGCGCGAGTTCAGGAACATCCCGCGCACGATCTCCTGAAGGATGTCCTTCGCCACCCGGGTGATGCCCGAGTAATACAGCAGGATGCTGTCGCGGGCCTCGGGCGCGGCCAGCACGGTGTCGGGCAGCCAGCGCGCCAGCGGCGACTGATCCAGCGAGGGGGCGGTCTCGATCAGCTTCAGCCCCGGCCAGATGCCGCCGGCCTGGTCCTGCCAGCCGCCCCCGGTGGTCAACATCTGCTCGAGCACCAGGGTGCGGCGGATGATCTCCTCGTGGCTCCAGTGAAGCGAGCAGACGTCGGACAGGGTGCCCAGGGCCGTGGCGGCCAGGATGCTGCTGGTGCCCAGGCCCGAGCCCTTGGGCACCGCCGCCAGCAGGCTGAGCTCGAGGCCTCCGCCCGCCTCCTGCAGCTGCGCCGCCAGTGACGGGAACGGCGCCCCCCGCCGGAAGCGGGGGTGAAAGCCCGCCAGCGCCAGCGCGCCCTTCACGATCGAGAACGGGTCGCCCACCCGGGCGTGGTCGGCGATCTGCTCGAAGGTGGTCAGGGTCTCGTCGATGCCCAGATCGATCGACCGCACCACGATCTCCGGGGTGGGGCGCTGGCGGGCGAACACCTGGATGGGCAACTGGCCGTTCAGCTCGACGGCCACGTTCAGCACGCTGCCGCCCACCTCCAGGCAATAGGGAGGCGTGTCGGACCAGCCGCCGGCCAGGTCCAGCCGCACCGGGCTGCGGCCCCAGACGATCTGGTCTTCGATCAGGTTCAGCCGCGGCTCGACCGGGGCCGCCTCGGCCGAACCGACGATGGCCTCGCGCAGGCGGGCGAAGGCCTGGCCCTCCTCGGTTTCCCAGCCGGCCTGGCCGCGCCGGCGCATGGTCATGGCCCGCAACATGTGGTCCTTGGCCCGCTCCAGCGGATCGGCGGCGGCGTCGTCCAGCGGCGCCAGGGTGCCGCCGCCTGCGGCCAGGTCCTCCGACAGACGAGCCAGGTCCAGCGAGAAGAACACGCTCTTGCGCCGGTTGCGAAAAAGGTCGGGGATGTTCTCGCGCCGCAGGGCCGCCCGCTGGGCGTACAGGCGCCGCGGGTTGGCCCGCGCGCCCAGCTCCTGGGCGGACAGGCGCGGGCTCTGCAGCCACCGTGTGGCGTGCTGCCGGTCGGGGGCAGGCGCCGGGGCGGTCATCCAGCGCACGAAGCCCTCGTCCAGCGACTCGCGCGACAGCACCGGGAACAGCGCCGCCCCCTGGATGTCGGCGTCGGGCGACAGCCGCGCCTGCGACAGGCCGAGGTTGCGGCGCGCCAGCCAGTCGGCGATCGGCTGACCCAGCCAGCGCGTGTCGGGGGCGCCCAGGGCGCCGCGGAAGGCGTCGTCGATGCCGTAGGGACGCAGGCAGGTGGCGCTGGCGTCGACCGGCACGAAGTCGAGGCAGGTGCCGGGCTCGAGCGCCAGCGACCATTCGTTGGCGGGCGCGCCGGTGATCACGTGCTCGCGGCTGAGCTTCCAGGAGGCGGGCACGTGCGCGTTCTCGATCCAGATCTGCTGGTTGTCGCCGCCCAGCGGCCGGCCCAGGCGGGCGTTCTGCACGAACAGATCCGGGTGGGGCTTCAGGTAGGGCGCGCTGATCTGCCGCTGGTCCAGCACCAGGTTCTGCAGGCGCGCGTACGACCGGCACAGATCGCGGCTGGTGCCGAAGTGGTAGAACTCGCCCTGCGGCAGCGCCAGGGCGGCGTGGGTCAGCGCCCGCACCTCCGCGTCCGGCTGGGAGGGATCGCTGCCCAGCGCCGGGCCCAGCTGGGCGTACAGCTCGTAGGGCTCGATGCGGGCGGGGTCGGGCGCGCGCGGGTCGCAGCCGCACTTGCGGGCCAGCAGCGCCACGGCGCGGGCGCTGAGCAGCCAGATCCCGGTGTCGATCAGGAACAGGTAGTCGCGCGAGAGGTCTTTCAGGCGTTCCAGGTCCGGCTTCTGCAGGAAGAAGGCGAACCGGTCGGGGCGGCGGCGCGGGAAGAACATCACCCCGAAGTGCTGCGCCTCCTCCGGGCGCACCCACAGCCCCAGGCAGACGATGTCCGCGTCGGGCAGCGGCGGCAGCTCGGGCGCGGCGCGGATCAAGACGTCGCCGCTGGCCACCGTGACCGCCACCTTCGCGCAAGCGCGCCGCTGCACCTCCCGCAGGAAAGGCAGCTGCAGGTCGAGCAGGTTCTGGTCCAGGCGCTGGCCCACCTGCCAGCGCCACACCGGCATCGGCGCCAGCGGCTTGCCCACGGCGGCGTAGGCCGGCAGCCGCCGGCTCTGCCCGCCGCCGTGGATCACGGTGTGGTGGGCCCCGCCCAGCCAGTCCTCGAAGGAGGCCCCCTCTCCGCGCGCGCGCCAGGCGGCAGCCAGCAGGTGCAAGGTGGCCCCGCCCGATCCCACCTTCGCGCCCGCCGGATCGCTGGCGGCGAACCACCCCTCTTCTTTCCCCTCCAACTCGGCGAACGGCTCCACCATGCAGGGGGGCACGCTCAGCAGGATGCGGCTCGGCGGCGGCGCCATGGGCCTACGCTACCCTCTGGGATGCCGCTCGCGCTACATCGGCGACCCCCTCACCCCTCCCTCTCCCCGCTGCGCGGGGCGAGGGCGAACGCCCCTCCCGGGGCACACCTCCGAGAGCTTCACTCCCGTCCGACAGAAAGATCCCCGTCCCTCCAGGAGAAAGCTCCATTTCCCTCCAGGAGAAAGCTCCACTTCCCTCCAGGAGAAAGCTCCACTTCCCTCCGGGAGAAAGGTCCATTTCCCTCCAGCAGGAAGCTCCACTCCTCGCCAGGAGAAAGCTCCACTCTGGGGTTGAATAGCGGCTGTCCGCGATCGTTCGCCCTCGCCCCGCGGCAGCGGGGAGAGGGAGGGGTGAGGGGCCGGCGATCACCCGCGGCGCTCGCGCCACCTGCCGCGGGTGAAGTCCGGGAACGACACCGGCGCGTTCCCCTGGGCCACCGACGCGTCGGCCAGGGGGCCGGCGGCGCTCCAGGAAGCCGCGTCGTACACGTCCAGGTCGGGAACCAGCCCCTGCTGCAGGCACTGGATCAGGCGGTACAGCATCACGAAGTCCATGCCGCCGTGCCCGTCGCGCTTCTCGGCCAGGGCGTTGGTCTCGCGCCACAGCGGATGTTCCCATTCGGCGAACAGCGGCTCGACCGGCTGCCAGTCGTGCTTGTCCTTCTGCCCGTCGAAGTAGATGCGCGGCGGGTAGTCGCGAAAGGCCCCCCGGGTTCCCGAGATCAGATTGATGCGATCGTACGGACGCGGCGACACCACGTCGTGCTGGAGCACGATGGTCCGGCCGCGCGCGGTGCGGATCAGGCTGACGTTCATGTCTCCGCACAGGTACCGCTCGCCCCGGCGCGGGTCGCCGGCCGGCAGCCGGTCGCGCTCGACCTGCAGCCCGCGCGAGGGGCCGCTCATCGACACCAGCCGGTCCAGCCGATCGCCGCGGTTGTCGTCCATGTAACGCGCCACCGGCCCCAGCCCGTGGGTGGGGTACAGGTTCCCGTCGCGGCGCGTGTGCCAGGCCCGCCGCCACAGACCCTCGCTCTTGGTCTGGAACAGGATCTCGCGCAGATCGTGGATGTAGGCCGCCTCGCCGTGCAGCACCTCGCCCAGCCGGCCGGCGCGCACCAGCTGCAGCACCATCATCTCGTTGCGCCCGTAGCAGCAGTTCTCCAGCATCACGCAGTGCCGGCGCGTGCGTTCGGCGGTGTCCACCAGCCGCCAGCAGTCGTCGACGGTGACGGCGGCGGGCACCTCCACCGCGGCGTGGTGCCCGTGCTCCATCGCCGCCAGCGCCATGGGCACGTGCCACTCCCAGGGCGTGGCGATCACCACCAGGTCGAGGTCGTCGCGGCGGCACAAGGTCTCGAAGTCTCGCTCGCCCGCGGTGAACAGCGCCGGCGCCGGCTGCCCGGCGGCTTCCACCGCCGCCCGGGCCTGCGCCGCCTTGTCCGCCACGATGTCGCACACCGCCCGCACCTGCACGCCCTCCAGGGTCAGCAACAGCTTCAGCAGGAAGCCGCCCCGCTCGCCCACCCCGATCACCGCCACCCGCACCCGCGGCGTCGCCGGAAACGGCATCCCGGCGACGCTCTCGCCGCGCGGGGCGGGCACCCCACCGGGCCCCACGCCGCGCCCCTGGGCGCAGCCCGCCGCCGCCCCCGCCGCCAGCAGCGCCCTTCGCCCGCGGTCGACCCGGTCCGCACGTTCGTCGCTCATGTCGCCTCCGGCGCCCATCCTCCCGCGGACCGACGCCGGCGTCGAGCGGCGGGCGTTACAGCGGTTTCACCCCCAGGCACAAGGTGCAGCGGAAGGCGCCGGTCTTCGGGTCCATCGGCTCGCCCTGGTACAGCTCGAAGCAGGGCTGGCCGCCCGGCTGGTACCCGCTCTGCGGCAGCCAGCGCCCGAACAGCGTGTCCCAGGCCGCGCCGATCTCGGCCGCCCCACCGGTGAACTCCAGGGTGGCGAACTTGCCGCCGGGGACGTCGGTCAGGTTGACCTGGGCGTCGGCGGCGAAGTCCGGCGGCACCACGATGCCGGCGTCGTAGCGGCACTTGTCGGGGTCGGTCACCGCCGGGTTGTCGTGCGAGATGCCCAGGCAGATCCGGTCCGTGGTCCACAGGTCGCGGGGGGCGGCCCAGCGCTGCAGGCGCTGCCACAGGGTCGAGATGCCGCCGGCGGGTCCGTACGGTCCCACGTTGCGCATGTAGGCCAGGTGATAGCCAGGCAGGGTCTTGACGGTCACGTTCATGGTCTCCTCCGTTTCTGCCGGGCACTCGTCGCCCGGCTCGAAGGAACTTTGCCCATCCAGGCTGGCCGCTTCTTCGCCCGCCTTGCCCTTCGTTTGACCACGCTTGCGATCCGCCATGCGGATCTTGCCCCACTCGGTCGCGCCCCCGTTGCGCCACTGGGTGGCGTTCATCCCGAAGCGATCCTTGAAGGCGCGGGCGAAGGCGCTCTGCGAGCCGAACCCGCTGTCGAGCGCGATCTCCAGCACCTCCGCGGAAGGGCGGGCGGTCAACGCGCCGGCCGCCCACTCCAGCCGCACCCGCTGCACGAACTCGTTCAGGTTCTCGCCGGTCACCGCCTTCCACACCCGGTGGAAGTGGAAAGGCGAGAAGGCGGCCACCTGGGCCAGCGTCTCCAGCGACAGGTCCTCGGCCCGGTGGGCCCGGACGTAGTCCATCACCCGGTTGACCCGGTTCTGGTATTCGAGGCGGTTGCGCTGCGAGGCGCTCACGCCTTCTCCGCCGCCGACCGCGCGCAGGCCGCCGCCCGTTCGAGCAGCAGCTCGCGTTCGCGGGCGTTGCGGGTCAGCGAGGCCGCGCGCTCGAGCTCGGCCTGCGCCTCGGCGAAGCGGCCCAGCTTGCTCAGCAGGTCACCGCGCACGCCCGGCAGCAGGTGGTAGCCGGCCAGCGCCGGCTCGCGGGTCAGCCGGTCGATGATCTGCAGGCCGGCGGCGGGCCCCTCGGCCATGGCCACCGCCACCGCCCGGTTCAGCTCGATCACCGGCGAGGGACTCACCTGCGCCAGGGCCCGATACAGCGCCGCGATCTGCGTCCAGTCGGTCTGGTCGGCGGTGCGCGCGCGGGCGTGACAGGCGGCGATGGCCGCCTGCAGGACGTAGGGCCCGGGCGGCTGCCCCAGCGCCCCGGCCCGGTTCAGCGCGGTCAGCCCGCGGCGGATCAGCAGCTGGTCCCAGCGCGAGCGGTCCTGGTCCATCAGCAGCACCGGCTGGCCCTGCGGCCCCACCCGGGCCGCAGCGCGCGAGGCCTGGATCTCCATCAGCCCCACCAGCCCGTGCACCTCCGGCTCGGCCGGCGCCAGCTCGGCCAGGATGCGTCCCAGCCTCAGCGCCTCCTCGCACAGCTCGGGCCGCATCCAGTCGTCGCCGGCGGTGGCGGAATAGCCCTCGTTGAAGATCAGGTAGATGACCTCCAGCACCGAGGCCAGCCGCTCGCCCAGCTCGGGCCCGCGCGGCATCTCGAACGGCACCTGGGCCTCGGAGAGGGTGCGCTTGGCGCGCACGATCCGCTGGGCCACCGTCGGCTCGGCCACCAGGAAGGCGCGGGCGATCTCCTCGGTGGTCAGCCCGCCCAGCATCCGCAGGGTCAGGGCCACCCGCGCCTCGGTGGACAGCACCGGGTGGCAGGCGGTGAAGACCAGCCGCAGCAGGTCGTCGCCGATGGGGTCGTCCAGCGCCTCGTCCAGATCGGCCACCGTCGACTCGCGCGCCGTTTCGAGGTCGTGACCGATCTCCTCGTGTTTCTGATCGATGCGCTTGCCCCGCCTCAGCTCGTCGATGGCGCGGTTCTTGGCGGTGGCCATCAGCCAGGCGCCCGGGTTGTCGGGCACTCCCGTATCGGGCCATTTCTCCAGCGCCGTCACCAGCGCGTCCTGGGCCAGCTCCTCGGCCAGCCCCACATCGCCGCGGACCATGCGCGCCAGCCCGGCGATGAGCCTGGGCGCCTCGATCCTCCAGATGGCGTTGATCGTTCGATGCGTATCCGTGGCTGTCACGTGCGTGTCACCTACCTGCGAGCGGACCGGGGATCAGAGCATCTTCTGGCGCGGGCGCAAGGCCTCCCTGGCTCGTGCGACCGGGGCCTTGTACGGAGCCTGAGCGCAGACGCGCCCCCGGGCCACGCCTACTCCAGCACCGCTTTGATGCGGCGGATGCCGGCGGCCACCGCCTCCTCGCGCAGGATGCGGAAGCGCCCGGCCAGCCCGGCGGTGGAGGTCAGGTGGGGGCCGCCGCAGAACTCGCGGCTGAGCACCTGGCCGCTGGCCGCGTCGCTGACCGTGTAGACCGAGACGGTCTCGCCGTATTTTTCGCCGAAGGCGCCGATCGCGCCCAGCGCCCGCGCTTCCGGTTCTGACATGACCGCTCGCTCGATGTGCAGCGGGCGCTCGAGCCAGCCGTTGACCAGGGCCTGCACCCCGGCGATCTCGTCGCCGGTCAGCTTGCGCGCGTGGGAGAAATCGAAGCGCAGCCGTTCGCGGGTCAGGTTCGACCCGCGCTGCAGGACGTGGCTGCCCAGCACCTGGCGCAGCGCCGCCTGCAGCAGGTGCGTGAGGGTGTGGTAGCGGACGATCTCCTCGGAGTGGTCGGCCAGCCCGCCGGCGAAGCTGCCCGCCGAGCTGGTGCGCGAGCGCTCGCGGTGGCGCTCCAGCTCCGCGCGGAACCCCGCCTCGTCGACGCTCTTGCCGCTGGCCCGGGCCAGCTCGCGCGTCAGCTCGAAGGGAAAGCCGTAGGTCTGGAACAGGTCGAAGGCCACCGCCCCGTCGAGCCGCGGGAGCCTGCCCAGCACCCGCAGCCCCTGGGCCAGGGTGCGCTGGAACTTGCTGGTCTCGGCCGCGATGGTGGCCACGATCCGTGCGCGCGCGGAGGTGAGGTCCAGGTAGCTGCTCGAAAACGCACGCTCGAGGATCGGCAGCGTCTGTTCGACCCAGCGGTCGGGCAGGCCCAGCTGCTGGGCGAAGAGGATGCAGCGGCGGAGAAGCCGGCGCAGCACATAGCCCCGGTCCTTGTTCGAGGGCTCCACGCCGTCGCTGATCAGGAAACAGGCGGTCCGCAGGTGGTCGGTCAGCACCCGCAGCTCGTGTTCGACCGCTCCGTCCTCCCCGCGGGTCAACGTGCGCAGACCCTCGAGCAGCGGCCGCACGGTGTCGATCTCGTACACCGAACGATGGCCGTTGATGGCCACCAGCGTACGCTCGAGCCCCATGCCGGTGTCGACCTGCGGCCGTGGCAGCGGCGCGATCTCGCCGCCGAGCCCCTGGTTGTAGCTCATGAAGACGTCGTTCCAGATCTCCACCCAGCGCCCGTCGCTCGGATCCATCCGCGCCGGCGGCGGCTGCTCGCCGACCCAGTAGAACATCTCGGTGTCGGGACCACAGGGGCCGCTCTGGCCCGCCGGTCCCCACCAGTTGTCGGGGCGGCCGAGGTGGGCGATGCGCTCGGCCGGCAGCCCCAGCCGGCGCCAGATCGCCTCCGACTCGCCGTCGGCGGGTACGCGTCCGTCACCGGCGAAGCAGGTCACCCCCAGGCGCTCGAGCGGCAGCCCCAGCCAGCGCTCGCCGGTCAGGAACTCGAAGCTCCAGGCGATCGCCTCGGCGCGGCCGTAGTCGCCCAGCGACCAGTTGCCCAGCATCTCGAAGAAGGTCAGGTGGGTGTCGTCCCCCACCTCGTCGATGTCGCCCGTGCGCACGCAGCGCTGGACCCCGGTCAGACGACCGCCGGCCGGGTGCGGCTCGCCCAGCAGGAACGGCACCAGCGGGTGCATCCCGGCGGTGGTGAACAGCACGCTGGGGTCGTTGGCCGGCACCAGCGACGCCGAGGGGATGACGGCGTGGCCCTGGCCGGCAAAGAACTCCAGGTACTTCGCGCGAAGCTGCGAAGACGATAATGAGCGGTGCATGGCGGTCCGGTTCTCCTTCCGGGCGGCCAGCTCGAGCTCGCTTCCGTCAGCCGCCCCATCGGTGGCGGCTGGCAGCGAGCGTCAATGCGAACGCGCGCCGCAGCCCCCACCGGTGCTAGCCGGTGCCGCGAAGGCCGCTGCGCGTGGTCGCACTGACATCTCCCTTCATGATGAAGCGCCCGGGACGCGCCCGCAAGTGCGCAGCGCAACCTGGACTCGAAGTGCTCTGGTACCGGTACGAGATCGATCGACCCGAGTCGGGTGTGCCGGAGCCTCCTACATTTCTCATCGAATGAATGTTTGTATCCCTTACTCCGCATACGCGTTCCTTCCTCCGGATCACGCCACCCGACCTTTCATGGCCCCACGGGTCGCTCCTGGTGAGCAGGCGTGGTCCAGACGGAAGACGACCGCGGCCAGTCCGCGGAGGAAGGAAGACGCAGATGGAGAAGATGAGAATCCTGGGACTCGCGCTGCTGCTCAGCCTGCCCGCCGTCACGGCCACGGCTCAGGAAGTGGTCGATCAAGGAGGGGGGGCGCAGGTCGATGGGCGGGCGCGCGGTGCGGAGAAGAAGGCGGCGGCGGAGGCACGGCGCGCGGAGATCCAGCAGAAGATCGACGCCCGCCGGGCCGAGATCCAGCAACGGATCGATGCGCGCAAGGCCGAGGTGGAGGCGCGCCGCGCGGAGGCCAAGCAGCTGGCCGAGCAGAAGAAGGCAGAGCGTGACGCACGCAAGGCCGCCCGGGCTGGCGCCGGCGGCGACGCCGAGGTGGCTCTGGCCGCCGAGGTCGTCGATGGCACCGCGACCGGAACCGAGACCGGCACGGCCACCGAGACCGGGACCGATACCGGTGTCGACGGCGGGGGCGGCGCCGCCGTCGACAAGGAGGCGCGCAAGGCGGAAAAGCAGGCCGCCCGCGACGCCCGCAAGGCCGACAAGGACACCGCCAAGGCCGACAAGCAGGCCGAGAAGGACGCCCGCAAGGCCGACAAGGACACCGCCAAGGCCGACAAGCAGGCCGAAAAAGACGCCCGCAAGGCCGACAAGCAGGCCGAAAAAGACGCCCGTCAGGCCGAAAAGGACACCGCCAAGGCCGACAAGCAAGCCGAGAAGGACGCCC
>JBKPRZ010000647.1:0-10520 GCA_046734815.1 Myxococcota bacterium | reverse complement strand
GACCCACCCAGCGTGGACATGCTGGCGCCAGCCGAGGCCGGTATCAACGGCGTCACCCTCGGTGAGGACGACGCCGTCTATTACAACGATCAAACGGGGAAGAACACGTACCGGGTCACGCCTGACGGCATGAAGACGCGTGTGAACACGACGCCGTTGCCCGGCGGCGCCAACGGTCTGGCCTTCGGTCCTGGCCCGGGCACGAACCTGTTCATCGTCTACTTCGACGGGAGCCAGGAGGTCACCAAGCTGACGCTCACCAACGGCATGGAGACCGCTCGTTCCACCTTCATCCAGAGCGTGGGTGCCAACGGTGGCGACGGCATCGCCTTCGACGAGATGGGCCGCCTCTACGTCACCGCCGGCGGCATGCTGCGCCGGATTGCCGCCGACGGCTCACGCGTCGACATGATGATGCCCTCCAACGGCGCAAACATCGAGTTCGGCGCCGGCACCCTCCGCTGCACCGACGTCTACGTCGGCAGCAACAATGCCGGCATCCGCCGCCACACCCTCGACGCCAAGGGCGCGAACGTCCCCTGGCACCGCCAGCCCTGAGTCAGTTCAACGGCAGCCCCAGGTTCTTCGCGAGGAAGGACAGGATCTCGGCCTCCTGGTCGATCCGCTGGGACAGGGTCGAGCCGCCGCCGTGGCCGGAGGTGGTTTGTACGCGCAGGAGGATGGGGGCGGGGGCGGACTGGGCGGACTGCAGGGCGGCGGCCAGCTTGTACGAGTGCAGGGGCGGGACGCGGACGTCGTGATCGGAGGTGACCACCAGGGTCGGGGGGTAGCGGACGCCGGGGCGGACGTTGTGCAGCGGTGAGTAGGCGAACAGGGCCTTGAACTCGGCGGGGTCGTCGGGCGAGCCCATGTCGCCTTGCCAGCCGGCGCCCTGGCCGAACAGGTGGAAGCGCAGCAGGTCGTGCACGCCGGCGATGGGCACGGTGGCGCCGTACAGGTCCGGGCGCTGCATGGTCACCGCACCCACCAGCATGCCGCCCCCCGAGGTGCCGAGGATGCCCAGGTGGGCGGCCGAGGTGGTGCCGCTCTCGACCAGCCATTCTCCGGCGGCGATGAAGTCGTCCAGGCCCACCTGCCGGTGGGTGCGGAACGAGGCGTGGTGCCAGGCTTCGCCGTATTCGCCGCCGCCGCGGATGTTGGCCAGGGCGTACACGCCCCCGCGCTCGAGCCAGGCGATCATCGTCGGGTCGAAGAACGGTAACGACGGCACGCCGCCGAAGCCGTACCCGGTCAGCAGGGTGGGGTGGCTGCCGTCGAGGGCCAGGCCCTTTCTGCCGGTGACGAACATCGGGACCTTGGTGCCGTCCTTGCTGGTGAAGAACACCTGCCTGGTCTCCAGGGTCGACCCCTCGAAGGCCACCGCCGGGGCCTTCCACAACTTGCTGGCGCCGTCGGCCAGCTGCATCCGGTAGATCGCCCCCGGAACCGTGAAGCTGCTGAAGGTGTAGAAGGTCTCGCGATCGCCGGGGCCGCCGCCGAAGCCGCCGGCGGTGCCCAGGCCGGGCAGCTTCACGTCCAGCAACTTCTTGCCGCGCAGGTCGTGGATGCTCACGGCGCTGTGGGCGTCCTCCAGGGTGCGCACCAGGATGCGACCGCCGACCAGGCTGGCGCCGAGGATGGCGTGCTTGCCTTCGGGCACCACCACGGTCCAGCGGTCGCGCGGGGGGGCGCGGGTGTCGATGGCGATGATGCGCTTGCTGGGCGCGTCCCAGGTGGTGACGAAATAAAACACCGGGCCGTCGTTGCCGACGAACTCGTATTCGAAGTCGAAGCGGTCGATCAGCGGGGTCAGGCCGGCGCCGGGTTTGCGCAGGTCCCGGTAGAAGATCTGCTCCTGTCGGCGGTCGCCCACCTGGCCGTCGCCGATGCTGACCACCAGGTAGCGGCCGTCGCGGGTGATCTCGGGCTCGAATTGCCAGGTGGGGTGGTCGGGGCGCTGGTAGACGATGGTGTCGTTCGCCACCGGCGTGCCCAGCCGGTGGAAATACAGGCGGTTGTCGTGGTCGGTCTCGGTCAGCTCCTTGCCCGGGGGCGGGGCGGGGAAGCGGCTGTAATAGATGCCCCGGTGATCGGCGGTGAACACCGGCGCGTAATATTTCAGGTGCTCCAGCGCGTCGGGCAGGTCCTTGCCACTGGCGACGTCGCGCAGGCGCCAGGTGGTCCAGTCGCCGCCGCCGGCGGCCAGGCCGTAGGCGATGCGGGCGCCGTCCTCGCTGATCGACAGGCCGGCGAAGGCCTGGCTGCCGTCGGTGGAGATCAGGTTGGGGTCCAGCAGCAGCCGCGGCTTGCCGTCGAGCGTGGCGGCGGTGAAAACCACCCGCTGGTTCTGACGCCCGTCGTGGTGGGTCCAGAAGTAGCGGCCTCCGCGGCGCACCGGCAGGCCGAAACGTTCGTAGCCGAGCAGCTGGCGGAGGCGGGCCTTCAGCTGCTCGCGGCCGGAAATGCCGGCCAGATACGTCTCGGTGAGCGCGTTTTCGGCCTTCACCCAGGCCCGCGTCTCGGGAGCGTCCATCGCCTCGAGCCAGCGGTACGGGTCGCGCACCGCCACGCCGTGGTGCAGGTCCTTCACGTCGGCCTGCCGCGCGGGCGGGTAACGGACCGCCTCGGGCGAGACCGCCGCCGCGCCGGCGGCTGCGAGCGAGACCGCGATCGTCACGGCGGCATACGTGTGCATCGGCGCAGCGTAAGCGAGGGCCATCGTCGGCGCAACGGGACAGGAGAAGGGCTTCGCCTGGGCGTGGAAGGAACGCATCCACCCCAGGAAGGCGCGCGTGCGCAATCCGGAGGTGCTGGCCGTGCGGGTTGCGGATCTGACGGAAAAGGAGCTGTTGCTGTCCTCGGACGAGGACAGGTTCTTCACCGAGCCGCACTACAACGGATTTCCGGCGGTGCTCGTGCGGCTGCGCGCCGTCGGCATGGCCGAGCTGGAGGCGCTGCTCACGGCGGCGTGGCGCTGCCAGGCGCCGCCGGAGCTGGCTGAGCGGTTGTCCCGAGGGCGCGGCGGCGGACCCGGTGTTACCGGACAGAAGCGAGGGGCGGAGAAAACGCGTGGTTTGCGGCGGCGGCCGCGCAAGCCGGCCGGGCACGGCAATTGAAGTCTCGCGCTTCGTCGGAAACGTGGCGGCGCGTTCGTGTGTGTCGGGGGTGACCCGGTCGGTGGGAACGCGTGCGCGCGGTTCGCAGAAAGGAGTCGAGATGAAACGGGCCAGAGGATTGGTAGCGCTGGGGGTGGGGCTGGGCGTGCTTTCGGCGGCGGGGCTGGCTTCGGCCGGCGAGACCAGGAAGGCTGATCAGGCGCGTGACGTGCAGCTGGAGAAGAAGGTCGATACGCAGCTGCAGGCCGACATCCGCCTGGCCCGACAGTCGGTGGACGCGGGCGTGAAGAACGGTGTGGTGACCCTGACCGGGACGGTGGACACCGAGGCGGACAAGGTGCGGGCCGAGCAGATCGCCCGCACGAGCTCCGGCAACGCGAAGATCAAGAACCAGCTGGCGGTGGTGGAGAGCTCCGAGAACGGCAACGATCCCGAGCGCAAGCTGCCGCCCGCCGAGCAGGAGGAGCGCCGGGCACTGTCCGACCCGCATCGCCAGGATCCGCTGGTGGGCGCGATGCCGGCGGATCAGACCGGGTCGAAGGAGATCCGGCTGCGCACGACCGGGCTGCCCGACCCGGTGCTGGAGAAGAAGGAAGCCGAGAAGAAGCAGCAGCAGGCCGAGCCGGTGCGGCAGCCGCCGCCGAAGCCGCAGCAAGCTGCTCCCCGCGACGGCAGCACGCCGTAGTGTCACGTTCGCGTTGCGCGCGCAGTATCCCGTCCCCGACCCGGTTCCCAGAGTGGCGCGATCGGGGCGGGGACGGGGACGCGATACGGGTACGGGTGCCGGGCGGCTGGCGCGGGGCGGGGGCAAACAAATGTGCGGCCGGCCGTGAAACGCGGGAACATTTTCGAAACGTCGACCGGGAGTGCGGGTAGTCTGCGCGGGTGATCCGTTGGCTGCGCCGGTGTGGCGCGCGGAACAAAGGAGAGCCCATGCGCAGATTCGTTCTCGCCTCGTGCCTGGTTGGTCTCGTGGCTGCGGCCGGCGCGCCGCTGGTGGCGGCCGAGACGGCCGCCGAGAAGGCGGTGGTCGCCGCCCTCGACACCTGGAAGGAAGCGACCATGAAGAAGGACCGCGCGCTGTTCGAGAAGGTGTACCACCCGGACCTCACCTACGGGCACTCGAGCGGGATGATCGAGACCAAGCAGCAGGCCATCGAGCACGTGCTCGGCAACCCGAACGCGGTCTACGAGTCCATCGACATCTCGGACACCAAGGTGAAGGTGCACGGGACCATGGCGCTTCTGACCGCCAAGCTGGTGATGAAGGAGAAGGGGCACGACGCCAACAACCTGGTGGCGCTGACGGTCTGGACCAAGACCGCCAAGGGCTGGCAGCTGATCGGCCGCCAGGCCACCAAGCTGGTCCCCCCCGGTGCGCCGACCGCGGCCAAGGCGCCGGGCGGCACCGCCACGCCGACGACGCAGACGCCCCCCGCCCCCGCGAAGTAGCAGCCCCGACCGCCCGCGCTCCGGACACCCGAGCATCGCTGTTACCGCAGAACGGTGGTCGGGGGTTCGGACGCGGCGGCAACGGTTTCGACGGCGACGCGGCCCACGGATCGCAGGCCCGCGCGCGAACAGGCGCTGGGCGATGCGACGGGCGGCAGCGGCTTGCGGCGTGCCTCTTTCGTTGGCCCGGGCCCGCGCTCGGCGTAGCATCGGCGGCTCGTGGCGTACCGCTACCGCACCCTCACGCTGCTATTCTTCCTGTCGGTCATCACCTATCTGGATCGCGTCTGCATCAGCGTGGCGGGGCCGCGCATGCAGGACCAGCTGGGGATCACGCCGCACCAGTGGGCCTGGGTGGTGGGCGCCTTCACCATCGGGTACGCGCTGTTCGAGATCCCGGGCGGCATGATGGCCGACCGCTGGGGCGCCCGCGTGACCCTGGCCCGCATCGTCCTGTTCTGGTCGATCTTCACCTACGCCACCGGCACCGTCGGCACTCTGGCGGTGCTGCTGCTGGTGCGCTTCCTGTTCGGCGCCGGCGAGGCGGGCGCTTTCCCCGGCGCCACCTCGGCCATCTCGCGCTGGTTTCCCGCGCACGAGCGCAGCCGCGCGACGGGCGTGGTCTGGATGGCCAGCCGCCTGGGCGGGGCCTTCACGCCCCTGCTGGTGGTCCCCATCCAGAAGCAGTGGGGCTGGCGCACGAGCTTTTACCTGTTCGCGGTGGTCGGCGTGCTCTGGTGCGTGGTCTGGTACCTGTGGTACCGCGACCGCCCCGAGGACAAGAAGGGTGTCCCTGCCGAGGAGATCGCGCTCATCCGCTCGACTGCCCCGCCCGCCACCGCCGCGCACGGGCGCGTCCGCTGGGGCCAGCTGCTCCGGCGCGCCACCTTCTGGAAGCTGCTGTTCACCTACCACGCCTATTCCTGGGGCGCGTTCTTCTACGTCAGCTGGCTGCACACCTATCTGCAGAAGGGGCGCGGCTTCTCCGAGGACGACATGAAGCTGTGGTCCTCGCTGCCTTTCTTCCTGGGCGCGCTCGGCAACCTGACCGGTGGGCTGGTCTCGGACCTGCTGGTGCGCCGGCGCGGGCTGGTCCTGGGGCGGCGGCTGGTCGGGACCTTCGGGCTGTCGCTGGGGGCGCTGTTCCTGTTCGGGGCGGTCTTCACCGACAGCAAGGTGCTGGCGGCGGTGTTCCTCTGTCTGGGCGCCTTCTCGATGGACTGTTTCCTGCCGGTAGCCTGGGCCATGACCCTGGACATGGGCCGTCGCTCGGCCGGATCCATCTCCGGCGCCATGAACATGGCCGGGCAGCTGGGCTCGTTCACGTCGTCGCTGGCGTTCGGCTACCTGGTCGAGGCGCTGTCGGGCAACTACGTGCTGGCGCTGCTGCCGCTGGCGGGCATGACCGCCGTCTCCGCTGTGGTGTTCACCCGCATCGACCCCCGCGAGTCACTGGCGGATCCGTGATTCACCCGGCGCTTGCCACCCGCCGGCGGCGCCCCAGGTTTTTTCCATGGAGTCCCCCAGGCACCCGCGGATCACCATGCTCACGGTCTGCGCCGCGCTGGTCTTCCCCTGGCTGATCGCCGAGCCGTTCGTGCTCTCGGAGGGGCGGGCCCCGACCCTGCTGGGGGTCACCGTCGGCGGGGTGGGGTTGTGGCTGGTGGCGTTGGCCGTGATTGTGCCCTGGTTTCGTCCGGCCATCGCCTGCGTCGGGCTGATGGTGGCGCTGTCGGCGTTCTTCATCGGCGACAGCGTCGCCACCACCGTCAGCCATCTGCTGGCAGGACTGATGCTGATCGTGACCGGCTGGGTACCGGGCGTCGTGCGGTTCCAGGCGCCGGCCGGCGCGGTCGATTCGGCGCACATGGCGCGCGAGCCGCTGACGCCTCGCCCGCGCGAGCCGGAGCTCCCGCTCCACACACCCGAGCCCGCCGCCACCTGACCGTCAGCGGTGCCCGATCAGACCGGCTTTTCGCAGCTGGCGGGCGGCGTCGTCGGCGCTGTTCTTGATCACCGAATCGACCCTCAGCGGGTCGAACGTCTCGCTGACCCCGCGCCACAGCGGTTTCCGGTCGGCCACCGAATAGACCACCGTCTCGACCGACACGATGGTGTTCTTGGACAGCGCGGCCGTGCTGAACATGCCGGCCTGCTGGGCCGTGAGCAGGCCGGGCGGGATGAAGGTCGGGCCGCCCGGCACGAAGGCGGGCAGAAAGCGGCTGTAGTCGCGCCGCTGGACCACGCGCATGACCACCGCGCCGTCGATGCCCTGGCCGTTCAGCATCGACCACATGGTGTTGCCGTCGGTGCTCGGTGTGATGTTCTGGTTCAACTTGTGACCGGGCACCGCCTCCACGCCCAGCTTGGTCAGCTCGCGCGCCAGCGTGTCTTCCGCCGACCCGCGCGAGCCGGGCTTGCTGGTGATGGCGAAGGCGGCCACCCGCTTGCCCTGCAGCTCGCCCGCCATGGCGTCCGGATCGGTCCAGGAGGATTTGAACTGGGTCCGTGCGCAGCCCCCTCCGGCCGCCACCGCCAGGATCACCACCACTGCACGCCACGACCTGTGCATGAGCCACCTCCTGCAGACGAGTCTGGGACCCGCCGCCGCGCCAGCCATCCGGACCGGGACGCGCACGCGCTGCAGGCCGGCGATTGGCGGGTCCGACGGACAACGCGCGCCAGGTCAGCGCGAGGCAGCAGCGACGAGAAAAATGCAATTTCCGACGCTACAACTCGCCGGCGCCGGCGTCAGTTGAGTGGAGGGAGCTCAATGAACGCAGGTTTTGCCATCTGGCCGGATGACCGGGATCGACCGACGGCCTTCTTCGCGGATCTCGAGGACGCCACCGAGTGGGCGCTGGCCAAATACGGCGGCGATCGCTTCTCGATCAAATGGCAGGTCTGGGAGCCGGTCGACCAGAACGATGCCCAGCGGTGGAGCTGAAGCCGACACCGCCATCGCCGACGCCTACCGCGCCGGACGCACCGCCTGGCCGGCGGTGCAGCACGGCGAGGAGGCGTTCGGCCGCTGGGTGGTCGAACAGGCCATCGATGTGCCCGCGCTGCAGGCGCACGGAGCCGATCTGTTCCTGGCCTCGGCCTGCGCAACCGGCGATCCGTCGGCCATTGCCGCCTTCGAACATTGTTTCGTGTCCGGGATCAAGCTGGCCGCCGCGCGGGTGGCCCTGCCGCCGCAGCTGCTGGAGGAGCTGGAGCAGAACCTACGCGTGCGGCTGCTGACCGGCGCGCAGCCGCGGATCGCCCGTTACCGCGGGGCCGGTCCGCTGGGCGCCTGGGTGCGGGTGACCGCCTCGCGTCTGGCGCTGCACCTGAAGCAGGACGCCGACCGACACCGCGACAGCGACGCGCAGCTGATCGAGGCGCTGGCCGCCTCGGGCGTCGACCCCGAGCTAGCGGCCGCGCGCGAGCAGCACCGCGAGACCTTCCGGGCCGAGCTCGAGCGCTGCTTCGTCGATCTGCCCACCCGCGAGAAGGCCCTGCTGCGTATGCATTTTCTCCACCGGATGGGCCTCGATCAGATCGCCTCGGTGCTGAAGGTTCACCGGGTCACGGTGTCGCGCTGGATGGCGGTGACCCGGCGGCGCATCTTCAGCTGCCTGTGCGCGCGCCTGTCGCTGCACGTGGACCGAAGCTCGGAGATGGCCAGCCTGATCCGGCTGCTGCGTTCGGACATCGAGCTGAGCATCCACCGGCTGCTGGACGCGCCCGAGGGCCCGCCCGCTACGGCGGGCGAGATCCCGGCAGGCGCAGCGAATCGCAGCAACGGAAGCCAATCGAGTAGTTGAAGTAGGCCCCGCCTTCCTTCTTGTGGCGGGCGTTCCGGTACTCGCAGCCGTCGGTGCTGTCGCGGGCGTGGTGGCCACCGACGAACACCACCTCGGGGCTGTCCACCCATTCGTCCAGGTTGCCCACCATGTCGAAGGCGCCGTCGTCGCCCCAGCGGCTGCGGCAGCGCTCGAACTCGGGGTCCCCGGTCTTGCGCAGCAGCTGCTTGCCGCGGAAGCCGACCCGGTTCAGCCGCGGATCGTCCAGCGGTTCGGACACGATCCCGTAAAGGACGATGGCCGGATGGGCCTCGCCGTAGACGTTGCAGGCCCGCGGCTCGTAGCGATCGCCGTAAGGGAAACGGGTGTTGCGCTCGCCCCGGCAGGCGGTCTTCCACTCGGCCTCGCTGCACAGCCGCTTGCCGGCGTTGGCGCAGGCGGCGGCGGCCACCGGCCGGTTGACGAACGACTGCGGGATCGCCAGGCGCTGCGAGACCGCGCGCGGCCGCCAGCGGTCTTCCAGCTGGAAGCTCTCGAGCGCCGGCAGGGCCGCGCTGCTGCCCGCCTTGCCGGCGCGCAACCGCTCGCTCCAGTCGTCGCGGATGAACCGCGCCAGCGGCGCCCAGGGCGGATAGTCGGGCGACAGGGCCCGTTCCTGCACGTCCTCGACGGTGGACGCCTCGTAGCGGTCGATGCAGAAGCGCCCCGCCACCGCCACCATGTCCGCCGAGCAGCCGCTGGCTGCGATCAGCCGTTCCAGCGCGCGCGCCGGGGGCGCGTCGGCGGGGCGGCGGGCCAGCTGGGAGGTTACCTCCGCCTCGGCCGGGTAGACCCGCCGCGACTGGTCCATCCCGCCGCCACCGCCGCCGCGTCTGAGCAGCGGCACCGCGATGGCCGCGATCAGCAGCGCCCCCGCCAGCGCTGCCGTCAGTGCGCGCGCGCGCCGGTTGCCCGCCCAGCGCCCGGTCACCGGCGGCGCCAGGATGTCCTCGACCCGCTGCAAGCGGCGGTCGGGGTCGGCGGCCAGACAGCGCGCACACAGCTCGTCCCAGCCCCGGTCCAGCCCGGGCACGAACTGCGACGGCGCGGGCGCGGCCCGGCGCAGCCGCTCCACCGCCAGCGCCACCGGGGTTGCCGCCGAGAACGGCTTGCGCCCGGTCAACATCTCGAAGATCACGACCCCCAGCGCGTACACGTCGAAGCGCTGGTTGGGCGGCTTGCGATCGATCTGCTCGGGGGACATGTAGTCCACCGTGCCCACCACGAAGGGGCCGGTCTCGGCGCTGCTGTGCGGATCGGGATCCAGCATGCGCGCCAGTCCGAAGTCGGTCACCACCACCCGCTCGGGCGGCCCGGGCAAGAGGACGATGTTGCCGGGCTTGATGTCCCGGTGCACGATCCCGGCGGCGTGGATGGCGGAGACGCCGGCCACGATCTGGGGCAGCAGCCGCGCCACCTCCGCCGGAGCCAGCCGCCCCTGGCGGGCGATGCGCGCGGCCAGGGTCTCGCCGGCCAGGAACTCCATGGTCAGGAACGGGACCGCCACGCTGGGCTCTGTCGAGGGGCGGTGGATCCCGAACTCGAGGATGCGGCAGATGTTCGGATGGGTGACCTGCCGGGCGGTGCGCACCTCGTCCATGAACCGGTTCATCGCCGCGCTGCTGTCCAGGGCGGTGCAGACCAGGGTCTTCAGCGCCACCGTCTCGTGCAGCACCGAATCGCTGGCCTCGTACACTTCGCCCATGCCGCCGCGGGCGAGGAAGCGGACGATCCGGTAGCGGTCGAGCAGCGTCTCGCCGGGTGTCAGGGTCAGCGCCGCCGAGATGGACGCGGGCGCCGACCCCGACGTGCCCGCCCTGGTGCCGGCGATGGAGCGCACCGCCTCGGCCACCAGCACGCAGCAGGCCGGGCAGACGTACAGGTGGCGGCGGATCACCTCCTCGACCGCCGGGGGCACCGACCCCCGGGCGTAGGTCAGCACCTCGTCCTCGGTCAGGCAGTCGGCACCGGCACCGCCGGCGGCCTGATCGCGTTCCTCGGATGCGCGCCGCCTGCCCTGCGTTGCTACCGTGGTCGGGTCTTCGTCGGGGCGCCGCACGCTGATCAGCCTGTCCGGGGGAAAACTCCCCCGCGGAGGACGTTTCTGAGAGATACCGTGTAGGGA
>JBKPRZ010000646.1:0-7474 GCA_046734815.1 Myxococcota bacterium | reverse complement strand
GACTGGATCTGCACGCCGATCGTCTGCCCCGGCGCGCGGCCGGGAGGAGGCGGGCGCCGCCAGGCGCGGAGCCCGGCGGCGATGGCCAGCGCGGCACCGGCGGCCAGCAGGACCAGCAGCACCGGCGCGCCCCGCAGTGGCAGACGGATCAGGGTGCGCTGCCGGCGGAGCCGCTCGAACTGCGCGCGGGCGTGCCGGAGACGCGACTTGACCGTCTCCACGCCGGCGCCCACCACCGAGGCGATCTCCTCCAGCGACAGCTCCTCCAGCTCGGACAGCACGAACACCGTCCGCTGCTTCGGCTTCATGCGCGCGAGCACCGCCGACAGCTCGCGCATCGCCTCGGCCTGCTGGCAGGTCTGCTCGGGCGAGGGCGCGATCGGCTCGTCGCCCGCGAGGCCGATCAGCGCGCCCAGCGCCCGGCGGAGGGCGCCGGCGCGCCGGACCCGGTGAATCTCGCGCACGGCGATGGTGTAGATCCAGGTCGACAGCTGCGCGTCGCCACGGAAGTGCGCCAGCCCGCGGTGCACCCTGAGAAAGACCTCCTGACAGACGTCGGCGGCCTCGCGCTCGCCCACCCCCATGCGGAGGGCCAGGCGGTGCACGACCGGGTGGTGCTGCTGGTACAGCCAGCGCCAGGCGCGCGCGTCGCCGGCGCGGCAGCGCTGCAGCCAGTCGGTGGAGCTCCAGGCCAGCTGAGTGGTTGCCGCCACGTTCATGCCCATTAGACCGCGGCCGGGCCGGGCGGGGGCAAGATTTCAGGGACGGTAGCCGGCCGGCATGTCGATCCGGAAACCGAGCTCGACGCGTCGTTCGACACGAGGCTCCAGGCGCAGCGCCCAGCGGATGCGGCCGTCGCGCGAATCGATCCGGTGCCCCGCGGTCGTGCCGGGCGCCAGGGTGACGCGGACGTCCCGCAACTCGGAGACCGGCACGCGGTCCCACAGCTCCACCGCCGTCGTCGCGGGCAGATGGCTGACCAGGACGTAGCGGTAGCCGACCTCCTGGCGTTGCGCGCGTCCCAGAAAGCCCTGCGCGCGCACCTGATCTCGCACGATCTGGCGGCGGACCTGCACGCGCGGCTCGAACCCGAGGGTCACGGTCAGCTTGCCGCGCACGGGGGTCTCGTCGATGCGGTCCCGCGCGACGAAGGCGCCGTCCTCGTATATGTCGATCCCTGCCGGGAGCAGCGGGAACGGCGTGTTGTTGACCAGCTCGGCGATGCGGAAGACGTGGGGCGACAGCGCGGGCACCGTCCGCAGCTGGACCGCGGCGGGTTGCCGGGTGCGGCCGATCTCCACCCGGACATCGCGGCCGTCCCCCGGCACCACCGGTGGATGCGGCAAGGTCATCTGCACCGACAGTCCCTGGGCATCGGCGCGGATCGCGGTGCCGGTGGCGCCGGCGGGCAGCGCCCCCGCGCCGGCGGCGTGGGTCACCTCCTCGCTACGGGCGACGATGCGGCGGTCGTCGTCCTCGCGGTCGCGCGCCAGGACCACCACCGGCCGAAGCGCCGGCAAGGTGGCCTCCTCGCGCGGCAGCGCGGTGGACAGCACCAGCCGGGCGACCCGCCAGTCTTCGCCCGTGGTTTGCTGGACGGTGGCCAGGGTGGACAGCTCGATCGCGGCGTCGTGGCCGGTGGAAAGCTCGATCGCGCCGTGGCCGGTGGAAAGCTCGATCGCGTCGCGGGCGCGGGCGCGCGCCTCGTACGCCGGGCTCCAGCCGGCGCCGGTCACGAGGTAGGTCAAGGTGACGGTGACGGTGGCGGTGCCGGTGCCGGGAGCGGAGCAGGCGAGGGTGATCTCGACGGTGTGGTCGGTGTGCGATCCGGCGCGACCGAGCTCGCTGCGTTGCTGCTCCAGCGCGCTCCGCCGCGCCTTCAGCACGCGCAGCCGGCCGCCGAGGGTGGCTCCCGTCCGTTCGGCCTGCAGCTCGACGTCGAGGGCGGTGTTCAGTGCCGCCGACCAGGCCGGCAGGTCGGGCTGGCCGCGCAGCAGCTGCTGGCCGACCAGCCGTTCGGCGGCGTCGAGGTACTGCCCACGCGCCTGTGCGCCCGCCTCCAGACGCCGCTGCCGCTGCTCCGCCGCCGCGATCGCGTCGGCGAGCTCACGCAGCTGACGCTCCAGCGCCTGCGCCCGCCCGGTGAAGGCCGTCGCCCGGGCGCGGGGTCGCGCGCGCAGGTCCAGCACCGTGGCGTCGCGGGAAAAGGCGCGGAAGCTGGCCACGTCCGCGGCGCCGGGCAGACCCGCGAAGGTGGCGACGGTCCGGTCGGCCGCACAGCGCACCTCCTGCTGCCGCGTGATCCGCGCGCGGTCGGGATACACGACGACTTCGGTGATCGCACCAACCGCCAGCGAAAATGCGGAGCCGACTGACGGCGAAGACGCGGAGCCAGCGTAAGGCGAAGGCGTCGGGCGGGCGGACGACGAAGACGCGGGGTCGGCGGACGGAGCAGGGGGCAGGTCGGCCGACGGTGAAGACGCCGGGCTGCCCGTTGCCAGGAGCAGGAGCGCAAGGAGGGTCATGGCACCACCTGGTCCAGCCGCTGGGCGCGGGGGCGGCGAATCTCGTAGGTGAAGGTGAGGGTGGTGCTCGAGCCGGCGGCGAGCTTCAGATCCCAGCGGAGCGTGCCGCTGGGCTGGTCGAGCGTGGCCCCGGCGGGCGCCCGGGGCATGGTCACCCGCAGGCGCGGGTCGCCGCTGACCGGTATCTGGTCGTGGACCCGCACGCGCGCCGGCTGGGCGTGGGGGTTGGTGATCTCGATGGTCACCAGATGGCGGTCCACCTCGTCGCCTCCGAACAGGCCGGCCGGGCGGGTGTCGATTGTCTCGCGCCGTACCGGCCGTATGGCCCGGTCCACCCCCAGCGGCAAGGTGAACGCCCCTCCCGGTGCCACCGGCGGCAGGCTCGCGCTGCCCACCGGGTCGTCCCCCGCGAAGATGGACGCCCGCCCACCCGGCAGCGCGCGTGTCTCCGTGAAGGTCAGCTGGGCCTGCAGGTAGCCGTCGGGACCGAGCCCGGGGTAGAGGGCGCGCTCGACGTTCACGGGCCAGGTCCAGCTCTGCAGGGGCACCCGCCGCTGCTCTCCCGAGCGGATGGTCTCGAGCCCGGGGCCTGCGAAGGCGACCTCGTATCCACCTGAAAGCGCCGCCGCCGTGCCGAGCGCTGGACGCCGGTGCCGCGGCCCGGGATCGACGAGGAACGAGAAGCCGCGGCTGTCGGATTCGCGCGGACCGAAACCCCCGGGGACCTGCAGGTCCAGCGCTCGAAGGGGAGAGCTGGTCCTCGTGGCGACAACCGGGGCGCGTTCCACCACCATGACCTCCTCGACCCGGTCCTCCGTCTCCATCACCAGGTTTGCTTCGGCGCCCTGCGCGCCGACGAGCAGATCGCTCTGGACCACCGTGCGCAGTTTCGGGGCGCTGGCGGTCAGCTGGTAGCGACCGGCGGGCAGACCGGTGAAGCGGCACAAACCCTCGTCGTTCGTGTACGTGACGGCGCGCCCACCCGGAGCCGGGCTGACAGTGACCTTCACGCCCCGAAGCGGAGTGCCCGTCTGGTCGAAAACCCATACCCTCAACGTCCCGGGAGCCGGACTCGTATCGGGTGCCGCCGTCCCCTGCGGGGCGCTGGTGTCCGGGGGTCCCGCCGCGTTCACGATCGATGGGGCACCGGTAACGACCGTGGGATCCTCGGCGGCGATGGTCTCGCTGACGTCACTCGACGGCCGGCGCGACGGCGCGGGAACGAAGCGGTCGCGCTCGCCCAGCCGCCAGGCGCTCGGGCGTGGCCAGCTGGTCACCACCGTGGGCATCGCGGTGCTCAGGATCAGCGCCGTGTCGGGCCAGTCCTCCCCGGTCTGCTGGCTGACCACCCCGGACAGCGCCAGGGTGGCGCGGTCCTGGGCGGCGTTCAGCCGGACTTCGTATTGCGGTGTCCAGCGCGCACCGTCCACCAGATACGCCAGCCGCAGCTCCGCCGGCCCGCGGCCCGTCACCATCGCCACCACCTTCCACCCGGCGGGCGCCCCTCCGCCAGCGCGCGCCTCGACCGCCAGGCGCTGCCGCCGCGCCCGCAGGTCCTCGACCTCCCGCTGCGCCTCCCGGGCGCGCTGGTGCATACCAGCGGCGAATGTCTCCAGAAACGCCAGCCCGCGCCGCCACCCGCGCGGGTCCAGTCGAAGCGGTGCGGACGTCGCTTCGTCGGACCGCTCCGGCTTCCACCCCGACACTCCGGCCAGCCGTTCGAACACCGCCTGCTCGCGCCCGCGCGCGGCGATGCGCTCGTCCAGATCCGCCAGCGGGTCGGCCGCGGTCGTCGCCCCGGCCGGCAGCTCGGCAGCGGTCAACCGCCGGAGCGTGACGTGAGCGATCTCCGCCGCCCCGGCGGCGACTTCCAGCCGGATGCTCTGGGGATCGAGCCGGCCGGGCAGCACCGGCCACTCGACCAGCTCCGCGTCGCGGAGCTGAACGCGCGCGGTGCGCACCACCCGCGCCTGCCCGCTGTACACTGTCACCGAGCTGACGGGAGCCGGCACCGCGAGCGCAACAGTCAGCAGCACGAACAACATACCCGTTCGACCGCGCGCACCCTCGTCAGGGTCAAGAAAAGAAAACCCACCCCTGCCGTCCGCGCCGCGGTCCCACCGGTATGAGGCGTTCGTTGCCGCCGCCCTCGGTCCGCGGGCGCATGCGTTCGTTGCCGTCGTGGGCCGCGGTCCGGAAGCGGCGTTCGTTGCCGTCGTCGGCCGCGGTCGCGCGAGGTGGCCTACGCTGGCTGGTGGCCGTGGTGGCGTGGGTTGTCAGCGTGAGCGGCGCCGTTTGTGCCGATGCACGCGACGCCATCGCTGACGAAGTCGGGGCGCCCGCCGGGTCGTTCGGTGATGGCGCGCGGCTGCGGGTTCGCCTGCGCGGCAATGGCGGGTCGCGTGTGGACGAGGGACGGGTGGTGATCTCCTGTGCAGAGGGATCGCTGGTGCGCGAATCCACCATCGACGGTGACGGGTTTGTGCTGTTCGACGATCTGCCGGTCGGCCGCTGCTTCCTGTCGGCGTCCGGTCGCGATCATCAGCCGCTGTCTGGCGTGCCCGTCGATCTGCAGGGCGGCAGCGAGGTGATCCTGCAGCTGACCTTGTCCTGGACTGGACCCGTGCGGCGCGGTCGGCCGGCTGCGGGGCCAGTGGCGGACGCCCTGCCGCTGCCCGCGCGGCGCCTGCCGGATTGGGTGCGGGGAGCTGCGAGCGGGCCCTTTTCGGTGCGGCTCGATGGTTTCGATCTCACGGACCGGGCCGCCACGGCATTGCCGCTCGATGGGCTGGCCGCGGTGGAGGTGGTGCCGCTGCCCGGCGCGGCCGATCGGGCCTGGCATCCCGGCACGCCGGTGATCGTTTCGACCCGCTCGGGGAGCAACAAGCTGGATGCGACCGCGCTGGTCGGCGCCGGCGTGCGCGCGGGCTACGCGGGCGCCCCGGTTTCGGGCCCGGTCGGGGCGTTCGCGACCGCCGGTGTGTCAGGGCCGTTGTGGCGGGACCACCTGTGGTACGCGGCCACGCTGGAAGGCGATCGGACCGGCGGCCGCGGGCTGGCTACACTCGTCTGGCAGGCCTCCGCCCGCGCGAAATTTCGGCTGGTGGCCGCGGGCGCCGGCGCGCGTGAAGATACCTTGATCGGCCTGGGCACGGAGATGCTGCTCACGGATAGCCTGGTGGTCCAGTTGCAAGTGGGGTACTCGAGAAATCCGCAGGGGAATTTCCTGCTCCAATATTTCGCCGACAACGGCCGCGCGGGCGAACAGGCCGTGAGCCTGGGCGTCCGTGTCGGGCCGGACGACCGACGGGCGCTGGTGTTGCTGGAGGACGCCTGGCGCCCGATCCGCTACCTCACGCTGACGGGCACCTTCGCGGTAGCGTCGGCACCGACGGCGGGGAATGTCCCATCGCAGTCGACGCTGGATCCCGAGGACCCTGGCGCCGATCCGGCGCAGGTGGTGAAGGTGCCCGGACTGGGGCTGGCCTGGGACGCCACCCATGACGGGCGCACAGTCGTCCGCGCCAGCGCCTCGCCCGGCCAGGTCGCTCTCGGCGTCGAGCGCGAGCTGATCGCCGGGCTGGCGGCGTCCATCGATCTGCTGCCGCACGCGCTGCTATTCGCGGTTCACAAGCCCGAGGGGAGACTGTGTTTCCATGTCCAGCAGCGACTGCCGATCGATCTTGCCGACCCGGGTCTCACCCACGCGGCGGTGGGCTGGTCCTGGGACGGTCTGGGGCTGAGCGCCCTGGTCACCCGCGACCGCACGTATTCGTTCGGCCTGCGCGCGCACGAGCAGGTGGGGCGCTGGCTGTCTTTTCCTCTCGCCTTGATGGCCGACGCGCTCGCGGGAGGGGGAACCTACGGTCTGCGTCTGTCCCTGCGCACCAGCTACTGATGCCGCTCGATCACGACGGGTGTCGCGGTTCTACAGCCCCGCCCAGCGGCGCAGCTTCGAGAAGACCCAGCGGGCCACCGAAGCGCTGGCGCTCGGTCGAGGCGCCGGCCGCGAGGCCTGCGCCCTGGGCGTGGGCCGCGGAATCATCGGCGGCCGGAGCGCCCGGGTGGTGACGGCAGCCAGCGGTCGCGATGTCGGCGGCGCGGCGCCCGGGACGACCGGCGAGCCAGCGGGCAAGGCGGGGGCCGGAGCCGCGGATTCCAGCGACGCAGGTGCGAGCTCGAACAGGGACTCCGCCGACGACGCCAGCTCACTGATCGGCGTCGCGCCGGGAACTGGCGCGGCGTACGGAGCGGTGGGCGGATCCTCGATCATCGCAATGACCGCGACGGCATCCGCGACAGCGGGCGCCTTCTCCTCCACCACTTCCTCACTCGCGAATCGATCGCCCGCTACCGACGCGATCTCCTCGGCAACGACGAAGGGCTCGGCCGCAACAGGTTCGGCGTCCGACCCGGCGATTCGGTCCGCCGCGGTCATGGCTGCCGGGGGCGGCGGGGGCTCAGCCGCGGCCGGCGGCACATCGACGCCCGGCCAGGCAATTCCGTGCGTCACCGCCGTGGGCGCCGGAAGCGGCGAGGCCTCGGCGGCAGGTGAGGCCACCCCGTCGGCAATGCCGACGGCCGCGGGCGTCGCCACTTCGTACACAACCGCGATCGCCGCCGGAGCGGGCGCCGCCTGTTTCGCGACCGACTCCGCATGAACGACGATCGCGTCGGACTCCACCTCGACCACCTCGATCGCGGTGTTGCGGCGGCTCGCGAGGGCGCGGATGCGGGCGAGACGCAGGGCCTTGCGATCCGGCGGGGCGGGCGCGGTGGGTGTTTCGGGCGCCTCGGCAGGGGCGGCGGGTGGCACCGGGGCGAACAGGGCGGCGGTGTCCGCCAGCGCCAGCAGCGTCTCCGGCGTGGAGGCGGCGGCCTCCACCGGTGCGACCGCGGCTTCCACCGGTGCGACGGCGGCATCCACCGGCGCGACGGCGGCCTCCACC
>JBKPRZ010000645.1:0-5545 GCA_046734815.1 Myxococcota bacterium | reverse complement strand
GCCTGCTCCTGGCCGGGGCGGCCGCGCTGGTGCTGGTGGCCTCGCTGGCCATCTTCCTGCTCGGCCGATCGCGCTCGACAGTCTCTGGCCAATCGCAACCAGCCCCGCCGCAGCCGGCCCTCACCTCCGGACCGACGGCCGCGACACCGCCTGCCGCGGGATCCACTGGACCGATGGCCGCACCCGCGCCAGCCGCCACCGCAAACCCCGCGACAACGCCATCGCCCGCACCGAGCGCGCCCCCGTCCGGTACCGCGTCCCCGCCCGCAGCAGCGCTCCCTTCGGCGACCGGCACGCCCGCGACCTCGCTCCCGTCTGCAGCCGGCGCGCCTTCGAGCCTGCCGCCCGGCCGCGATCGGCACCGCGGCGATTTGCCCGCCGCCAGCCACCCGGGCCGGCGAACGGCCGGAGAGGCGGGACGCGATACGGTCGAGCCGCCATCGAAACCAGAGCGGCCCGTTTATCGCGGCACGCAGCTGGAGATAGAAAAGAAAGATCCCTATTGAGGACGCCGGGACCGAAGTGAGAAGGACCGGAACCGAATGAGAACGAGCGGGGACCGAGCATGACTCATTCAATCGTCGCTCGACGCCGGCTTCGCGTCGCGCGCTTCAGCCTGTTCAGCCTGTTCAGCCTGTTCGGCCTGTTCTTGCTGCTGGCGCTGATCGCCGCGCCTTTGGCGGCGGCGCCCGGGGGGGCGCTGTCTGCGGGGGACCTCAAGCGGGAGGAGGGGCGGCGGCACTTTCAGCAGGGGGTGGCGCTGTACGAGGAGGGCAACTTCGCCGGGGCGCTGGCCGAGTTCCAGGCTGCCTACAACACCGCGCCGGCGCCGACCATCCTGTACAACATCGGTCTGACCTACCGGGCCCTCTACCGGTATCCCGATGCCATCGAGGCGCTGCAGCGTTACCTGGTGGAGGGCGCCAGCGACGGGCAGCTGACGCCGCAGCGGCGGGCGCAGCTGCAGCGGTTCATCGAGGAGATGAAGAGCCTGCTGGCGCCCATCACCCTGGTGGTCACGCCGGCGGCGGCGAAGGTCAACATCGACGGGCGCGAGACCAGCGTGCCGGAGAACGGCCTGGTGCAGCTGGCTGCCGGGTCTCACGCCTTCGACGTGGCGGCCGATGGGCACGAGGCGCAGCACCGCGAGGTCCAGGTGGTGGCCGGCGAGGCGGCGACCGTGGAGTTCCACCTCCGGCTGATCCCGCGCACCGGCAAGGTGCGGGTGACCACCTCGGTGCCGGCGGCGCGGATCATCATCGATGGCCAGGACCGGGGGCAGAGCCCGCTGGAGCTGGAGCTGGACGTGGGCGGCCACCAGCTGGAGGCGCGCGCCGACGGCTACGAGCCCTACCGAAGCGAGCTGATGCTGGCGCCGGGACAGGAGCGCAACGTGGACCTGGAGCTGGAGCGGCCCCGGCCCCTCGACCGGCCGCTGTACAAGAGGTGGTGGTTCTGGACCGGGCTGGGAACCGCGGTGGCCGGCGGCACGGTGGCGGCGTTCGCGCTGCGCCCGGGGACCCAGCCGCCCGCCTCGGGAAGCCTGCCCCCCAACGCCCTGAACGTGGGCAAATGACGGGCGCGCGCTCTTTCCGATGGTGGCCGCTCGCGCTGCTGGCGCTGGCCAGCGGCTGCGCCGACCGGCCCAGCACCCAGGTGCTGATCAGCCTGGCGACCGATCTGGACGCGCCCGTGCCGCTCGAGCGCGTGCGCATGAAGGTCGACCGCTTCTGGGACGACGTCAACGACTTCGTGCCGATCGACAACGGCAACCTGACCACCGAGTGGCTGATCAACGCCCCGCCCGACAACCGCTACGAGCTGCCGGGCTCGCTGGTGGCCTTCTCCGATCTCGAGACCGCGCCCAAGATCCGCGTCACCGCCTACGCCGAGAACGCCAGCGGCCGCTTCATCCGCCGGCAGGTGATCATGCGCCTGGTGCGCGAAAAGACGCTGTTCATGCGGCTGGGGCTGACCAGCCGCTGTCTGGACGACGCCGATTGCCCGGAGGAACGGACCTGCATCGAAGGGCGCTGCCGCGACCCGCAGATCGATTCGCGCTCGTTGCCCGAATATCAGCCGGCCCGCAAGCCCGAGTTCGGGATCGAGTGCGACAGCGGCACCACCTTCGTCAACACCACCACCCGCACGCCGCTGAAGCCGGACCGGCCGGGGGGCTGTCCCTCGGCGCTCGATGTCTGCGTCGAGGGGACCTGCTACCGCAAGGACGTGTTCGGTCAGAGCCTGCCGCTGGCGCAGAAGCTGGAGGTGCTGGTGCAGGTGACCGACGAGGCGGGGGCGCCGCTGGCGGACGCCGAGTTGAAGGCGGAGGACGGACCGGTGGCGCTGGTGCGCTCACTGCGCAGCGAGGCCACTGCCGGCGCCGCTGCGCCCGCCGGCCCGGCCACCCCGGTGCCCGACATGCCGGGCCTGTACCGGATCGAGGCCCCGGCCGACGCGCTCACAACGGAGCTGCGCCTGACGGTGTCCGCGCCCGGCCGCGCGCCCCAGGTGGTCAGCGTGCCGTACAAGGGCGGTGTGACCCGCTACCTGGTGCCCGTGGTGCTCGCCGCCGTCTCGGTCGACACCGTCATGTCCGGGCAGGCGCGGTCGCTGACCCTGCGGGGCGCGGGCCGCGCCGCCACCCTGGAGCTGCCCGCCGGCCCCGACACCCTGCGGGTGCGGTACGCGCTGCTGGATGGCCGGCTGGCGCCCGGTCTGTCGACCACCGCGGACGCCAGCGGGCTGTTGCAGTCGGGCGCGGTGCTGTACCTGGAGAACATGGGCCGCGGCAGCTTTCCAGCCGGCACGCGCATCACCCTGGACACCGCCAGCACGCCGCCCGTGGTGGGCGTGGAGGGCGAGGGCTCGGCCTACACGCTCGATCTGCAGGGAGCCTGGAAGAAGCGCCCCGAAGCCCAGCGTGCCGACGATCCACGCGCCGGCGTGTTGCGGCCCACCAGCGGCGGCTTCTGGACCCTGGCGAATCAGACGTCGCGGCCGGCCTGCGTGCGCGGCAAGGTGCTCAGGCCCGACCGCAGCCCGTGTACCGGCGCCCGACTGCGTCTGTGGGGGCCCGCCGGTGTCAACGGGTTCGATTCCACCGGCGCCGACGGCGGATTCTGCGCCGCCGCCGCCCAGCAGGAAGCGGCGGTGCTGGCGGTCGGCAACACCAGCCGTTCGATCTACGTGCCGGCCGTGCGCGCGGGGGCGGCCCGCTGCGCGCAGGCCGACAGCTGCACCGACGTGGGGGAGATCGTGGTGGACAGCGCCGCGGACTGCGAGTTGCCGCCCAGGGAGGTCGCCGGTCGCGCCAGGGCCGGCGACAGCTGCAGCCGCGCCGACGAGTGCGCCCCGCTGGCTTCCTGCTACCGCGGCTTCTGCGCGGGCGAGGGCTACGCGCGGGTGAGCGTGGTCTGGGGCGTGACCTCCGACTTCGATCTCCACGTCCGGACGCCCGACGGGCAGACCCTGTACGAACGCACGCCGGAGATCGACCGGGTGGGGCGGCTGGACATCCAGCAGTGCACGCAGACCTGCACCGGCGATCGGCACATCGAGAGCGTGGTGCTGGCCGCCAGCGCGCCGACCGGCAGCTACGAGGTCTGGGTGGAGAACTACGGCGCCAAGGCGGGCGGCGACGCCGAGATCGAGGTCCTGGTGGGCGGCAAGCGCCGCTCGATGAGCACCGTGGCGGTCCCGGCGGCCGCCAACGGACGTTCGCCGTCGGTGACCTTCACCCTGCCCTGAGCGAGCGGCGGGCGGGTCAGCGCGGGATGGGCGGCAGGCCCTGGCCGCTGAGCTCGACCGTGCTGGTGGGTCCGCCGGGGATCCCCACCCGCAGGACGCCCGACCGCGGCCCCATGACCGCCGGTCTGAACACCAAGGACAGCACACACCGCCGGCCGGCGCCCAGCGGGACTGTGCAGCCGTTCTCCACCACCCGGAACTCGTTGTCAGAGCTGGTGGTCACCACCGGCGTCCCGACGTCGATGTTGCAGGGGTTGAACACGGTGATCGACTGCGGCGGCGAGAAGTCGAGGGCCGGGGTGGCGGCGAACTGGACCGCCGCCGGTCTCACCATCAGCTCGCACGGGGGCGGCAGGCACTTGCCGGTGCCGTCGCACACCGAGCCGCCGGAGCAGGCGCTGGGCGGCTCGAGGTCGGGCTGGCCCTTGGTGATGTTCACGCAGGTGCCCTTGGGTCCCGTGCAGGACTGGCAGACGGCGCAGGTCTGCGCGCAGCAGCGGTTGTCCACGCAGCGGTCGGTGGAGCATTCGCTGGCCACCTTGCAGGGATCGCCGGGCGCGCCCAGGCAGTCGGCGTCGTTGGTCCGGGTGCACATGTCGGGGCAGAAGCCGTCGCCGCTGGCGCAGGGGCGGGGCATCACGTTGCAGACGAAGCTGCACATGGCCGGCGAGCCGGAGGGCGTGCGGATGAAGTTCGGATCGGGGGTGCAGGCGGCGACGTCGGCGCGGCTGCACGGATCGCAGGTCTCGTTCGGCTCCTTGACGCCGTTGCCGCAGCCGGGGCAGTCGTGGTCGGCGGTGGGGCCGCAGTCCCCCGGACAGAAGCCGTCGTCGGGGCCGCAGGGCCGCCGGCGCTCCATGCAGGTGAAGCGGCAGCTGCCCGAGTCGCCGCTGCGGGTGCGGATGGTGTCCCGGTCGCTGACACAGAGGCGCTCCTGATCGCGGCAGCGGGTGATGGGGTCGCAGGTCTCGCCCATCTCGATCACGCCGTTGCCACACAGGACCGGGCAGTCGCCGTCGTTGACGCTGGTGCAACCCACCGGGCAGCAGCCGTCGCCGGACTGGCAGGTGGTCTGGATGCCGTCGTCGATGCAGACGGCGTTGCAGGTGCCGGCGTTGATCAGCCGGCGCAACTTGCAACCCTGGGCCGGGCAGCGGGCGGGGCAGGCGGACAGCGGGTCGCAGGTCTCCATGCCCTCGACCACGCCGTTGCCGCACTGGATGGCGCAGTCGCTGTCGTTGGCGGCGTTGCAGCCAGTCGGGCAGCAGCCGTCGCCGCTGGCGCAGGTGGCCTGCTGCCCCATCTCCACGCAGCGGGCGACGCAGGTGCCGGCCCCCTGCAGGCCCAGGATGGTGCAGCCCTGCCGGGGACAGCTCTGCGGGCAGCTGCCGGGCGGGTCACACAGCTCGCCGGGCTCGACCGTCCCGTTGCCGCAGGTTGCGGTGCAGTCGCGGTCGCTGGCCGCCGTGCAGCCGGGCGGGCAACACTCGTCGCCGTCGACGCAGCTCGACTGCAGGCCCGCGCTCACGCACACCGCGAAGCAGGTGCCCTCGCTCTTCAGCCGCTGCTTCTCGCAGGCCATCTGCGGGCAGCTGGTGGGGCAGCTCTCCGGCGGGTCGCACAGCTCGCCCGCCTCCATCCGCCGGTTGCCGCAGCCGGGGCAGTCGATGTCGGTGGCGGCCGAGCAGGCCGACGGGCAGCACAGATCGGGCAGGGCGGCGTTGCAGGCCCGCTGCTCGCAGCTGTCGCCGGCGTCCCCCGCCGGCCGCGCGCCGCCGGACGACCCGGCCTCGGC
>JBKPRZ010000644.1:0-12357 GCA_046734815.1 Myxococcota bacterium | reverse complement strand
CCATCACCAAGACCGGGCTCATGCTGGGACTGGGTGAGACCGCCGACGAGGTCCGGCAGGTTCTGCGCGAGACACGCGAGATCGGCGTCGACATCTTGACCCTGGGTCAGTATCTGCGGCCCTCGCGCGAGCACCTCGCCGTCGAGCGATACGTACCCCCCGAAGAGTTCGCCTCGCTGGGGCAAGAGGCGCGCGCGCTCGGTTTCCCACATGTGGAGTCAGGTCCCATGGTGCGCTCGAGCTACCATGCGGACGGCCAGCGCGATATCGTACGGCAGTTGACCCGCGTCGCCGATTAGGGGGCGCACGAATACCCGTCCATTCGCAGACGTCCAAAGGCCATCTAAAAGGAGAGGCGCCATGACCAGTGCCAGATTGATGAAGCTCGCCTGCGTAGTACCGATGATTGCGCTCCTGACCAGCTCGTGCGCGACCAAGACGCAGTCCGGGGCCGCCGCGGGCGGCGGCGGCGGCGCGCTGCTCGGCGCCGGGATCGGCGCCCTGGTGGGCGGCAAGAAAGGCGCCCTGGTCGGCGCCGGCGTCGGCGCCGCGGCCGGGGCCACCACCGGCGCGCTCATCGGCCGCTACATGGACAAGCAGGAGAAGGCGCTCCAGCAGGTCAAGAACGCCAAGGTCGAGCGCGAAGGCAACAAGCTGGTGGTCAAGTTCAACTCGGCCATCCTCTTCGACACCAACAAATCCGACCTCAAGGGCGCGGCCAAGACCGACCTCAGCGAGTTCGCCAACGTGCTCAAGGAGTACAAGGACACCGACCTCATCATCGAGGGCCATACCGACAACACCGGTTCGAAGAAGATCAACAAGCCGCTGTCGGTCTCCCGGGCCGACTCGGTGATCAGCTTCCTCGAGGCGCAGGGGGTCGAGCGCTCGCGCATGACCGGCCGGGGCTACGCCGACGAGCAGCCGGTGGCCGACAACTCGACCGAGGCCGGCCGCCAGCAGAACCGCCGCGTGCAGATCCACATCGCCGCCAACGAGAAGCTGCAGCAGGAAGACGCCAACGCCGCCCAGCAGGCGAGCGCGAAGTAGTCCGACTCAAAGATCGTGGGCGCGCGCGAGCGCGTCGTCGAAACGCCGCCTCTCCGCGCCGAGGTCACTCTCGGTGAGGAAGGCGGCGTAGCTCATCAGGGCGGTCAGGAAGGACAGGTCGTTGGCCCAGGTGGCGACGTAGCGCGCCTCGCTGGCCAGCCCCTCGCGCAGCAGGCGGTCGAACAGCGGCACGTCTTCGACCGCCAGCTTGCCCGCGAACAGCATCCGCGCCAGCGCGCTCTGCCCGCGCGTGAGGGCGATGCGGAGGAAGTTCGTCACCCGCAGCAGCCCGTCCAGGTAACACACGTCCTTGGTGAAGGGGGCCCCGCCCTCCAGCACCCCGCCCCGGAACACCCGCCGGGCGGCGTCGAAGGCCGAGTCCTGGTCGTAGCTGCGCCCCAGGAAGAAGCGGTACACCTCGAGGAAGTCCGCCCCCTGCTCCGCCCGCTCGATGGCCAGCACCCGGTCCGAGATGCGTCGCACGCGCGGCAGGCTGGTCGAGGCGGTGAGAAACTCGGTCAGCACCGCCAGCCCCTCCTGGGTGCTGGTGGTACGTGGGGTCGGCACCCCCAGGAACACCAGCGCCGGCTGGGCCCGGCCGTTGAGCGCGGTGGCCACGTGCACCTGCCCCTCGTGATAGGCGATCTGGCGCAGGTCGCGCTCGGAGAAGCGCTGGCCCCGCTTGAGCTTGATCTCGTCGGCGCTGGCGCTGGCCATCGCCGCCATCCCGTCGGCCACCACGATGCGGATGTCCCGTCCGGAGAAGAAGGCGTCGAACTTCGCCTTCAACAGCGGCAACGCCTCGTCGGCCGTGATGCTCGGTCGGTCGGCCTCGTCGGGCGGCGGCGCGAAGCCGGCCACCACCTGCTCGAAGTGGCGGGCCAGTCCCAGGTTGGTGGTGTGCCGGTCCGAGGCCAGGCTGGCCGGCCGACCGTACAGCTCGACCGAGTGGTAATAGAAGTCCTTGGTCCCCACCGCCAGCAACATGCGCGCGGCGGTGGCCAGGCTGCCGGCCGTCTCGCGCAGGAACCGTTCGATCTCGTTCTCGCCGGTCAGCCGGGCCTGCAGGGCGCGCAGCCGCTCGAGCGCGGTGTTCACCTCGGGCGCCACCCGGTACAGGGGCCGCGGCAACTCGCGCGCGCCGCCGGCGAAGAACGCCTCCTCGACCTCGGCGGTCCAGGACAACGTTCGCAGGATCCGGATGGGGCGCTGGGCGTCGAGTATCTCGGCGGAAGCCTCGCGTAACAGGGAGACCAGCTGTTCCGCCAGCGCCAACCGTCGCCCCCGACCGCTACCTTCCCACCCCTACCCGGATGCCCGGTGGCACCGAATAGGTGATGAAGGAGTTGCCTCCGATGATGGCGCCGCGTCCGATCACCGTGTCCCCGCCCAGGATGGTGGCGTTGGCATAGATGATCACCTCGTCCGCGATGGTGGGGTGGCGCTTGACCGGCGGGGTGCCCGGGGGGTCGGTGCCGTTGCGCTTCTTGATCGAAAGCGCGCCCAGGGTGACGCCCTGGTAGATCCGCACCGAGTTGCCGATCTCGGTCGTCTCGCCGATGACGATGCCGGTGCCGTGGTCGATGAAGAAGGACGACCCGATGCGCGCGCCCGGGTGGATGTCGATCCCGGTGCGCGACTTGGCGTGTTCGGTCAACATGCGCGGGACGATGGCCGCCCCCTCCTGCAGCAGACAGTGGGCCGCCCGGTAGATGGTGATGGCGTACAGCCCCGGGTAACAGGCGATCACCTCCTCGGGGCCGGTGGCGGCAGGGTCGCCGTCCAGCGCCGCTTCGACGTCCTTGACCAGCAGCGCCCGGATCTCGGGCAGCGCCGCCAGCAGCCGCCGGGTGATCTTGCGAGCGGACTTGCGGCAGGGTTCGACATCCTGGTCCTCGCGGCAGCGCCGGTGCAGCCCCAGGAACACCGCCTCCTCGACCCGTCTTTCCAGCACGACCAGCCGCTCGGCCAGCGCCTCCAGCAGGGCCGGCCGCGAGTGGGCCCCCGCCCCGCCCACCCGGGCGGCGCTGGGGAACAGGACGGTCAGGAGGTCCTCGGCGATCGCGCTCATGTCCGCGGCGCTGGGCAGAGGCCCCCGCAGCCCGCCGTTCAGACGTGTCTCGGTGACCCGGAGCAGCCGCTCGGCCACCCGCAGGTATGCGGGCGGGGAAGAAGTCCGACGCTGGGTGGCCATCCGACCACTTTAGCGCAGCGGCGGCCTCAACGACTGCCCTTCGCCGCGGTGGTCAGCTGGAGCTTGCTCAGCACCTCCTCCAGCCGCGACTCGGGCACCGAGACCCGGGTGGGCATGCCCCCGCCCAGGTCGAACAGCTTGACGAAGTCCAGCCCCGACTCGAAATCGGCGGCGATGGACAGCGATCCCGAGTCATGCACCACCGCCACGGCGGCCTTGCGCTGGCCCAGCAGCAAGAGCTCGGTCTTGTCGTACGGTGTGCGGGAAGTGGGGCGCACGTACGCGACCTGACCATCTACCCGGTAGCGATCGGCGATCCGTTGCGCCTCGTCCAGCAGGGGATCGATCTGGCGGGCCGCCACCTCGATCTCCTCCCAGTGGTGGGGGGCGCGCGTGCGGGCGATCAGGTACTGCACGATACGGTGCTTGAGGTTCGTGTCGCGGAACCGCGCCCGCAGCGCCCGGTCGATGCGGGTGGCGATGGGACCGGGCTCGCCGCGGCGGGTGTCCACGGCCCGGGCGTCGTCGTCGGCGCCCGGGTAGGGCTCGATGCCGCCCAGCACCCACTTGGCCCCCGCGTAGAGGCCGTCGAGGTCCACGTGCACCGCCACCGAGTCCACCGGACCGGCCGCGGCCACGATCTCCGGCGTCACCATCTCGGGACAGGCGCCGTGCTGGGCCTTGGTCGCCAGCACGAAGCGCGGGTCGCCGGCAAAGTCGACGTGGCGCTCGTGGTCGTGGTGGTCCACCCAGGCGGCCAGCCGGCTGCCCAGGCCGCGGATGAACGGCAACGTCACCTTCTCGAACGACGAGCCGCCGCCCTCGGCCGCGAAGGCAATGTCCAGCACCGCCACCCGCCCGTTCAGGGTCTCGGGTCGGGGCAACGCCCGCGGCGTCAGGTAGGCAAACTGGACGCCGCTTCCGACGCTTGCGCTTTCGGCCATCGAACCGGTGGAGAATAGACGACCGGCGCGGATCATCCAGGCAGATTTCTTGGCCATGCGGCGGTGCGCGCAACATACTGATCGCCGGGGATGGGCTGGCCGGTTCTCTGGCTCCTGGTGGTGGCTCAGGTCGATGCGTCGTCGTCTTCGCCGCCGGCCTCGTCTCCGCCGTCGGCGGCCTCCGCGCCGGTGGTGACCCCGTTCCGCACCGAGGCCCCGCCGCGCATCGATCCGGTGTTCGGCAACGCGGCCGGGCTGCGGGCGTCGATCGACCAGTTCCTGTCGCTACAGGTCGAGATGGACAAGGTCCGCGAGGACTTCTCCGGCGCCGTCCACCGCACCCTGGTGCAGCTCGGTCCCATCGGCGCCGATCGTCCGGCCCGCACCTGCCCGGCCAGCGTGGCCGCGCCCTACGCCTCGGCCCTGGAGGCGGGCCGCCGCTTCCTCGGTCTGGGCCGCCGGCTGGAGGCGCGATTTCGCGACATCCGGCGCAGCGACGAGCTGGGCGACACGGTGGCCTTGACCCCCGACTACCGCTGGAAGGCCAAGCGCGTGCGCGAGCTGTACGCGACCCTGCTGCGCGACTACCACGAGATGCGGGTGGCCTTCCACGACCAGCTGGGCGCAGAGCTGAAACACATCGGCTGCAAGCTCGACCCGACCACCACCGGCGCGGGCGCTCCCGGCGCCGACGCCGACGAGCCCGATCCGTCCAACCCGGCCCACTGGCGCCTCGGCGCTACCGACGACATCCTGGCCGCCGCTGATGCCCCCTCGACCCGCGGCCGTCGAGGCGAGCCCGCCGCCGACAGCGCCCCCGGGCCGGCCATCTGGATCGAGATCGACAACACCCGCTGCGCCGAGCCCTCGGCCCTGACCCTCGACGGGCTGCCGGTGGGCCAGGTGCCCCCGGGCAAGAAGGCCTCGGTGCGCACGCGCGCCGGCCCCCACGCTCTGTGCGTGCTGCCGCGCTCGGACCGCCGCAGCTGCGGCGCCACCGGCACCTTGCGCCGGGCCTACCTGTACGAAGGCTGGTCCCTGGCCGTCCGCTGCAGCAAGTGACCGCTCACTTGCGCGGCCGCGCCCGCGCTGGCGGTGGGGGTACCGGTTCGGGCGGGTCTCCGTTCTCGAAGGACAGCGACCCCTCCTGACCGCGGGCCAGCGGCTCCAGCAAGGTCAGGTTGTGCCGGGCGTCCTGATGATTCGGGTCGATCCGCAGCGCCTCGCGGAAGCTGGTCACCGCCTCGTCGATCAACCCCAGCCGCAGCGCCACCACGCCCGCCAGGAAGCGCACCCCCGCGTCGGCGGGATCGGCCGTCTCGGCCGCGCGCAGCTCGCTGAGCGCCTCGCCATCGCGCCCCATCTCGTGCAGCGCCAGCGCGTGGTTGTAGCGCACCCCCGCCTTGCCGGGGGCCCCCTTGGCGGCGCGCTCCAGGTACGACAGCGCCTGCCGGGGCTCGCCCCGCTTGAGCGCCAGCGCGCCCAGGTTCGACAGCGCGTCGGCGCGCATCCCCGGAAAACGCGCCGCCTCGGCGAACAGGCGCTCGGCCAGCTCGAGGTTGCCCGCCTCGGCATGGGCCGCCGCCATCAGGAACACCGGCCGCGGATCGGCGGGCGCCATCCAGCGCAGCTTCGCGTAGTAGCTGGAGGCCTTCTCCAGCTCGCCGCGCTCGCGCGCCAGATCGGCGGCCAGCTTCAGCGCGCCGGCGTGGCGCGGGCGCCGCCGCAGCACCTCCTCGTACACCGCCGCCGCATCGGCCGCCCGCCCCACGTTCATGTACGCTGCGCCCAGGTCCATGCGCGCGTCGATGTTCTCGGGGTCCAGGCGCACCACCTCCTCCAGCGCCGCACACAGCTCCTTGCCCGCCTGCCGGGCGGCCAGCACCAGCACCAGGCTGCGCCGCGCGCGCAGGTCGTCGGGGGCGGCGGCCAGCACCACCTCCAGCTCGCGCTGCGCCTCGGTCAACATCCCCGCCTCGGACAGCAGGTCGCCGTAGCTGCGGCGGGACTCCAGGTCGTGTGGGTCCAGCTCCAGCAGGCGCGCGTAGCGCTCGCGCGCGGTGGGCAGCGACGCCGCCCGATCCAGGCCCGCCAGCATGCGCAGCGCCGCCGCGTAGTCCGAGCGCCGCTCCAGCGCCGCTCCCAGCGCGCCCCGCGCCTGGGCAGTCTTGCCCGAGGCCAGGTGGACCACCGCCAGGAACCGCCGCGTCTCCGGCACCCGGGGATCGATCAGCAGCGCCTTGTTCAGCACGTCCAGCGCGCGCTCCCAGCGGACCGCGTTCGCGCGGTTGGCGTGGTAAGCGCCCACGCCGCGCCCGAACAGCACGAAGACGTAGGGGTCGCGGCCGAACGGCCCCTTGCCGACCAGCGCCGGGGCGTCGGCCGGCAGGGTCACGCCGGGCGTCGCCTTGAACGCGTCCAGCGCCGCCTGCAGGGCCAGCTGGTCGCCCTGCTCCTTGACCCCGGTGGCCGAGGCCTGGCCCGCGATCTGGTCGGGCGCCGCGGCCGGACGAACCTGCACCGTCACCTCCAGCTTGCCCTCGCGCGTCCGCTCGTACGCCCCGGTCACCAGCCAGCGCGCCGTCGGCGCCGGCGTCTTCGCGAACAGCTCGGGCGGGCCCTCGAAGCGCAGCGGCGCCAGGGTGGCCAGCCGCTCGGCGATCACCGCCGGCGCTCCGTAGCGCAGGTACTCCAGCATGCCCGAGCTCCTGGTGTTGACGAACGGCTGCACCACGAACCCTTCGCGCGCCCGCGGCGTCGCCGGTGCCGCCGCCCGCACCGAGCCCGCCGCCAGGCCCGTCCCCAGCGCCAGCAGCGCGGCCAGCGCCCACCCACGTTTCGCGCCGCCCCCCCACCCCGTCGCACACCCCCGTGAACGCGGCGCTCTCATGCCCCTCCTCATCGGCACTTGCGGCCGCCGATGGAGCCACAACCCCCTCAATCCCCGTCGGTTATTCCCGATCTTCTAGACGACCCCGGGAGGGTCGAAAAGCCCATGCCCCGTCTGCGACCCTGGTTTCGTTCTCTGATCCGCATCCTGCTCGGCAGCGCCGTCGGGTCCACCGCCCTGCTGGGCGGGCTGGCCGGCTGGGCGGTGCACGAGTTCCGCTCGGACCTGCCGCCCAACCTGAACGTGCTGACCGACTACCGCCCGCTGCGCGCCAGCCAGATCTTCAGCGCCGACGGCGAGATGATCGGCGAGTTCTTCGTCGAAAAACGCGTGCTGGTGCCGGTGGACCAGCTGCCCGACACGGTGAAGAAGGCCTTCGTCGCCGCCGAGGACGTGCGCTTTTACCACCACCACGGCATCGACTACCTGGGCATCGTGCGCGCGGCCTGGACCAACCTGCGCGCCGGCGAGGTGGTGCAGGGCGGCTCCTCCATCACCCAGCAGGTCGCCAAGCTGCTGATCGTCGGCCAGGAGCGCTCGCTGGCCCGCAAGGTGCGCGAGGCGCTGCTGGCCTTCCGGATCGAGAACAAGCTGACCAAGGACCAGATCCTCGGCATCTACCTCAACCACGTCTACCTGGGCTACGGCGCCTACGGCGTCGCCGCCGCCGCCAACGCCTACTTCGGCAAGAGCCCGGCCGACCTCAGCGTGAGCGAGGCCGCCATGCTGGCGGCGCTGCCCAAAGCGCCCTCGCGCATCACCCCCTTTCACGACTTCCCCCGCGCCCAGGCCCGCCAGCGCTACGTCATCGACCAGATGGTCGAGCTTCACTACCTGTCGCCCACCGACGCGGACACCGCCCGCCGCGAGCCGCTGGTGCTGGTGACCGACCGCCGGGCCGTGACCAACGTGGCCGCGCCCTACTTCGTCGAGACGGTGCGCCGCCACCTGGCCGAACGATTCGGCAACGAGGAGCTGCTGGCCAAGGGCTTCCGCATCCACACCACCTTGAACATGCACCTGCAGCGGGCGGCCGAAGCGGCGGTCCGGCGCGGCCTGGAAGACCTGGCCCGCCGGCTCGGCTTCGCTGGCCCCATCGCCCGCCTGGACCCGCAGCAACGGGCGCTGCTGACCCGCGGCCGGCCGCGCCCGCTGGCCCCCACTGGCTTCTCGGTCGAGGACGAGGAGCAGGGCGGCGCGCTGGTGCCGGTCGCCCCGCCGCAGGCCGCGCTGATCGACACCACCCAGCCCGGCTCGCACCTGTCCGAGCCGATGGCGCGCTACGTGGCCGGCGAGGCCTGGGCCGCCCGCCGCCGCGCCTCGCGCGAGCCGCCGCCCCCCTCCTTCCCGACCGACCCCGACACCACCTACGCGGCGGTGGTCACCGCGCTGACCCCTGCCGTCACCGTCGCCTCGGGCGGGCTGCAGGTGAAGCTCGAGCCCTCCGACGCCGCCCAGGTGCTGGCCTGGAAGGCCTCCCACGGCGAGACCGTGGAGCCCGGCGACGTGTTGCCGGTGCAGTTCCGGAACAATGACCAGCCGCCGCCAGCCACCCCCGGCAAGAAGCCCCCGCCCCGCCCGGTGCCGACCGCGGTCCTGGCCCGCACCCCCACCATCGAGGGCGCTCTGGTCGCGCTGGACCCGCACGACGGCCACCTGCTGGCCATGGTGGGCGGCTACGACTTCGCCCGCAGCCAGTTCAACCGCGCCATCCAGTCACGCCGCCAGATCGGCTCGGCCATCAAGCCCTTCATCTACGCCACCGCGATCGACCGCGGCCTGACCCCGCTGACCATCCGCTGGGACGCCCCGGTCCGCTTCAAGACGGCCTCCGGCATCTGGGCGCCCCACAACTACAAGCCCGAATACCTGGGCCCGCTCACCCTGCGCACCGCTCTCGCCAAGAGCATCAACACGGTGTCGGCCCAGCTGACCGCCGAGATGGGCGTCGATCCCGTGATCGAGACCATGCGCCGGCTGGGTGTGCTGTCGGACGTCCCGCGGGCGCTGTCCCTGGCGCTGGGCACCGCCGACCTGGGTCTGTCCGAGGTGGCCTACGCGCTGGCCAGCTTCCCGGCCGGCGGCCAGCTGGTCTCACCGGTCTCCATCGTGCGCATCTCCGACTCGGACGGCCGGCTGCTGGAGGACCACAGCCAGCCGCCCGACCGGCCGCAGCGTCTGTCACCCGAGACCGCCTACGTCGTCACGGACATGCTCAAAGGTGTGGTGGAGGTGGGCACCGGCAAGAAGGCCCAGGCGCTGGGCCGTCCGGCCGCCGGCAAGACCGGCACGTCGACCAACTATCGCGACGCCTGGTTCTTCGGCTTCACGCCCGAGCTGCTGTGTGGCGTCTGGGTCGGCCGGGACGACTTCAAGCCCATCGGCCACGACGTCACCGGGGGCCAGGTTGCCGTACCGATCTGGCTGGACTTCATGCGGGCCGCCCTGCACGGGCAGCCCGTGCGCGACTTCCCGGTACCGGCCGGGGTGGTCCTGGCCCGCGCCAACCCGGAAACCGGCGCTCCAGCCCCGCCCAGCGCCCCGCGCAGCCGGCTGATCCCCTTCCGGCGGGGCACCTTACCCCCCGCTTTTCGCACCCCGGTCGGCGCCGGGCGCTTCTCCGACGTGTCCTTCTAGCCCCCCGGCCCCGGCTTTCGCGATCGTGACGCTGTCCCCTCAAGCCCGGCGCGCCGCCATCCGAGAGATGTCCAGGTCGCAAGCTGGCTGCGAACGGACGTCACACCCCTCTCGCAGACAGTTCTCACGACTGCAAGATACCGACTGGCTTGAACGCTAATATCCGACCGAAGAAGTCTTCACGACAACCGAGCTCCCGCGGACACACCTTCCAGCACCGAGACCAAGACCGAGCAGTGACCGAGTCAGCGACAGCGAACCAGCGACAGCGAACGAGCGACAGCGACCGAGACCGAGACGGGACAGTGACCGACAACAGATCCAAGACCGGGTACCGGAGACGGATACCAAAGACGTACAGAAGACGGGTACGAAACACTGACACCGGAGTCGGACCGGAGAGAAAAAACCAAGGAAACCGGACATATCGGCCCGTTCCCTACGCCGCGCGTCTCTTGACAGCTCTGGCAGGCTCATTAAGATAGGCGGCGGACAGTCACGTTCGGTTTAGGCGGAGACGTCTCATTGGTCACGGTTGCAGAGGCGGTTTCGCGGGGGCAATGAAAGAAAGAACCTGGGCGAGCACACGTGCTCGCGGAGGCTGAGATGCAAGCATTCGCAGAGTTCCTGGAAAGAGGCGGGCCGCTGATGTACTTCAACCTCGGCTGCTCCGTCATCGTCGTGGCGTTGATAGTCGACCGCCTCATCTTTTTTCTCGGCCGCAGCAGCGTGAACGCCAAAGCCTTCCTCGAGCAGATCCGCAAGCTCGTGATGGCGAACAACGTGGACCGCGCCATCAAGCTGTGCTCGGCCACCACCGCGCCGGTCGCGCAGGTGGCCAAGTCGGGCCTGCAGCGCATGCACAAGGGCGAGATCGCCATCGCTCAGTCGATCGAGGAGACCCTGGTCGACGTCAGCCCGCTGCTGAAGAAGCGCATCCAGATCCTGTGGTCGCTGGCCAACATCGCCGTGCTCATCGGTCTGCTCGGCACCGTGCTCGGTCTGATCACCGCCTTCGCCGCCGTGGCCGCCGCCAAGCCGGAAGAGAAGACGGCCATGCTCTCGCGCGGTATCTCCGAGGCGCTCAACAACACGGCGCTCGGTCTGGGCATCGCCGTCACCTGCATCATCGCGCACGCGGTGCTGTCGGCCTTCTCCAAGAAGCAGGTCTCCGACCTGGAGACCTTCTCGCTGAAGCTGGAGAACCTGCTGGCCGAGTCCGCCGGCACCTCCGGCGGCGCGCGCACCTGATCCACCTCTTCCCCCGCCGGTACACGGAAACGCAGCCAGGATTGCCACGATGACACGCAAGCAAGTCCGGGCCGCCATGCGGCGGATGAAGTCCCACTCGGACGAGGCCGAGGAGGAGACCGGCGAGCTGAACCTGGTCCCCTACCTCGACATCGTCACCAACATCATCATCTTCCTCATCGCATCGGTGGCCTACAACGTCAGCTTCGGCAACGTGAACGTCACCCTGCCCACCCTGTCCTCGGGCGGCGGGGCCAGCGCCGACGAGCCGCCCAAGCCCCCGCTGAACCTGACCATCACCGCCGGCAGCACCGGCTTCACCATCGGCGCGTCGGGCGGCATCCTGGCCCCGATCCCGAAGCTGCCCGGCGGCGGTTACGACTACAAGGCGCTGACCCAGCGGCTGATGGAGATCAAGGCGCTGCCCGACAACGCCGACGAGACCAAGGCCACCTTCAACGCCGACGCGCAGATCCCGTACCGGATCGTCATCGAGACCCTGGACGCCATGAGGGAAGACACCGGCCACAAGATGCTGTTTCCCGACGTGGTGTTCGCCGCTGGCATTCTGTAGAGGGAGAGGGAGACCATGAACTCCGGATCGGCCCAACAGATGTCGCGGTTGCAGGGGAAGAAGGCCATCCGCTCCTTCGCCCGCAAGCTCTCCGAGCCCGAGACCATCCGCGAGCTGAACATCACCCCGATGATGGACATGATGACCATCATCCTGGTGTTCCTGCTGAAGAACTTCAGCGGCTCGACCCAGCTCATCACCCTCGACCAGAACCTTCAGGTCCCCCGCTCGCAGACGCAGCTGCGGGCCAAGGAGGCGGTTCCGGTGACGGTCACCAAGCGGGTGATCATCGTCGAGGGCCAGCCGGTGGCGGGCGTGAACAACGGCAAGGTCGATCCCTCGATGAAGCCCGAGGGTGAAAACGGCTACAAGATCGAGCCCATCGTCACCACCTTGACCAAGATCGCGAACCGCGAGCGCCGGGTGGCCGGGCTGACCGGCGATTCTTTCGCCAGCGAGCTTATGATCGTCGCCGACGAGACCACCCCGTACCGCCTGCTGACCGAGGTGCTGTACTCCTGCGGCCAGGCCGGCTACTCGAACTACCGGCTGGTGGTGCTCAAGCCGGGCGAGTAGCTCCTCTCCCACCCGCGTCCACCACCGGTTCCCCACCGCCCGCCACACGGCCGGTCACCCCAGCGGCAAGGCGCGCGCCCGCGCCCTTCCGTGGATGACTTCTGGCGGCGGTTCGATTCTAATACACGGCCATGAGAATCAGGGTCCACCTCCTGGCCGCGCTCGCCGCCGTCCTGTCGTTCATCGCCGGTACACCCGCCTTTGCTGCCGAGACGCATGGCGAGGCCAGCCTGGTCCTGCC
>JBKPRZ010000643.1:0-10658 GCA_046734815.1 Myxococcota bacterium | reverse complement strand
TGGCCCGCTCGGCGTCGGTGCGGGCGGCGCGTTCGCTGGTCAGCAGCTGCTCGCGGTCGTGCTCGGCCTGCTGGTGTTCCTTCTCGCGCTTGCGCTGGGGCGAGACGTCGCGGAACACCAGCACCACGCCCCGGATCCGGCCGTCGGCGTCGATGATGGGCGCGGCGCTGTCGGCGATGGGGATCTCGGTGCCGTCGCGGGCGATCAGGGCGGTGTGGTTCGCCAGCCCGACGACCCCTCCGGTGCGCAGCACTTTCTGGCAAGGGTCGGGGACCGACTGCCGGCTGTCCTCGTTGATGATGGGGAAGACCTCGGCCAGCGGCCGCCCCATCGCCTCGCGCAGCGACCAGCCGGTCAGCCGCTCGGCCACCGCGTTCAGGAACGTCACGCGCAGCTCGCGGTCGGTGGTGATGACCGCGTCGCCGATGCTGGCCAGGGTGACCCGGAACCGTTCGCGCTGATCCGACAGGGCACGCTCGGCGGCCTTGCGCACGCCGATCTCGGCGGTGGCCGCCTGCAGGTTCTCGACGGCCGCGCGGCGGGTGCGGGCGGCGGCGCGGGCCAGCCACACCATGGCCGATGCCACCATCACGAACAGCACCATCGAGGCGTTGTACCCGGGCTCGTGAACGTTGAAAGACCAGTGCGGCGGGACGACCACGTACCAGACGCTGAGTGCCGACAGCAGCACCGACAGCACGGTGGGGCCGACGCCGAAGTACCAGGCGGTGGCCAGGATGGGCAGGAAATAAAGGACGTACGGCGCTCGTCCATGCAGCACCCCCTCGAAGGGCAGGCGCAGCAACGTGACCACCGCGACGCCGGCGATCGCCGCGCCGTATTCCAGGCGCCATCCGGATGCGAGGGCACGCAGCCGGCTTACCCGCCGCACTTGTGTCGCGGCAGGTCTGGGCCCGTTCGACGGGTCCAGTTCGGACGGTGCCACGGCGGGAGCGCGCAAAACGCTTTTCTTGTACCACGCGTGCGTCGGTGCGGGGGCGCGCTGTCGGGCGCGGCAAGGCTCGGTACGGCCATCGGTAGCGCCACCGGTAGCTACCGTTCGTAGCGCTGTGTACCGGCGGCGGCACCGGGTTCGTTCCGGTGCGCCGGCGCCGGTCTATCTTTCGTGCGGCATGCGGTCGCGCGGGCCGCGGAAGTGGCGGTTGGGCGAGTAAAAACGGAAGTTCGAGACGCGGCTGGTGTAGACGCACGCGTAGGCCTCGACCTGCTCGCCGAATTTGCTGATCTCGTAACCCTCCCGGAACATGGGCCCCCAGTGCGGGTTGTAGGCCAGGTCGAGCGCGTCCTCCAGCCTGCGGTGCTCCTGCATCGTGGCGCGCAGCTCGCTGCGCAGGCGATCCAGGGTCTCCTTGACGGTGCGCTTGGCCGCCTCCAGGTCGCCCTCGGCCAGCGGCTGGCCGTCGCTCCAGTCGCGCCGCTGCAGGGTGCGCAGCACCATCTGCTTGTCGCTGATCTCGGCGTCCAGGTGGCGCAGCTGGCGCTCGATGTCGTCCAGGCGGCCGTGATCGGGCGTCATGCGGTCGTGGACCTGCACCTCGTGCTCCAGCTCTTGCAACACCATGGCCGTGCGCCAGGCGGATGACTTGCGCGAGCGCAACATGTCGCCGTAGATGTGATCGCCGATGTACAGCACCTCGGCGCCGCGCGCGCGGGCCCGCTCCTCGAAGTCGCGCAGGTTGCCGCCCGCGTAGACGCGGCCGCGCTGGAACGGACCGGCGCAGGGGCGTTCGATCACCGCGCCGGCGGCGTCCAGCTCGAAGAACGGCCGCTCCTCGGTGAAGAAGGCCGGCTTGGTGCCGCTGACGATGATGACGTCGAAGAAGTTGCGCCAGCTGGGGTAGGCGGGCAGGGCGTCGTTGAGCAGGTAGGTCATCACCGGGTCGGTGTAGGCCCAGTCCGAGTTGGTCAGCAGGAACAGCCGCTTGCCCGACGAGCGGAACCGGTGCAGCGCCTCGGCCAGCGACGGATCGCGCTCGATGTACTGGGGCAGGTCGGCGGCGACCAGCGCCTTGATCGATCCGTCCCGGTGGGCGAGGTCGATGCACTCGCGGATGTCCCGCCACAGCTGCGGGTAGGGCGGCCGATCACCGGTGAAGCCGTCGAAGAAGTCGACCAGGCTGACGTAGATCACCGCCTCGGGCAGCGCGAACAGCGTGTCGATCCAGGCGTAGCGCGGGTCGCCCAGGCGCATGCGCTCGCGCTGGTACAGCGCCGCCACCTCGCGCGAGGTCAGCCCCACCGCCCCGTGCCGGACCCGACCGGGGGTGCCGTAGCGGTCGGGCTTGAAAACGTTGCCCAGCTTCATGTCCACCACCAGCCCGCGGATGCCCAGCGCAGGGTCGTATTTCAGCGAGGCGATCACCGGCGGGTAGCCCTTGTTGGCGATCAGCTTGCTGACCGTGGCGGCGACCGACAGCTCCTCGATGCGGGTCTGGTTGTACAGCGCCAGGGTGTAGTCCATGTCGAACCCGACCATCTGGATCTGGGCCAGGCGCAGGTTGCGGTTGACATAGATCCGCTGGGTACGAGCGATCTCCCCGGGGCGCTTGAGCGCCTCGATGAGGGCCAGGCTCTTCACGCCGGATGTATCGCCCTCAGCTCCGGTATCGGGCCGAGGCAAGGCGGTCGTCATGAGGAAACAGTCGGGCGAGCAGGTGGGCTCGTTGGAAACAAAAGCTTACCACGCGGTTGCCAGCGCGGCCGACGGCCGGTGCGGCGCGGCGACGGGCCGCCGACCGTGAGGTAAGATGGACTTCGTGAAGGTTGCGCTGGCGCAGATCAACCCCACCATCGGCGACTTCGATGGGAATCTGGACCTCATCTTGTCGGCCCTGGGTCGGGCGGAGGCGGACCGGGCCGACCTGCTGGTGTTCTGCGAGCTGTCCCTGGCCGGCTACCCGCCGCGCGACCTGCTGGAACGGCCGGCCTTCATCGAGGCGGCGCGCCGGAGCCTGGGCCGCCTGACCGAACGCACCGGCGAGACGGCGGTCATCGTCGGCTTTCCCGAGCGCCTGCCCGACAGTCCGGAGGGGCGCCGCATCGCCAACAGCGCCGCCCTCCTTCACCGCGGGAAGGTGCTGTCGGTTCACCGCAAGTCGCTGCTGCCCACCTACGACGTATTCGACGAGTGGCGCTACTTCGAGCCGGCCACGGCGGTGGCCTGCGCGTCGTTCCAGGGGCGGCGTCTGGGCATATCGATCTGCGAGGACATCTGGAACGACGCCGATTTCTGGCCGCACCGGCTGTACCGGGTGGATCCCATCGAGAAGCTGGTGGCGGACGGGGCCGACCTCATCATCAACGTGTCGGCCTGCCCCTACACCGTCGAGAAGCGGCACCTGATCCCGCGCATGCTGGCCGGCACCGCCCGCCGCTGGAAAAAGCCGCTGGTGTTCGTCAACCAGGTGGGCGGGCACGACGACCTGGTGTTCGGCGGCTCGAGCCTGGTGCTGGACGAACGCGGCGAGATCGTCGCGCGCGCGGCGGAGAACGACACCGACTACCTGCTGGTGGACCTGGACGCGCGCAGCGGACCGGTGCGGCCGCTGGACCCCAGCGACGTGCGCTCGGCGCTGGGGGCGCTGGTGCTGGGCACGCGCGACTACGCCCGGCGGTGCGGGTTTTCAAAGGCTGTGCTGGGGCTGTCGGGGGGCATCGATTCGGCGCTGGTGGCCTGCATCGCCGTGCGGGCGCTGGGGCCGGCCAACGTGCTGGGGGTGTCGATGCCCTCGCGCTATTCGTCGCCGGGCTCGCGCACCGACGCGGCCGACCTGGCCCGCAACCTGGGCATCGAGCTGCGCGAGATCCCGATCGACCCGGTCTTCCAGAGCTACCTCGGCACCCTGGCGCCGGCGTTCAGCGGGCGGGCGCCCGACGTCACCGAGGAGAACCTGCAGGCGCGCGTGCGCGGCGCGATGCTGATGGCGCTGTCGAACAAGCTGGGCTCGCTGCTGCTGACCACCGGCAACAAGAGCGAGCTGGCCACCGGCTATTGCACCCTGTACGGGGACATGTGCGGGGGGCTGGCGGTGATCAGCGACGTGCCCAAGACCATGGTGTACGCGCTGGCCAGGGCGGTGAACGAGGAGACGATGGTCATCCCGCAGTCGACCTTGACCAAGCCGCCCTCGGCCGAGCTGCGGCCGGATCAGACCGACCAGGACACCTTGCCGCCCTACGACCTGCTGGACGCCATCCTGCACGAGCACCTCGAGAACCAGCTGGACCGGGAGGCGCTGGTGGCCCGGGGCTTTCCCGCCCGGGTGGTCGATCAGGTGGTGGCGATGGTGCTGCGGTCGGAGTACAAGCGCCGGCAGGCAGCGCCGGGGTTGAAGATCACCGGCAAGGCCTTCGGACCGGGGCGGCGCTACCCGATCGCGCACAGCTTTCCGGGATGATAAGAGGGGGCGATGATGGACCTCAGCGAGGCGGATCGAACCAGGAGGTGGCGTCCCGCCCTGCTGGCGGTGCTGGTCGCGGCGTCGTGCTCGCCGTCCAGCGCCGACCGCGCCGACATTCAGCGGGGCACCACCAGTCTGCGGTCGTCGGACCGGGCCGAGAAGGCGCTGGGGGCCATCGCCATCCAGCACGTCATCGCCCGGCAGTCGCGGTTCTCGCTGCTGGGCCACACCGACCTGCGCTGGTGGCAGCGTGAGCTGCAGCCGGCGGTGCCGCTGATGATCGACATGCTCGCCGACGACGCCGGGCTGGAATGGATCGATCCGAACGGCAACACCGAGAAGGTCACCACCCCGCGCAAGGAGGCGACCCTGGCCCTGGTGCAGCTGGAGCGCCCGGCGGTCGAGCCCCTCATCGCCGCCCTGGACCGACCCGAGCTGGCCCCGCGCGCGCTCAGGGTGCTGCTGCAGATCACCGGCGACCGGGGCGTTCGCGAGCCGGACGCGAAGGCGTGGCGGGCCTGGTGGGGTCGCGAACAGCGCGAGGCGTTGCCCCGCGAGAGGGGGCAGCTGGGCTCGCTGGCGACGAAGCTGTTGCTGGCGGTCCCCGTCGTGGCGCTGCTGATCTTCCTGCAGGAGCGGCTGGCCCGTCGGGCCGAACGGCGGCGGCTGAGCCTGAAGAGTTGAGCCGGACCGCCGGCGGGGGCGCAAATGCCCTTGACTCGCGCGCGCGGCTTCGCGAGGGTTCGTGCCCGGAACAGGATCGACGTAGGACGATGAAAGCGGACATAGCTGTATTGCCCGGGGACGGTATCGGCCCCGAGGTCGTGGCCGAGGCGGTGCGTGTGCTGGAGGTGGTGGGGCGCAAATTCGGGCACCAGTTCGAGCTGCGCGAGGGGCTGCTGGGCGGCTGCGCCATCGACGCCACCGGCACGGCCCTGCCGCCCCAGACGGTGGAGATCTGCCGGGCGGCGGACGCGGTGCTGCTGGGGGCAGTGGGCGGCCCCAAGTGGGACGACCCCAACGCCAAGGTGCGGCCCGAGCAGGGGCTGCTGGGCATCCGCAAGGAGCTGGGCCTTTACGCGAACCTGCGCCCGGTGGCGATCCAGCGCAAGCTGATCGACGCCTCGCCGCTGAAGCCCGAGCTGCTGGCCGGGGTGGACCTGCTGGTGGTGCGCGAGCTGACCGGCGGCATCTACTTCGGCGAGAAGACCAAGCAGCCCGACCGGGCCAGCGACCTGTGCGTCTACACCGCCGACGAGGTCCGTCGGGTGGTGCGGCGGGCGGCCAGCTTCGCCGAGAAACGGCGGGGCAAGCTGACCTCGGTGGACAAGGCCAACGTGCTCGAGACCTCGCGCCTGTGGCGGCGGATCACCGAGGAGGTGGTGCGCAGCGAGTTCCCGAAGCTGAAGCTGGAGCACATCCTGGTCGACGCCTGCGCCATGTTCCTGATCCGGCGGCCGGCCGACTTCGACGTCATCGTCACCGAGAACATGTTCGGCGACATCCTCACCGACGAGGCCTCGATGCTGGCCGGGTCGATGGGGCTTCTGCCCTCGGCCTCGCTGGGCGAGGGCAGCCGCGGGCTGTACGAGCCGATCCACGGCAGCGCGCCCGACATCGCCGGCAAGGGGGTGGCCAACCCCTACGCCACCATCCTCAGCCTGGCCATGCTGCTGCGCCACTCGCTGCGCCTCGAGACCGAGGCGGCGGCGGTCGAGGCGGCGGTGGGGCAGGCCATCGAGGCCGGTGTCCTCACCGCGGATCTCGTCCCCGGCGGCGGCAAGGCGGCCGGAACCAGGGAAGCGGGCGCGGCGGTGGTGCAGGCTCTCGGCGGCTGATGCGCGCCGGGGCGATCTGGCTGCTCGCCCCGGTTTTTTGCTGCCTGCAGGCGGCATCCGCCGCCGCGGCCGACTCGTCCCGCTACCTGGCGCTGGGCACGTTGGAGCGCGAGGCGGTGGACGAGGCCCTGGCCGATCGGGGGCTGCGGCTGGATCCGGCGCCCGAGGGCAAGACCGTCGGCACCATCCACGTGGTCAATCACGAGGTGTTCTCGAAGCGGGACAGCTACCTCCAGCTCGCCAACTACCTGCACCGGACCACACGCGACTGGATCATCCGGCGCGAGGTGCTGCAGAAGGCGGGCGAGCCGTACGACGAGGCGCTGGTGGAGGAGACGGTCCGCAACCTGCGCGACGCCGACTTCTCGGGCCTGGTTGCCATCTTGCCGGTGCAGTCGACCCAGCCCGGCCAGGTGGACCTGCTGGTGGTCACGCGCGACGTCTGGAGCCTGCGCTTCAACACCGACTACCGCCAGGAGGGCAACGTGCTGGTCTTCCTGACCACCTCGCTGTCCGAGAACAACCTCTTCGGCTGGCGGAAGAAGGCCGCGTTCGGGTTCGATCTGCTGCGCGGCAACTACACCTTCGGGCCCAGCTACCTCGACTCGAACGTGGCTGGCACGCGCCTCACCTTCTCGGTCTCGTACCGGGTGGCCTACGACCGCGCCACCGACCGGAAGGAGGGATCTTCGTTCGGCGCCCAGGTCAGCTACCCGCTGTTCTCGCTGGCCAGCCGCTGGGGGGCCAGCCTGTCGGGCGGTTATTCCGACGGGGTGGTCCGCCGCTACCTCCAGGAGGGGCTGTACCCGGTGGATCTGCGCGGCACGCCCGGGATGGAGGCGCTGCCCTACATCTATAAGGTGCGGCGGAAGAGCGCCGGCGCCTCGCTGGTGCGCTCGTTCGGGCGGCGGGTGATCCAGCGCGTGTCGGGCGGTTATTCGTTCAGCGAGGTGCGGCCGCGGTTTCACGAGTCGTTTCCTTCGGAGGACCCGATGGTGCGGGCGGCCTTCGCGGCCCAGGTGTTCCCGCTGTCCGAGCGGGTGTCGTCGATCTACGCGGGCTATTCGCTGTTCACCCCGAACTACCGGGTGTACCGCGACTACGAGACCTACGACCTGCGCGAGGACGCCCAGCTGGGGCCGGCGGCATCGGCGTCGGTCTCTCACGCCGCCGAGTGGCTGGGCTCGGAGGTCGAGCAGGTGGGGCTGGCGGCCAGCGCGGGCTGGTCATTCGATCTGGGTGACGGGTTTCAGCGGGTGGCGGTCAGCTGGGGCGCGCGCATCCGGCGCGGGCAGCTGGTCGACGAGTCGCGCGCGGCGGGAATCACGCTGGCCTCACCGATGCTGCTGCGGGCGGTGCGGCTGGTGTCCGAGCTGGGCGGCAGCGTGCTGCTGCGGAACACGCGCCCCGACGTGTACCTGACCGCGGGCGGCGACACCGGCCTGCGCGGCTACGGGATCGGTGAGCTCTCCGGGCAGGCGCGCTTTCTGGGCCATATCGAGGCCCGCTCGCGCCCGCTGCCTATCTGGGCGCTGCGGCTGGGTGCGGTCGCCTTCTACGACATCGGCGACGCCGCCGAGCAGCTGTCCGACCTGCGTGCGTACCACGACGTCGGGGTCGGCCTGCGCCTGCTGATCCCACAGCTCAACTTCTACGTGCTGCGTGTCGACTGGGCCGTCGCCCTGCGGGACGGCCCCCCCACCGCCCGCGGCCACACCGTCGCCGGCCTGCCCGGCCGCTTCTCCTCCGGCTTCCGGCAGGCGTTTTAAGAGACGGGGAAGAGGACGCGGGCAGACCCGCGTCCCCTCCCCCGAGCCCTCTCCCCCGGAGGGACAGGGCCAGGTGAAATCACGCGGAAATTGGCGTGTGTCTTCGCCAGGCGGAGCCTGGCTACGAACGCAGAAAGTGGGCGTCAGATTGCGGAAAGTGGCGTGTGTCTGCGCCAGGCGAAGCCTGGCTCCGAACGCAGAAAGTGGACGTCGGGGAGAGGCGAAGCGTCTCTACCTGACGTCCACTTTCTGGGTTCGGAGGCGGGCTTTGCCCGCCGGAGAGAGTCGTTGCTTTTGCGGGATGTGTGCCCCGTGTGGGGAGAGGGCTCGGGGGAGGGGGCGCGAAGCGCCCTCTTCCCCGTCTGGTTACGCCTTCTTCTTGCCCTTGGCTTTGCCCTTGGCTTTGCCCTTCTTGGGGGCGGGCTTGTCGGTGGCGGCGGGGGTGGGGGCGCCCTTGACCTCGACGATGTCGCCGCGGGTCGAGCCGACGATCTTCAGCAGCTCGTCCTTTTCCTTGGCGGGGACCTTGAACTTGTCGAGGCTGGCGACCAGGTCGCCGGCCAGGGCGTCGAACTCGGCGTCGCTGATGCCCATGCCCTTGTGCAGGGTCTTCATGTCACGGCCGGTGTACTTCTGCGGGCCGCCGGTGACCGAGCAGACCAGGTTCACCAGGTGCTTCTTCAGCTTGGGGACGTCGACGTTGGCGTATTTGCCACCGCGCAGGAAGTTGACCTTGGGGTCGGCCGCCGCGCGGGCGGTGAAGTCATCGACCACCGCGGTGATGGCCGGCTCGCCGCCCAGACGTTCGTACAGCGACTTCTGCTGGGCGAACGCCGGCGCCGACGCAAGCGCGCACAGGCCGATCACGAGTCCGGAAATCCACTGGGGTGTCTTCATACCGCTGCCTCCGATTTTCGCGGGTTTTCTGCAGGATTTCGTAGCGGCCGCGAGAATAGGCCTCGACCTCCCGGCGGTCAACGGTCCTGGCAGCCGCCGCCGCTGTCCGTCGGTACGTCGCCCAGCGACATGCCGGTCGAACCGTTTCTTTGGTGACGGTCAGTGCCACAGCCCGGCCACGCCGAGCACGAACGGCGGTGGGCCGGCGGCGGGATCGCCGGATGGCATCGAGCCGATCACCGGCATCAGCTGGCTGACGCCAAAACTGCGCCGGATGCGCCTGGCCAGCGAGGGGTGCTCGCGCCGGGCGGCTTCCCACAGCTCGGGTGACGAGAGCAGGCGATCGGGGGCGCTGCTGTTGGTCGCGGACCGGTCGGAGGTGGGTGGCTCGGTCGGGTTGGAGGCGGCGACCGCGGACGCGTCGGACGTGTTCGCGCGTGCGACGGCGGGCGCGGTGGCGGCGCGGCCGATGGTGCGCAGATGCGGGAGCACCAGCGCGCCGCTGGCCAGCCCCACGGCGGGGCCCACCAGCAGGCCGGCCAGCGCGGGGCGCGGGTCGGTGCGGGTGGAGAACAGCGCGCCCACGCCGCCGCCGACCACCGTGCCGGCCGCGCCGAAGGCGCTCAGCCATCCGAAGTCGCGCGGCTCGACCGCGCCGGAGGCCAGCAGGCCCAGGCCGGCCAGCATGCCGGCGTTGGCGCCGGCCAGACCGCCCAAGGTGACCTCGTGCGGGTCGCGGTTGATGAGCGCGCCGCCGAACGCTCCCATCCAGGCGCCCCAGCCCGCGAAGCCAGCGGCCGGCAGTCCGCGCCCCTGCATCCAGCGCGGGTTGCTGGCCACCACCAGACCCAGGCTGGAGCCCAGCCCCGCGCCCACCAGCGCCGCGCCGCCGTAGTCCGCGCCGCCGTCCGCGCGTCCCGCCCAGGCGAACACCAGCCCCTCGGAGGCGCCCAGCAAGGTGCCCATGGACGCGTAGCCGGCGCCGGCGCGCAGGTCGATGCTGCGCGCCCCCAGCCCGCCCACCAGCAGCCCGGCGGCGCTGCCGCCCAGCAGGAGCCCCACGCGACCCTGGCCCGGCAGCTCGTCGGCGATCAGCGCCGAGCCGCCGGCCAGCGAGGCGCCGATCCCGGTGGTCAGCGCGACGGTGCTGGCCTCGGCGGCGTCCGGTTGCACCACCGAGCCCGCCAGGGTCGCCAGCGCGGCGCCGCCCAGGCCGCCCGCGGCCAGGCCGCCGACCAGCTGGCCGCTGGTGACCCGATCGCGCGGGCGCAGCAGGAACGGCATCCAGCCGCCGAACCACAGCCCCTCGATCGAGGCCAGGGTGAGCAGCGGCTCGCGGCGGTCATCGAGCTCGATCGATCGATGCAGGCCCGCGCCCAGCACCAGACCGGCCGCGCCGCCGCCCAGCGCGCCCCAGAACGGGGCATCGTAGCGCTGGCTGACCAGAGCGCCGGCGCCCGCGCCCGCGCCGGTCAGCAGCGCGTCCAGCGCCAGAGCGTTGGCGATCAGGTCGGGGTCGAGGTCCAGCGACGGCACCAGCGCCGTGGCGACCAGCGAGCCGGCGCCGGCGCCGACCAGCACGCCGCCGGCGGTTTCGCGGCTGCTGACCGTGGCCTCGGTGGCGTGCCCCAGCGCCGGGGCCAGCAGGCCGTTCCAGGCGCCGAGCGCGGTCAAGCTGCCCAGCAACGCGCGGTCGCTGCCCCGCCAGTCCAGCTGCGGCCACAGCCCCGCCC
>JBKPRZ010000642.1:0-13030 GCA_046734815.1 Myxococcota bacterium | reverse complement strand
GGACCAGGCCGGCGGCGGGCCGGGTGGGATCGCGCGGGTCCACGCAGCCGGTCTGGCTGAGCCGGGCGGCGGGCGCCTCGGGGTCGGCGGGCGGCTCGCAACGCGCGGGCACCGTCGGCGGGGGGCCGGCGCCGGCGTCGGCAGCGGGAGCTCCCGGCGCGGGAACGGGCGCGCCGCTGAGGCCGTACACCACCAGGCGATCCGCGAAGGTGGGCAGGTACACGCGACCGTTGGCGACGGTGCCGGTGACGAACTTGGCCCAGGTGCCGGGGGCGTCGCGGGCCGCGTTCTTGCTGCTGTCCCATAGCGGGCGCAGGGTGCTGGCGTCGTAGGCGCGCAGGATGCCCGGCAGGGCCATCGCCTGGGTGTTGTTGTCCAGCGAGCTGACCTCGGCGGCGTAGCCCCACACCACGCCGTCGCGGGTGCCGTTCGACGAGATGGCCACGCTGGCGCCCGGTTTGCCCATGACCGAAACGGGACCCACCAGCGCGGGCGTGGTGCCCAGCCGGCCGCCGCTGAGCTTGATGCCCAGGAGCTTGCCGGGCTGGGACTGCGGGCCGACCGAGGGCCAGTCGAACACCATCGGCCCCAGCGGACCCTCCCAGTAGGCGAAGCCAGCGTGGTGCTGGTACATGGTGTTGGGCGCGGCGAACTGCACCCGCTGCAACACCTGGCTGTCGCCGGCGGCGAACTTGCCCAGGTTGCCGCGATCGAGCAGGTAGGCCGGTCCGGACTTGCCGGCGGTGAGCAGGGCATTGGTGCCCGGCAACACCAGGACGGCGGAGGACCCGAAGTCCACGTCCACCGCGTTGAAGGCTTCCCAGTCACCGGCCACGAACCAGTCGAGCAGGCGCAGCCCGCCGCCGGCGGTGCCGATCTTGACCACCGCGTGCGACAGATCGGGACGCTCGCCGGTGGTGACGGTGCCGTTGCCGGTGCTGAAGTAGATGTTGCCCTGGTCGTCGGCGGCGGGGCCGGCGCCCGCCATCCAGATGGCGCCGCCGCCGCCGTTGACCACCGTCAGCCAGACCGCGGTCTGCTTGAGCGAAGCGGCGTCGTAGGCCATCAGCCAGCCGCGATACGGGGGCGTGTCGCCGTGGGAGGTGAAGCCCAGGTACAGGCGCCCCTGCAGCAGCAGCAGGCCGGCCCGCACGTTGTGGCGGCGGGCATCGAAGACCACCCGCCCGTCGACCGCGCCGTCGCCGGTGCCCGGGGCCGAGCCGAGGATCTTCACCGGGCTGCCGGGCTTCTGGGCGCCGGTGCGCAGGTCCAGAGCCGAGAGCAGCAGGAAGAACACGTCGCCCGGGCCCAGGTGCTTGCTGACCACGTACAGCGTGCCGCTGGCCGGATCGATCACAGGCGTGGCGGTGATGCCCAGTTCGGGGAAGATGTCCTGGCAGCCGCAGAACCCGCGGGTGGCGAAGTCGGGCGACTCCATGGGCACGAACGGGACGCTGGCGCCCAGGTCGGCGGTCCACAGCGGCTGGTCCTGCGCCGGATCGGTGGCGTCGAAGGCGTAGACCCGGTTGGCCTGGGTGGCGACGAAGACGGCGTCGTGTTTTCCCTGTCCCGGCAGGTCCAGGTCGGGCACCACCAGCGGCTGGGCGTAGATGTGCCCCTTGACGCTGCGGGAGAACAGCTTGCCGAAGGCGGGCGAGGCCACCGCGGCGGGCGTGAGGACCGCCTCCTGGCTGTTCCAGCCCAGGCGGGCGTTGCCGTAGCGCTGCGTGAGGACGCTGATCTTGGGGATCGGCGGCGCAGCGTCTGCCAGGGGCACGGCGTCTGTCGCCGGACGGCCGTCGGTGGCGGCGGGCGCGCCACCGCCGCTGCCGCCCGAGCCGGCCGTGGGCGCGGGCGCCCCACCCGCCCCACCACCGGCACGTCCGCCCGCCCCGGAGCTTCCCCCCTCCGGCGGCATCGACGCCCCGGCCGGTGAACCGGCGCGGCAGGCGAGCGCCAGAAGAAAAGGGAGCAGGAGGGCGCACTGAACGCCGTTCAACCGCGGGCCTACCCGGCACCTCCTCATGGGGCGGGGATAACACGGGAACCGGGGCGAAAGGTTCCCGCGGCAGACCCCCGCCCCACCGCGATCAGTCGCGCTCGGCCGCCATCGTCGCCGTCGGGGCGGCGCAGCTGGTGCCGCGGGAGTGCAGGCAGCGCAGGTCGGCCAGGGCGGTGTCGGGGTCGACCGGCGGTGACAGGCTGGCGGTCTTGGCGGTGGGGATGGGGTCCAGGTTGTGCTTGCGCAGCTCGGCGTCCACCGGGGGCAGGTCCTTGGCGATGAACTCGTCCAGCGCGTGGGCCACGTCGCCCAGCTCGTGGCGGAGGGCCTCGATGCGCTCGAGATGATAACGGGCCGGCCGGCCCTCCCAGCTCATCAGCGCGCCGTACAGCAGGTCCAGGTGCTCGCGGATGCGCTCCTCACCGGTGATCGCCCCACCCTCCTTGGTGGCGACGATCTGCTTCTTCATCTCCTCGAGCTTGCCGGCCAGACCACGCAGCTTGCCGGGCAGCGGGTCGCCGGCGGGCAGCTTCTTCGCGCGCGCCTCGGTGGCGGCGCGGGCGGCGTCCAGGCGGTCGACCAGCGCGCTCATGTCGCCGAACAGGGCGTGCACCTTCATGGCGGCGTCGAAGTGGGCCTTGCGGTCCGCCACCTTGTAGGGCGCCCGCCGGTCCAGCGCCACCTCCAGCGGCGTCTCGATCACCTCGCTGCCGCTGGTCAGCCGCACGGTGTAGCGGCCCGGCACCACCCGCGGGCCCTGGGTGGCGCTGCCCGCCACCTGCGCCGCCCGCGGCACCCGCGGCGGCTTGACCTGCATCGACCAGGTGACCCGGTTGATCCCCCGCCGCTTGCTGGCGGGCAAGGTGTCGACCACCTTGCCCTGCGGGTCCAGCACCTCCAGCTTCAACGAGCCGAAGATGTGCCGACTGCGCTGGTAATAGGTGATGACCGCGCCCGAGGGAGGATTGCGACCCTCGAATTTGGCGTCGCCCTCCACCCAGCCGGCCGAGGCGGGCATGCGCTGCTGGGTCGGACGGCTTTGCAGGAAGGCCACCGGCCGGGCCAGGGTGTCGCCGGCCAGCCTGCGCAGGGGGGTCAGGTCGTCGACGATCCAGATGCCGCGGCCGTGGGTGGCCAGCACCAGGTCGTGCTCGCGCGGGTGGACCTGCAGGTCGCGCACCGCCACGTTGGGGAAGTCGCCGCCCTTGAACTGCGCCCAGCTGGCGCCGGTGTCCAGCGAGACCCACAGGCCGAACTCGGTCCCGGCGAACAGCAGCCCCGGCTCGACCACGTCCTCCTTGATCACGTGGGCGTAGCCGCGCACGCCCTGCTTGGCGGTGGCGATGCGGCTCCAGGTCTTGCCGTAGTCGGTGGTGCGGAAGAACCAGGGGTCCATGTCCCCGAAGCTGTGGCGGTCGAAGGCCGCGTGGGCGGTGCCGGGCTTGAACCGGCTGGCCTCCACCCAGCTGACCCACGAGCTCTTCGGCAGGCCGGGTACGTTGCCGACGACGTTGCTCCAGCTCTTGCCGCCGTCGCGGGTCAACTGCAGGTTGCCGTCGTCGGTGCCCACCCAGATCACGCGCGCGTCCACCGGCGACTCGCTGATCGAATAGATGGTGGTGTGCATCTCGGCCACCGAGTTGTCGACCGTGACGCCGCCCGATTCCTCCTGCTTCTGCTTGGCGGGATCGTTGCTGGTCAGATCGGGCGAGATGCGCTCCCAGCTGTCGCCGCGGTCGCGCGAGCGGAACAGGAACTGCGCGCCCAGGTAGACGGTGCCCTTGCGGGTGGGGCTGACCGCGATGGGGGCGTTCCAGTTGAAGCGCAGCTTCTCCTTGTAGCTGGCCTTGGGCTGGATGTCGCGCGAGGCGTAGGTGCGGCGGTCGACCCGGCCGATGTAGCCGCCCTGCGCTTCGGCGTAGACCGCCTGCGGGTCGGTGGGGTCCACCACCACCCAGAATCCGTCGCCGCCGTACAGGTTCTCCCAGCGCGCGTTGGTGATGCCGCCCGGATACGACGAGTCGCCCACCCAGGAGCTGTTGTCCTGCAGGCCGCCGTACACCTGGTAGGGGTCCTTGCCGTCCAGGCTGACGTGATAGAACTGCGACACGGGCAGGTTGTCGGACTTCCACCAGCGGTTGCCGCCGTCCCAGGAGGTCCAGAAGCCGCCGTCGTCGCCGCCCAGCACGTGTTTGGGGTTCGCCGGATCGATCCAGACGTCGTGCCAGTCGCCGTGCGAGCTGCCCGCCGCGCCGGTGAAGCTGCGCCCGCCGTCGTCGCTGACGATCAGCGACCCGCCCGCCTTGAACACCCGATCGGGCCGGGTGGGGTCGACCACCAGGCGCGCGAAGTAGAAGGCCCGCCAGACCATGCCCTGGCTGCGGTCGCGCGCCTCCCAGGTGGCGCCGCCGTCGGCGGAGTGATACAGCGCGGACTCCTTGTTCTCGATGAAGGCGTACACCTGCCGCGCGTCCGAGGGGGCGATCGCCACCTCGATCCGGCCCCAGGGCGGCGGGGGCAGGCCCTTGTTCTTCTGGGCGGTCAGCGCGGTCCAGCTCTTGCCGCCGTCGGCGGTGCGGTAAAGGCCGCTGCCGCTGGGGCTGTCGGCGTTTTCGCCGCCCGACCGGAAGGTCCATCCCTTGCGCCGGAAGTCCCACAGCCCCGCCAGCAGCACGTCGGGGTTCTTCGGGTCCATGGCCAGGCCCGAGCAGCCGGTGGACAGATTCGGCCCGCGAAGCACCAGCGCCCAGGTCTTGCCTCCGTCGGCGGTGCGGTAGACGCCTCGATCGGCGCTGTCGCTCCACAGCTTGCCAGGGACGCAGGCGTAGACCACGTCGCCGTTCTTCGGGTGCACCAGGATGCGATCGATGCGCTCGGATTCGCGCAGGCCCATGTTGCTCCAGGTCTCGCCGCCGTCCGTGGACTTGTAGATGCCGTCGCCGATCGAGACCGAGTTGCGGGTCCAGCTCTCGCCGGTGCCCACCCAGACGTTGCGCGGGTTGCCGGGGTCGATGGTGATGGATCCGATCGACTGCACCGCGCTCTTGTCGAAGACCGGCTTGAAGGTGGTGCCACCGTCGAGCGAACGCCACACCCCGCCCGAGGCGGCACCGGCGAACACGATGGTCTTGCCGTCCTCGTTGCGCGCGGTCACCGTGGAGATCCGGCCGCTCATCGCCGCCGAGCCGATGTTGCGCGCGTCCAGGCCCGAGATCACCCCCGCGTCGATGGTGGGGGCGGCGCCGGCGGCGCTCTTCGGCGCCGCCGCCGGCGCCGGTGGGGCCGCGTCCTTGCCGGCCACCACCACCCGGCTGACCGCGCTGCCGGAAGCAGGAAAGCGGAAGACCGAGTCGTCGACGTCGACGTTGACCTCCGCCCGCTCGATCAGGATGCGGCTGCTGCGCGGAGCGCCCTTGGCCCCCGATTCGAAGGAGAAGGGCATCCAGACGCCGGCCACCCGCTCGTAGTTGCCCAGGTCGGTCTCGCTGATCCGCTCGGTCCCGCGCCGCCGGGCGATGTGGGTCATCCGGATCGGCAGCATGGTCTCGGTGTCGAGGAACATGTAGACGACGTCTCCGTCCTTGAGGAAGACCCGCAGCTTGTGGGCGGCGGTGCCGTCCACGTCTTCGGTGCCCAGGTATTCGACCCGGTGCCCCTTCTGTCGCCAGTCCACCAGCGGGCCGTCGAGGTCGGCGGCCTGGGCCAGATTCTTGACGTCGTCGGCGGAGGCGCGCACGGGGTCGCGGCGGCCGCCGAACGGCTCGACGCTCCAGCCCTCCTTGCCGTCGTACGCGTCGACGGCGGTCAACCCCTGCAGGGTCACCTCGTTGCGCACCTGACCGGGCCGCTTGTAAAGATCACCGTAGGCCATCTCGCGCCCGGCGTCGGCGCCGAAGCGGATCACCCCGGTCAGCCGCAGGCTCTTGATCGCGCGCAGCTTGTCGACACCGCCGAGCGCCTGCAGGTGGCGGGCGACGATCTCGTCGACGGTGGCCCCCCGGGCGGGGGCCAGCGGAAGCAGGAGAACGGCGACAACGACGGCGAGCGGGTGGCGCATGCGGACCTCCGGTGGCAACGGAGGCACACGCTACACCGGTCGGGGGGTTCCGCGGTCGAAGAAGGTCGATCAGGCGCGCAGGCCGGGGATCTCGGCGGAGATCTCGCCCAGGGCGGTGATCTGGGTTCCAGCCACCGCCTTCATGGCCGTCAGGGACACACCCGCGGGATGGCTGCCGCTCGCCACGATGTGGCTGCCCAGCTGCATGCCCAGGGCCTTGCCGCCGACCACCACCGCCATCATCCCCTCGCTGGTGTGGGGCGGGCGCTCGCCGACGATGTTCCCGCCCTGCAGCTGGGTGCTGCCCAGCCCCGCCTCCATGGCGAACACGATCACCGTGTTGTCGAGCATGGTGCCGTTGACGTCGGGGGTGTCCTTCAGCTTCTTGGCCAGGCTGGCCAGGTGCTTCATGTGCCAGCGGATGCACTCGGCCACCGAGAGGTTGTTGCCCTGCCCGTGCGTCGCCTCGTGCAGCGGCGGCGCCGACAGCGCCGACCCATCCCAGTTGCGGTAGGTGATGCCCAGCGAGGTGGGCAACACGATCCCCGACATGCTGGAGGTCAGCTCGAACGAGGCCACCCGCGACAGATCGCAGGCGAAGGCCGTGTACATGAGGTCGACGAAGTTGGATGCGCGTAGGTCCTCGTTGGCGTAACCCTTCGAGGCGGTCGGGTCGGCGTCGGGGCGGGTGGGAAGCTTGCAGCGCCCGCTGCTGGGGGCGGCCGGCGGCGGCGCCAGGCTGGCGTTCACCCGCTGCTCCAGCGCATGGACGTTGTCCAGGTGCTGGTCCAGACGCTGGCGGTCGGCGGCTCCCAGCTTGGGCTTCAGCCGGCTGTAGGACTGCTGCACGCGGGCCAGGATGTCGGCGCGCTTCTTCAGCTCCGGGTCGGGCGGGGGCGGAGGTCCACCGTCGGTGGGCGGGGTGAAGCCGGTGAACAGGCGGTCGAAGGCCACCCGCGGCGAGACGATCGGGTCATTGCGCACCGTCGGCGGGTCGTAGCGGCCGGGGTTGGGGCGCGGACGGAACGACACGTAGTCCATGGTGTAGCCGGCGGTGTGCTCGGCCGACTGGACCATGTAGACCAGCGACGGAAAGCGGGTGGCCGCGCCGATCTTGTCCGCCACCACCCAGTCGCAGGAGGGCCCCAGCGCGTAGCGCGAGAACTCGTCGGCGGGATCGGAGACGCCCGAGACGATGGGACCCATGGTCTCGTAGTGAAACCCGGTGCTGCCGTAGCGCCGGCCGTTGCCCGAGCCGGTGCGGGGGATGCGCAGCGAGGAGATCACGGTGGTGTCGGACTTGAGCCCCTGCGTCTCCAGCGGCTCCAGCCCCACCTTGAACGGCGCGCTGAAGGCCCCGGACGCATCCGGGATCACGAACTGCTGCGGCTTGCCGGTCTTGTCGTCGACGTCTTCGCCCACCGGCGGGATCCCGCAGTAGACGAACACGAACCGGCGGGGAGCGGCGGCCTGCGCGAAGGCCTTGCGATCCAGCATGGCCTCCATCAGCGGCAGCGCCACCGCGGAGCCGAAGGCGCCCTTGAGCAGCGCCCGTCTGTGCAGAGAGAAACCCCGAGCCATCGTTCACTCCTCGCGGTAACGGAAGTTTTCGTGCGACACGTAGGCCAGCACCATCTCGACGAAGCTGTTGCCGTTCTCCTCGAGCTCGACCCCCAGCCAGCGCGCCCGCGGGCGGTCGTCGTCGTCCAGCTGCCGGCCGGCGGCGAAGCGCATGAAATATTCACCCACGCAGGCGCTGAGCCGCGGCGACTGGGCGATCAGCCCGGCCAGCTCCTTGGCGCCGTGGAAGGTGGTGGCCTCGTCCAGCTGCCCCACCCCGTCGATCGGGCACTCGGGCCGGTCCTTGTCGTGGTCGCGGTAGCGTCCCACCTCGTCGAAGTTCTCGAGACCGAAGCCGATCGGGTCCATGCGGGCGTGGCAGCCGGCGCAGGCCGGGTTGTCCCGGTGCTCGGCGTAGCGCTGGATCTTGCAGGCGCCCGGGGTCTTCGACTGCGGGGGCAGGTCGACATCGACGTTCACCGACGGCGGCGGCAGCTGCACCGGGTCGCACAGGAAACGCTCGCGGATGAACTTGCCCCGCCGGGTGGGGCTGGTATCCGAGAACTTCGCGCCGGCGGCGGCGAACATCCCGTGCGACAGGATCCCGCGGCGGGGGCTGCCCTGGTAGCTGACCCAGCCCGAGGCGTCGGGCGACGCGGGCAGACCGTACTGCGAGGCCAGCTCGGCGGCGGCGCGGGTCTCGTCGGCCATCAGCAGGTAGCGATAGTCGCGCCCCGCCTCGGTGGCCCGATCCACTAGGGCGTCGGTCTCGGTCCGCAACTGGTCTGCCAGGGGCAACGACTGCAGCCGCGAGTAGCCCAGCCACAGGGCGTGGAAACGGCGCAGCTGCTGCTTGCCCTCCTCGGCGGCCAGCAGGCGCTGGGCCTGGTGCAGCCGGCCCGCCGCGCTGTCCAGCTCGCCGGCGGCGGCGGCGTTCAGCAGCCCATCGTCGGGGGTCATTCCCTGCAGCAGGAAAGACAGCCGGGTGGCGGTCTCCCAGGCGGTGAGGCGGATCTGGTTGCCGGAGGTGGGCACGCCCGGCTCGACCCGGTACAGGAACTCCGGGTGCTGCAGGAAGATCCGCAGCGCCACCGCCACCGCGTCGGCGAAGCGCCCGGAGCTCTGGGCGTACGAGAGCACCTCCGTCATCGACCGAGTCTCGTCCATGTCCAGCGGGCGCCGCAGCACCCGGCGGCCGAAGCCCTGAAGGAACTTGCCGAAGCAGTCCGCGTCGGCGGCGCTGGCCGGCGTGCACGGCACGATGGTCTGCAGCCGCGCCGGCGTGGCCACGGCCCAGGTGGCCACGTCGCCGGCGATCGCCTCCACGCCCTCGGCCAGCAGCATGGACGGCGACTGCTCCTGCACGTCGTTGTCGAAGGGGGTGAGGGTGTCTTCCGGAAGCAGGGTGACGTCCACCGGCGCGTCGGCGCCCAGCAGCCGCTTGATCGAGCGGGACAGCTCCTGGCGGGTCAGCCGGCTGGTGCCCGCGCTGCGCAGGGGCGGCCCCGGCACCACCATCTGGCCCGGTGCTCCCGGGCTCACCCCCGGCGGCACCTCGCCCGACGGCGGCGGCGTTTCACCGGACGGCCCCTCCGATCCCGGGTTGCCCGACTTGGGCCCGCCGCCAGGGTCGATGATCTGGCCCGTGCACCCGGACAGCGCGGCTGCGGCGCTGGCACACAGCACAGTCCTCCAGCGGATCTTCGTCGTATGGATCAATGGATCTCTCCCTCTCGCAAGGGGTGGATGGACGATCGACGCGACGGGATGCGCGGCCGGGCCCGCAGGACCCGGGTACGCGCGGTCACCGAACGGATCGTGGCCTCCGGTTAGTATCGGAGATTGCCCCACGTACTTTAGAAAAAATCTACACGGGGGGCCGGAGGCGTCCGTTGGCGCCGACGCTCGGCGGGATCCGCGCGCTCGTCGCGTTCCTCGCCGCTATGGCGGTGGATGCAGCGGCCACCCAGACCCGACGCCCGCGCCGCTTGCGATCCGCCTTCAGGATAAGCATCGGGATCGCGAGCACAACTGATATTCGAAGCGGCGAAATCCTTTCCGAGCGCCATGTGTGGTCGGCGCGCATTCGTGTTTAGCTCGAGCCATGCAGGCGCGCACGCGGACCGGACTGACGCTGTCGCTGATCGCATCGCTTCTGATCTTCGCGCCGGACGCGCGCGCCGAACCGGCGCCGACCGCGCGCGAGGTGATCGCGCGGATCAAGAGCCACGCCCCCTGCGAACGGCAGCTGCGCGACACCGTCGACACCTTCAAGGACGGTGACCCCGACGTGAAGGTCACCGGCATCGCCACCACCTTCGCGGCCACCTTCGACGTGCTCTCGCGCGCCGCTGCCAGCGGCAAGAACCTGGTGATCACGCACGAGCCCACCTTCTACGAGCACCGCGAGGACACGCGACCGATCGCCGGCGATCCGGTGCTGGAGGCCAAGCGCGCCTTCATCCGCAAACACGGCCTGGTGATCTGGCGCTTCCACGACCAGGTCCACTGCGCCCGCCCGGACGCCATCTACCAGGGCGTGATCGAGACGATGGGCTGGCGGGCCCGGCAGCGCCCGGGCCAGCCGACCACCTTCTCGCTGCCGCCCACGACCGTGCGCGCGCTGGCGTCGCAGCTGAAGGAGCGGCTGAAGGCGCGCGCGGTGCGGGTGGTGGGCAACCTGGACCTGCCGGTCACGCAAGTGGGCTTCTCGGCCGGCGCCAGCGACGCCGCCGATCAGATCCGGCTGCTGGCGCGCGACGACGTCCAGGTGCTGGTGGCGGGCGAGGCCCGTGAGTGGGAAACGGTGGAATACGCCCGCGACGCCGTGGCCCAGGGACGGAAGAAGGCGCTGGTGCTGCTGGGGCACGTGCCCTCGGAGGAGGCCGGGATGGCGGCGGTCGCCACCTGGCTGCGCAGCTTCGTCAGTGAGGTCCCGGTCGAGTTCATACCGGCGGGGGATCCGTTCAGCACCGTGCCGTGATCTGGACGACAGCGCGGCCGCACGCCGGTGCGACCGCGGTTAACACCCGGGGGGTCAGTGGGTACAAAGGGTCAGATGAGAGCGCCTGCCGCCCCCCGCCGCCTGCTCGACTGGGTCGGGGCAGCCCTCATCGTGGGCTTGGCCGTGATGGGGTCGCCCGACGGGGCGGTGGCCCTCGCGGACGGCGCCGCCGCCGCGCCGGGGCCGGCGCTGGCGCTGGTCGTGAACTCGGATTCGCCCGCGCTGGACTTCGGGGTCCTGCAGGCGGCGCTGGCCAGTGCGCTGGACACGCCGGTGGTGGTGGCGGCGCCCGGCGCGGGCGTGCGCGGCACGGTAACCGTGACCTGGCGGCCGTCGCGTCGGGAGCTGGCGGTCACCTACCAGGACGGCCAGCGCGGCGCCGTCAGCCGGGTGGTGCCGGCGCCCGAGGACGCCGCCGCGGCGGTCGAGGCGGCGACCGCGCTGGCCGCCAATCTGGTGCACAACGAAGCGGCAGAATTGCTGGGCCCCGAGCCCGGGCCACCCGCGCCCGCGCTCACACCTCCGCCCCTGCCTCCACCGCCGGCCGCGGTGCTTGTCGCGCCCGCGCCGCCACCGCGACCCTACCAGCCGGTGGTCCTCTCGTTCTTCTATCCGCTGGCCACCAATGACCAGGCGCCGGACGTGCGCACGAGGCTCTCGGTCAACGTGCTGTACGGCCGGGTGGGCGAGCTGGATGGCCTGCAGCTGGGAATGGGTGCCAACGCCGTGGACGCAGCGGTGCGGGGCGCGCAGATGGCGTTCGTGTTCAATCTGGCGGGCGGCCCGGTCAGCGGTTTCCAGGCCGCCTTCGGACTGAACCACGCCGACGGACCGGTGCACGGATTCCAGACCGCGTTCGGGGTCAACAGCAGCTGTGGCGGGCGCGGCCTGCAGCTGGCATTCGGGCTCAACCGCAGCGGCGCAGCCTGGGGCGGCCTGCAAGCGGCGGCGATCAACGTGGCCGGCGAAGTGCGCGGGATGCAGCTGGGCCTGGTCAACGTCGCCGGCCGCGTCCACGGCGTGCAGCTGGGGCTGGTCAACGTCGCCGAGGACGTCGAGGGCATCCCCATCGGGCTGATCAGCGTGACCGACAGTGGGGGCGTGCACCCGCAGCTGTGGTCGGGCACCGAGACGGTCGCCAACCTGGGCCTCAAGTTCGCCACCCGCTACACGTACACCCTGCTGAGCGGCGCCGCCCGGCGCGAGGGCGGTCAGAGCCTGTACGGCCCGGGCCTGGCGATGGGCGTGCGCATCCCCTTTCTGCCCGCGTATTTCGAGAGCGACCTGGGGGCGACCTACCTGCTCGGCGGCCCTCTTTGCTGTGTGGAAGCGAAGGTCGGGCTGGCCGACGACCGGCTGCTGGCTCGCTGGCGCTCGCTGCTGGGATTCGAGGCGCACCGGCGCTTCAGTCTGTTCGCAGGCGCGGCGCTGACCGGGCTGATCCGCTTTCACGAGCCCCACGATGTGCGCACCATGGAGCTGAGGCCCGAGCTGTTCGGCGGGGTGCAGCTGTGAGCGGGCCGGTGGCGGAGGTGACCCGGCTCCCGGCGGCAGCGGCACCGGCGCTGGAAACGCGCGAGGTGGACGAGGAGGAGACCGTGGCGGCCCTGGCGGCGGGCAGCGAGGCGGCGCTGCGCACCGCCTACCGCGAGCACCACGCGCCGGTGCGCACCTTCGCCCGCCGGCTGGTGGGCGACGACGCCGCGGCCGAGGACCTGGTCCAGGAGGTGTTCGTCCAGCTGCCACGGGCCGCGCGCCGGTTCCGCGGCGACGCCAGCCTGCGCTCGTTCCTGATCTCGATGGCCATCAACCACGCCCGCCACTTCGTGCGGGCAGCCGCGCGTCGCCGGGCCGCCGCCGCCCGTTACGCGCGCGAGCCCCGGCACGCGGTGGCCGCCTTCGAGGACGGAGTGGAACGGCGCCAGCTGGCCGATGCGCTGGTCGAGTCGCTGGACAGCCTGCCGCTGGATCAGCGGGTGGCCTTCGTGCTGTGCGAGGTGCAGGGGTGCAGCTCCACCCAGGCGGCGGCGCTGGTTGGTACCAGCAACGGCACCTTGCGGGCGCGCCTGCACCACGCCCGGCGCAAGCTGCGGGCGCAGCTGCTGCTGCTGGGTTACGGGGAGGACCACCGGTGAGCGATCAACCGCTGCTGGAGCGGGCCGCCCGTTCGCTGCGCGATCGCACCGCCGACGAACCGGGTGGCGGCGAGCAGACGCTGGCCCGGGTGGTCTCGACCATCCGGAGCCGGACACGCCGCCGGCGGTGGCTGGCGATGCTGGGGCTGCAGGCCGCCATCGGCGCCACCGGCGTGGGCGCCTGGGCGGCGGCCTCCGGGCACCTGCAGTCGCTGCTGCAGACCCTCCGCCCGGCGTCGGTCGCCCGCCCGGCGCTGGGGGCGCGCCGGGCC
>JBKPRZ010000641.1:0-8599 GCA_046734815.1 Myxococcota bacterium | reverse complement strand
CGGTCCAGACCTCGAACACGAGCTCGCGCGGGACTGGAAACTCGCGCTCGTCGAGAAGGTCGTCAGCGCTTCCGGCGGCGGGCATGGCCCCTCTCCTTCCGGCGCTGCGCGTGCAGTTGCTTCAGATAGACGTCGAGCCGGGGCAAGCGCGTGTCCCAGAAGGCTCGATAGTCTTCCGCCCACGCGGCGACCGCTGCGAGCGGCGCGGGTTCGAGCTCGCATGGTCGCGACTGCGCCTCGCGACGACGGCGGATCAGCCCGGCCCGCTCCAGCACCGCGAGGTGCTTGCACACCGCCGGGCCGCTCATGTGGAACGGCCGGGACAGCTCCTTCACGTTCGCGTGTCCGGTGGCCAATCGCTTCAGGATCGCCCGCCGCGTCGGGTCCGCGAGTGCGGCAAACGTTCGGCTCAACGTGTCTGCTGTCATCTAACCAGTAGGTTATCTAACCCGATGGTTACTTACAAGCAAGCACGGGCCAAGTCATGGCGGATCGTTCGCCACCTCCAGCACGAACTTTCCCGGCGAGCTGCCGCGCTGCTTGGCCGCGAAGGCGGTGCTGCCTTGGGCGAGCGGCATGACCGCACCGAGAACCGGGCGCAGCTCGCGCGCGGCGACGCGCCGGCCGAGCTCGCCGAGCTGCGTCCGGTTGGGCTCGACGACGAAGAACACCCCCCGTGGCCCACGACCATCGCTTCTGGTGGCAGGCGCATCGACGGCCGATACCGCCACGGCGTCGTCTCTCAGGGACGACCATACGCGCGCGAACGTTTGCCCGCCGACGAGGTCGAACACCAGGTGCGCGTCCCTCGCGGATGCGGCGACGTCGTCGCGATCGGCATCGATGAATGTATCCGCCCCGAGCCCGAGCACCAGCTCGCGCGCCCACGCGCGTGCGCTCGCGAAAACCCGCGCGCCCGCCGCGCGCGCAAGCTGCACGGCAAAGGAGCCGACGCCGCCGCCGGCGCCGAGGATCAGCACGGTCTGCCCGGCCACGAGCCGCCCATGATCGAACAGCGCCTGAACCGCCGTCAGGCCTGCCATCGGAACGGCGGCGGCTTCGCGGTGACTCAAGGTCGCAGGTTTGAGCGCGAGGTTCCTCGCCTCGACCGCGACGTACTCGGCGGCGGCTCCGTCGCGGTACCAATCGGTCAACCCGTATACGGCATCGCCGATTGCAGCGCCGGTCGTTCCGTAGCCGAGCGCCGTGACGATGCCCGACACCTCGTGGGACGGGATGACCGGAAGACGGTCCCTCCCCGCGCGGTCCACCCACATCGAGGGCCAGCTCATCTCTGTGGGCGTGAAGCTGGCAGCGTGAACCTGTACAAGGACATCCCCGATGCCGGGTGCAGGGTTCGCCGCCTCTTCGTATCCGAGGCCCTCGGCCCCTCCTCGCTCGTGCGCTCGTAGTGCATGCATCGACGTGGTCATCGCTTTCAGCGAGCGGCGCAACCCCCAGGGCTCGCGGAGCTGAGACACCGGACGCTCCTGGCGATCTCCCGGCTCAGCGCCGCCACCGCCGTGCTCATGGAAGCAACCGCGGCGCGCGTGCTCGGCCCGGGGGGCTCGTAAGACAGGTGGGTCTCTCGCTGCAGCCGCTCGGTCTTGCCGCTGCCATCGCGGATGGTCCAGTGGGCGGCCAGCTCCACCCTTCGCGCCCAGGTCTTCTCGAAACGTCGGACCTCCACCGAGACGACCAGGTCCGGTGGGGAGGGCCCGGTCCAGGGCCGGGGCTGGACCTGGCTGCCTTTCAGGAGCGTGGCCAGGTTCTGCTGCATGGTCCGGGCGAAGCTCGCCGGCAGGGGCTCCGCCCAGAGCTCGAGATCCTCCACCTGTACCTGGTTGGAGGCGAGCCGGGTCACCAGCTCGGGCCGGTCGAGGTACTCCGGAAACACCACCCGATCGAGCAGGACGGAGGGGGCGGCCGCCGTCGGCGCCGGCGCTGTCGCGGCGGCTGTCGGCGCTGGCTCGAGGGCCGTCAGCAGGAAGAAGTCCGACTTGGCCGACTTCGGGAGCACCGCCCGGCACCCGAGGGCCCCGACAACGAGCAGCAGTGCTGGCCATCGCTGGGTGGCCACGGGATCACCGCGACTTTCCTACCAGCAACGCGTTGGGGTTGCGCCGCAGGTACTCCGCCAGCTCCCGGACCGCGTCTGCCGCTCGGCTCACGTCGGCCAGCGCCTCGCGGACCCGGAATGGAAGCTCTGGCTGGGCTCCAACCAGACGCCCGGCGGCGCCGGCCGCCCCATCCAGGCCCAGCAGCGCCTTGCGCGCGTCTCCGGTAGCCGCCTGCAGCTGGGCGAGCAGGGGCGTGAGACCCGCGTCCAGGCGGTCCGCCAGCCGCCGGTAGGACTGCAGCGTGGCCTCCGCCTCCGCCAGCGCCGCGGGCAGCTTCGCGCTGCTGGCCAGCTGGCCGATGCTGGCCGCGGCACCCTGGACCGACCTGATGGCGCCGGCGAAATCGACCGAGTCGAGGTTGGCCAGCAGAGTGGTCGCCGCCCTGCCGACCTCGGCTATCTGGGTGGGCACGGTGGGGATCTCCGGGTATTCGCCGTCCGGGTCGAGACTCACCAGGACGAGCGGGGTGTCGGGCAACAGCTTGAGATTGACGAACAGGGTTCCGGTGATGATGCTCTGACTCTCCAGGCGGGCCCGCAGCCCGCGGGCAATGAGCGGCTTGTGCCGGTCGGGCTTGGCCACGTCCCGCGCCCCCAGCTCTATCAACCGCTTCACGTCGACCTCGATGAACACAGGTAGTCGGTCGCTGTCGGGCCGCTGTCGGTAGCGCAGGTAGATGCGGGTCACCTTGCCGACGGGCACGCCCCGCGCCTTGACCGGAGCCCCGGTCTCGAGCCCATTGACCGAACCCTCGAAGTAGCAGACGTATTCGGCGGTCGTCCGGAACAGCCGCCCCGACCCCCACACCAGCACCGCGGCGACGATCAGCCCGCAGGCACCGATCACGAACGCGCCGATCACGGCCGAATCGGTCCTCTTACCCACGTGCGACCTCCGGCTCCCGACGCTCGCCGCCGCGGGTGAGAAAGTCGACGATCTTGCGTTCTCGCGAGTGCGCCAGCAGCTCCCGCGGCGGCCCGGCGCCGGTGGCCCGTCCGCTCTCCCCGTCCAGAAAGATGCTGTCGTCGCCCAGCTTGAAGATGCTGTCCAGCTCGTGGGTGACCAGCACGACCGTCGCTCCCAGGCTGGTCCGGAGCTCCAGGATCAGGTCGTCCAGGCGGTGCGCGTTGATGGGGTCCAGCCCCGCAGACGGCTCGTCCAGGAACAGGACCTCGGGATCCAGCGCCATGGCCCGGGCGATGCCGGCCCGTTTCTGCATGCCGCCCGACAGCTCGCGCGGGTAAAGGTGCGCGGCCTCCCGCAGGCCGACCAGCGCCAGCTTGAACCGGGCGATCTGGTCGATCTCCTGCCCGCGCAGGCCGCTGTACATCTGGAGCGGCAGGCTGACGTTTTCGACCAGGGTCATGGAGGTGAACAGCGCCCCGCCCTGGTACAGCACCCCGAACCGCCCGAGCAGCTGCGCCCGCCGCTGGGGATCGGTGCGGGTGAAGAGGTCGCCGCCGTACCAGATCTCGCCAGCCGCCGGCTGCTTGAGCCCGAGCAGGCACCGGAGCAGCGAGGTCTTTCCACTGCCGCTGCCACCCATGATGATGAAGATGTCTCTCCGCTTGACGGTGAAGGTGAGATCCCGCAGAAGGGGCGCGCCGCCGAATCCCAGGCTCAGTCCCCGCACGGTGATGTGATCCTCGGCGCCCATGTTCAGATCCCGAGCACCTGGAAGATCACGGCGAAGATGCCGTCGGCAACTATGATCGCCACGATGGAGCTGACCATCGCCCGCGTCGCCGCGCGGCCAACCGTGGCTGCGCTGCCGCCAGCGCCGAGCCCGGCCCGACAGCCGAGGTACGCCACCAGCACGCCGAAGACCGCGGCCTTGCCCACCCCCAGGAAGAACGTGCTGAGCGAGACGGCCGCCCGGGTCTGGCTCAGGTACTGGGCGGCGGTCAGGTCGAGCATGCTGATCGCCACCAGAGCGCCGCCCACGATGCCCACGAAGTCGGCGTACACGCAGAGCAAGGGCAACATCAGCGACAGGGCGATCATCCGCGGGAGCACGAGGAATTCGCGGGGCTCGACGCCCATGGTCTTCAAGGCATCGATCTCCTGGGTCAGGTTCATGGTGGCGAGCTGAGCCGCGTACGACGACCCCGTCCGCCCAGCCATGACGACTCCGGTCACCACGGCGGCCAGCTCGCGCACCATGGCCAGCCCGACCACGTTGGCGACGTAGATACCGGCCCCGAACGGCCGCAGCGCGGCCGCGCCCACGAAGGCCAGGATCATCCCCAGGAGCAAGCTGGTGAGCGTCACGATGGGGAGCGCCCGGGCTCCGGCCTCCTTGACCTCCGCGGCGACGTCGATGGCCCGCGTGCGCGCCCGCCCCACCAGGAAGCGAAAGAAGGAGGCGGTGACGTCACCGAGGAGGCGCAGCTCCGACAGCGAGGCGCGCGCCGTGGCGAACACGCGCTCGCCGACCCTGGCCAGCCATGACCGCCCCGCTCGGGCCGCCGCCCCGGCCCCGGCCGTCTCGGGTGGGACGCTGGCGAGCGCCAGCAGGTGCCGGACGCCGTCGGGAAGCCCATCGGTGTCTACCGCGACGCCGCGCTGGCGGAGCTGCTCGGTGACTCCATGGACATAGGTGACCAGAGACGAATCCCAGCTGGTGACATCGCGGCCCTCGAACGACACCGAAGATACCGGAGGTTCCGATACGAGCCGTTTCAGCCCCGCATCGCCGGGGATGCCTTCTCCGAGGCGCCAGGCACCGGCGACCCGGATGCGCACTTCCCCGCGGTCGCCTTCGGAAATCGTCAGTTGTCGATTGACAGGAGACCCGCTGGGCATCGGCCTGGGCCACTTTCCTGAAAGGAACGTGGGTCGCCACCGCGGTTGCACCAGAGCAGCCGTCGCGTTTGCGAGCACACCGCAGGGTCGGCAACCGCGATGTTTGCGCGCGAAACTGCGGAGTTTGATTGGCGCGCCGGCTCCTCTCGTCCCAACGTTGCGAATTGGGTGGGGCGTGGAAACGGTCAGGAAGCCAAGGGTGCGGGGCTGGACACGTCAGGCCGTGACCGGCGGTGTCGTGGCCGGAATCGGTGGCGCGGTGGCGCTCGCCTGTGTCCGGTTGCTCCTCTTCGTGCAGCTGTTCTGGGCGGTCTCGCGCATCGTCGGTTCGACGCGGGTGTATCCGGCGCGGGTCGCTCGCAGCGGAATCTGGGCGGCGCTGAAGCTCCCCGCTTACCCGTTCGTGGGCGAGCGCGCGCTGGAGCCGGGCTTTGACCCGAACATCGTCCTGCTCGGGGTCGTGAACCTTCTGGTGGTCTCGATCGGCTGGGGTGTGCTGTTCGGTCTGCTGGCTCTTGGGCTGTCCCGGAAGGCCACCATCGCCGTCGGGATCCTGTGGGGGATGTTGTTCGGGTGGCTGGCTTACTACGTCGTCCTTCCGCAGATCGGGGGCGGCCCACTGACGGAAGGACCGCGTTTGCCCTTCATCTTCCTGGTGTTCGTTCCCTATGGCCTGGCCATGGCCACCACCTTCCTGCTGTGGCAGCGGGCAGCGGGTCGGGCGCGGGCCAAGCGACCAGACCCGGCCTCACGTCAGCCGTCGTCTGGCCTGTGTTAGCCGTACGGCAGGAGCGTGGCGCGCACCCGACAGAATCACGTCAGCCTGGTCCGTTTCAGCACCAAGCCCTCGAGGAACAGGTCGCTGTAGCGGCGAAGGCGAAGGCGAAGGCGAAGGCGAAGGCGAAGCAGGAGTGAGCCAGTCCTCGAGCTTGACGGAGATTCTGCGGCGACACTAGACTCGCGTCATGGCTCGGCCCGCGCGTGCGTCGGGTTTTTCCGTCCGGAAAACGGCGACGGGCCGGTCGATCGCATGTCTGGCGCTCGCGCTGCTCGGCTGCGCGGAGGCGCGCAACGAGCCAGTCGAGGGGATGGGGCTGCCGGACGCGGCTGTCACCGCCGACGGGGGCGCGCCCGCTGATGGCGCGGCGGCAAGCCCCACGGGCGTGCCGAGCGCGGCTGCTGCCGATGGCGGCACTTCCAGACCGGTGGACGGTGGACCGCCGCCCCCGATCGATGGTCAAGCGCCGGCGCCGCCGTCCGCTGGCGGCCCGTCGCCGTGCGCGGCGATCGCCCGCGCCTATTGCACGAAGTTCAAGGCCTGCGATCCCGAGGCCTTCGCCCGCCGCCATCCGGCCGGGCGCGAGGACGAGACCTGCCTCCTGGTGCAGACCTCCCTGTGTGACAACGTCGTCGAGCTAGCCGACACGGGGATCGACATGGCCCAGCTGAACGCGTGCGCCCAGGCGGTGACCGACCAGACCTGCAACACCTGGTTCGCCGGCGATCCCGATGTCTGCCTGGTGCGTCCGGGACAGCGGCCCGACGGGGTGACCTGCGCGGACGATGCGCAATGCTCGAGCATTCGCTGCGACAACAAGCAGGGCGGCTGTGGGGTCTGCCGTCCGCGCTTGCGGGGACCCCCGCCGGGCATGGCCTGCAGGAGCGGGCTGTGCGACTACAACGTCCCCTGTGTGAACGACGTCTGCGCGAAACGTGCCGGCGTGGGGGCTCGCTGCGCGGATTCGGTCGAATGTGGAGATCGCCTGCGCTGCCAGGGCGGCCGCTGCGGCCCGCCTTCCGGCCGCAACGCCACCTGCGTCTCCGCCGACTCGACCTGCGGATTCGGGCTGACCTGCCGGGCCGGGGTCTGTGTGGCGGCGGACGGTATCACCTGCGCGAACAACGCCGACTGCAAGACGGACCAGGTCTGCAAGGCATCGATCAGCCGCTGCCAGCCGGGCGGGCTGGACGCCAGCTGCTCGACGGATGACGATTGCGCGGTGGGGGTGTGCAACGCCGGGCGCTGCGGTCGCGGCAACCCCAACCGCTGTGCGTATTCCATGAGCCACCCGCCCGCGGGCCTGTGCAGCACCTGCGGGATCGATACCGACTGCCAGTCGCCATCCGTCTGCGCCTCGATCGTGGAGCTGGAGGGCTTGAAGCTGTGTGTCCCGCCGGCCGAGGTGACCTGCGAATACACGTATGACGTGCCCAGCCTGTCCTTCAGCTGGGGCTACCTCGCCACGCTTTCGATCCCGCTCGAACCCTAGGATGGAGGAGCGCGAACGATGTCTGGATCGATTCGCACGGCGCTGATGGGTGTTGCCCTGGCGGTGCTCTCGGGCCTGCCGGCGGCGGCGGCGGCGCCCAGGCGCGACCCCGCGGAGGAGGCGGTCTTCGAGAAACCGCTGGCGGCGATTGATCCGGGCCTGGTCGCCACGTTCCGGGCAGCGACGGCGGCCACCGACGCCGACCGCCTCGAGGAGGCCGAGGCCGGTTTCAGGCGGGTGCTGGAAAAAGCCCCCCATCATGCCCCTTCCTTGAGGCGGTTGGCCTGGGTGACCAGCCTGCGCAAGAAGCCCGACGAAGCGGTGAAGCTGGCGCGACGGGCAGTGGAGGCGGATGGGACGCCACAATCGAAGCAGACGCTGGCGCTGGTCCTGAGCGCCACTGGCGATCCGGCCGTCCGGGCGCAGTCGCGGGCGCTGGCGGACGAGGGCTACCGGCAGAAGCCCGACGAGATGGGCGCCGTTCTGCGGGCCCAGTTCGCCCTGGAGGACAGTGATGCCTGGCTCTTGAGCGCGGCGGTGGACGACCTTCGTCGGCACGCACCTGATGGTGCTTCCACCAACTACTACGATGCCATCCTGCACTTGATGCGCGACGAGCCGGAGCAGGCCGACCGGCTGCTGTCGCGGGCGGTGGACGCCGGCTTCCCCGCCGCCGCCGCCGATTTGCGCGAGAAGAGCGGGCTCGGCCGTCACCTGCGCATCTGGCTGTCGCTGAAGCTGGCCGGTCTGGTGTTCGTGGCCTGGCTGGCGGGGCTGCTGTTCCTGTACCTGTTCGGACGCTGGCTGAGCGCGCGGACGCTGGCGGCCATCGATCGCTCGGCCGGCGACGCCGACCAGCTGAAGCGGGGCACGCAGAGTCTGAGGGGCGTGTACCGGCGGACCATCGCTTTCGCCGCTGCCTACTACTACCTGTCCATCCCGTTCGTGATCGCCCTGGTGCTTCTGGGGGCGGGCGGGGTGGTGCTCGGGTTCATGATGCTGGGGTGGCTGCCCATCTACCTGCTGCTCGCCATGGTGCTCGGGGCACTGTTCTCGGTGGGGGCCGTGCTGCGGTCGCTGCTGGCGGCCCGAGCCGCGCAGGAGGATCCGGGCCGCCGGCTGACCGAACAGGAGGCGCCGGCGCTGTGGGCGACGTTGCGCGAGGTGGCCGCGAAGGTGGGCAGTCGCCCGGTCGATGACGTGTTCTTGACCCCCGGCACCGACGTGGCCGTGACCGAGACTGGCCCGCTGCGCGACCGCCTGGCCGATCGCGGGCGACGGATGTTGATCCTGGGCATCGGGGGGCTCTCTGGCTTCTCGCTGCCGGCCTTCCGCGCGGTGCTGGCCCACGAGTATGGCCACTTCTCGAACCGGGACACCGCGGGCGGCGGCATGGCGAAGGCG
>JBKPRZ010000640.1:0-12521 GCA_046734815.1 Myxococcota bacterium | reverse complement strand
CTCTGCCGCGGCCCCCCCCCTCGACCACCACGTTGTACTCATCGTCGGCTGCGTCAGATGTGTATAAGAGACAGGGTTCGGTCTGCCGCCGGCGGCGGACGCGGCGGTGGCCGACGCGCCTCCGGTGGCCACGCCCCGGCCCGGCGACCAGTGCGCCGAGGACGTGCAGGCGGCCAACCTGGTGCCGGTGGACCTGCTGCTGCTGATGGACGCGTCGGGCTCGATGGCCGCGAAGGCCGGCGCGCGGAGCCGCTGGGAGCTGGCCCGCGACGCGGTGGCGGCCTTCGTGAAGGACGGGCGCTCGGCGGGGCTGGGTGTGGGGCTGCAGCTGTTTCCGCTGTACAGCCGCACCTGCAACGACGACGGGACCTGCTTTCTGCCCTCGCCGGGCGGCTGCCGGGTGTTCCAGGCCTGCCTGGTGCCAGGAGCCGCGGTCGCCAGCGGGCAGGCCTGCGGGGCGCCCGGCGATCCCGCCTGTCCCGCCGGCACCACCTGCACCACGCTCGGGCGCTGCAGCCTCAGCGGCGGCGACTGCGTCGGCATGGGCCAGCCCTGCACGGGCGGGATGGCCAACGACATGTGCGGGCCGCGGCCGCGGCAGTGCCGGCTGGGACCCAGCTCGCGCGGAAGCTGCGGGGTCGAGGACTACAGCACCGCCTCGGTGCCGGTGGCCGACCTGCCCGCCAGCGCGCCCCGGTTGATCGGCGCGCTCGACAACCGCTTGCCCCTGGGCGCCACCCCGCTGGGCGCGGCGGTCAAGGGGGCGCTCCAGCAGCTGCGCGCGCGGGTCGCCGCCAACCCCGGCCGCCGCGCGGTTCTGGTCATCGTCACCGATGGGCGGCCGGAGGGCTGCGTGATCTCCAATGACGTCGCGCCCGACCTGCAAGCGGCCAGCGGCGCCACGCCGCCGATCTCGACCTACCTCATCGGCATCTTCGGCGAGGCCGAGCCGATGGAGACACGCACCACCGTGGATCGCTTCGCCCAGGCGGGTGGGACCGGCGCGGCCATCATCGTCACGCCCAACGACCAGCTGAACGAGAAGTTCCTGGCCGCGTTGAACCAGATCCGCGGCGCCTCGGTGCCCTGCGAGCTGACCATCCCCAGGCCGTCCACCGGGCAGATCGATTTTTCCAAGGTGAACGTGCGGGTCAACGGCAGCGCCGGCGCCGGCGACCTGCTGTACGTGGGCTCGGCCGACCGCTGCGCCGCCACGCCCGACGGCTGGCACTACGACGTCGACCCCGCCACCGCCACCCCCACCCGCGTGCGCCTGTGCCCCGCCGCCTGCGAGCGTCTGAAGGCCGATCCGAAGGCCTCCATCGAGGTGCGCTTCGGCTGCCGCTCGCGCACCATCGACTGAGGCGGCCGTGTCGGGAACCGCCTCCGAAGTCCTGATCGTCGGCGCCGGCCCGACCGGCCTGGTGCTGGCGCTGTGGCTGCACCGGCTGGGCGTCAAGGTGCGGATCATCGATCGCACCGCCCAGGCGGGCACCACCTCGCGCGCGCTGGTGGTGCACGCCCGCACCCTCGAGCTGTACCGTCAGGTGGACCTGGCCGACGAGGTGCTGGCGCGCGGGCTGCGTTTCTCCGCCATCAACATGTGGGTGCGCGGGCGGCAGGTGGCGCATGCCGAGCTGGGCGACATGGGCCGCGGGCTGACGCCGTTCCCGTATCTGATCATCTTGCCCCAGGACGAGCACGAGCAGCTGCTGATCGCCCGCCTGGCCGCGCTGGGCGTCCGGGTCGAGCGCAACACCGAGCTGCTCGGCTTCGACGACCGGGGTGACAGGGTGGTGGCCCGCCTGCGCGCGCCCGACGGCGGTGATCGCACCTGGGAGGGCGCCTACCTGGCCGGCTGCGACGGCGCGCATTCGAAGGTGCGCGAGACCCTGGGACTCGAGTTCCCCGGCGGCACCTACCAGCGCGTGTTCTATGTCGCGGACGTCGCCGCCTCCGGCCCGGTGGCCAACCACGAGCTGCACCTGGCCCTCGATGACGCCGAGTTCACCGCCGTCTTCCCGCTGAAGGGGCCAAACGCCCGGCTGATCGGCACCATACAGGTGGCGTCGGAGGAACAGCGGGAGGCGCTGACCTTCGCCGACGTCAGCCCGCGCGCGGCCGAGCGCCTGCGGCTGCAGGTCGACCAGGTGAACTGGTTCTCCACCTACCGCGTGCACCACCGGGTGGCCGACCGCTGGCGCCGCGGCCGCGCCTTTCTCCTCGGCGACGCCGCCCACATACACAGCCCGGTCGGCGGTCAGGGCATGAACACCGGCATCGGCGACGCCGTGAACCTGTCCTGGAAGCTGGCCGCGGTGGTGCGCGGCCGCGCCGGCGACGGCCTGCTGGACAGCTACGAGCCCGAGCGGATCGCCTTCGCCCGCCGCCTGGTCGCCACCACCGACCGCGCCTTCACCCTGGTGACCCGCAACGGCCCTCTGGCCCGCGCCGTGCGGATGGGCCTGGTGCCGCGCGTGTTGCCGCCGCTGACCGCGCGCGAGCGCGTCCGCCGCTTCATGTTCCGGGTGGTCTCGCAGACCCAGCTGCACTACCGCGGCAGCCCGCTGAGCCAGGGCCAGGCCGGCGCGATCGCGGGCGGCGATCGCCTGCCCTGGATAGCGCCAGCGCCGCCGGGTCCGGATAACTTCGCCCCGCTGCAGACCCTGGACTGGCAGCTGCACGTCTACGGCCAGCCCCGACCCGATCTGGCCGCCGCCGCCACCGCGCGCGGCCTGTCGCTGCACACCTTCCCCGCCGAGGCGATCGGGACCACCGGCCTGGCGCGCGACGCCGCCTATCTGGTGCGGCCCGACGGTTACGTGGCGCTGGCCGACCCCGACGGCAGCGCCCGCGCGCTGCAGAGCTATCTGGACGCTCACGGCCTGGGCGCGGCCGCCGCCGCTTCACCTACCTGAAGGGTCCGGTGCGCGATCCGGCGCCGTGGCAGCCCGCGGCCGCACGCGGGAGACTTGGGCATGAACAGCAAAACGATCCTGCTGGTGGGTGTGCTGGGCTTGCTTCCCGCGGCCGCGCACGCCCAGGTGGACCTGCAGGTGCGGGTCGGCGTGCCCAGCATCCGCTTCGAGGTGCCGCCGCCGCTGGTGGTGGTCAGCGAAGGCGTGCAGGTGGTGCCCGACTACGATCAGGAGGTGTTCGTTGTCGACGGCTGGTACTGGTACCGGTCGCGCGACGTCTGGTACCGCACCCGCGATCACCGGGGCGGCTGGGTGCTGGTGCAGCGCGAGTCGGTGCCGGTGGTGCTGACCCGCTTCCGGCCGGGCAAGTACCGCCACCACCACCCCGGTCGCGGGCCCCGCTGGGTCTACATGCAGGAGCCCGACGGCCGCGTGACCGAGGTGAAGGTCAAGGGCAACGGCAAGGTCAAGATGAAGGGCGGCCACGGCCGGGGCCACGGCCGCTGGAAGTGAGGGCGGCGGTTCAGCGGCCTCCGACCTCGTTGGCGTCGTCGCGGCTCTCGCCGGCAACGTCGCCCTCGAGCACCATCTGGACCCGCCCGATCTGGCGGTAGTCCGAGAAGTCGTTGCTGGCGTTCGCGGTGTGGAAACCGGCGAACATCATCACCGCCGAGCGGCCGTCGCCGGTCAACGTCACCGAGGGGCCAAACACCCGGCCGGCCCACCAGGACTGGGGCGCGCCCGAGGCGGCGGTGGTGTCGGTCGACAGCAGCGGGTTCTGCAGGCCGCGCACGACCATCCAGTTCATCAGATCGGTCGACTCGGCGTAGCCGATGTAGCGGTAGGCGTCGCTGGCGTTGTCGGCCAGCACGCCGCCCGAGAAGAACAGCAGGTAGTGGTCGTCGCGATCGCGCAGCAGCGACCCGCGCGCGCCCAGGAACACCGTGCCGTCGTCCTGCAACCCGCACACCGCCCCCTTGTCGGTCCAGTGAATCCCGTCGGTGCTGGCCGCCAGACGGATGCTGGTGACGTCGCTGACCGGGCCGCTGGGGCCGGGGATGCGCTGGGTGTACAGGATGGTCAGCTCGGGCGCGTCGGGCACCTGGCCGATGATGCCGTCGGGATTCAGCAGGCCGGTGGTGCGCAGCGGGGCCACCGACAGCGGCATCTCCGCCGCGGGCAAGCCGCGCAGCGGCTGGCTGCCCGACGGCTTGAAGCGGTGGACGATCAGGCCGCCCTGGTCGATCACGCCCGGGGTGCGATCCAGCGTGTAGATCAGGCTGTCGCCGCCCAGGCGCAGGACGAAGGGATGGCCCTGGCCGTTCTCGTTGCCGTTGATCGGGTCGGGCTTGGGGTTGGGGTTGAAGTCCAGCGCCTGCTGCAGGAAGGTCCACGAGCGCCCGCCGTCGTCCGAACGCGCCGCCACCACCGCCTCGCGCATCTTGCGCGGCCGGTAGTCGAACAGACCCAGCAGCCCGCCGCTGTCGGGGACCACCATCGGCCAGAAATAGGGCTGGAAGAAATGTGTCCCCGGGTTGGGGTTGGGAAAATCAGCGGCGGGATTGGTCTGCGTCGCAGGCCCTTGCCCCAGGGTCCAGGGGCCGCCGGTGATGGTCGCGCGGACGGGCGTGTCCGCCAGCCGCCAGCGCCCCGGCATCGCCCGTCTCGAGAGGGCGTCGCTGGCCTCGTCGAGCGCGCCGTCCGTCGGGACCGCCAGATCCGTCGGGACCGCCACTTCCTTCCCACATCCCACCACACCCCCAGCGAGACAGACGATCGCCCTTGCGGCGAGGGACCCGATTCGCATGCCTACTCCTTCTGAAGGCCCGTCCTGAACGCCTTCGGCTGGCAAACGCTGTTTACGAACGACGACGGCGCTCGATACACAGGCGCCCGCAGTCCTCGATCAGTTACCACCCGCCCGCCGGCCGCCTCACCCGAACTCACGTAGCAATCGTCAGGAACCGTCGACGCTTGAGCGCCGAAGTGAAGGAAAGATCGAGTAGAAGAGGGGCATGTTGACCAGCGCCCTGGTCCGGGCGGCCCTGATCCTCGCGACGCAGGTCCCCTCGACGACACCCTCCACGACGACCCCGGCCCGGCCCTCCGGCGCACCAGCGACCCAGCCCGGCAGCACCTTGCCGACCACGCCGCCGACGGGCACCGCCAATCCCGGCGTGATGTCCCCGCGGCCCGCCGCGCGCCCGGCGCGGGTGGTGTCGCCGGAGGTGGCGCCCGACCGGCGGGTCACCTTCCGCCTGCGCGCGCCCCAGGCCCGCCAGGTGCAGGTGCGCGACCTGTTCTTCGCCGATCGGGTCGACATGACCAGGGATGCCCAGGGCCTCTGGTCGGCCACGGTCGGACCGGTGGACCCGGGGCTTTACGAATACAACTTCTCCGTCGACGGCCTGCGGATGATCGACCCCGCCAACTCGGCCATCCAGCCGGCCATCGAGCCCGAGGTGAGCATCCTGGAGGTGCGCGGCGACCCGCCGCTGGTCACCGAGCTGCGCGATGTCCCCCACGGCACCGTGCACGTCCATCACTATCGAGCCCGCACCCTGCAGGGCCGCGACCGGCGGGTGCACGTGTACACGCCGCCCGGTTACGAGCAGGGCAAGGGCAAGCTGCCGGTGCTGTTCCTGCTGCATGGCTCGGGCGACAACGACGCCACCTGGACGGAGTACGGCCGGGCGACGTTCATCATCGACAACCTGCTGGCCGACAAGAAGGCGGTGCCGATGATCGTGGTGATGCCCGACGGACACGCCGTTCCGCGCGGAGCGCAGCCGGCCGATCGCGACAACACCGTGGCTTTCATGGACGACCTGCTGGCCGACGTGATGCCGCTGGTGCAGAAGCAATACCGCGCGCGAACCGACGGCGCCGGCCGGGCCATCGCCGGGCTGTCGATGGGCGGGCGCCAGGCGCTGACGGTGGGCCTGGACCACCCCGACATGTTCGCCTGGGTCGCCGCCATGAGCGCCGCCGTCCCGCCCATTGAAACGCTGGCCGACGGCCTGGCCCGTCCCGACGACCTCAACAAGAAGCTGCGCTGGCTGTGGATCGCCTGCGGAACCGAGGACCGCCTGTTCGCGCCCAACCAGCAACTGGTGGACCAGCTTGCCAGCAAGAGCATCCGCCACCAGTGGCACCCCGGCCCCGGCGCCCACCGCTGGCCCCTCTGGCGCGGCTACCTCGCCGAGATCGCCCCCCAGCTATTCAAGCCCCCCGGTCGCTAGAGCTCGCGGCCGGTCAGCGGAGGGTGGGGAGGGTGGCGAGCTCTTCGGTCTGGCCTTCGCCGACCTCCTTCACCTTGCCGACGCCGCGGCAGAACGTGTAGGTCTTCACGGCGGCGCTCTGCGAGCGCTTTTCCAGGATCACGCAGTGGTCGAAGGTGCCGGCGGGGACGGTGGCGCGCACGTCGGCTTCCAGGACCCGCCACTGATCGTCTTCCTGCTTGCTGGTGCGGATGGCGATGGGCATCGAGGGGTCGGCGTAGCTGTAGGTGATCTTCGATTCGGTGTACACCGCCTGCCAGGTCATGCCCTGGGCCAGCGGCTGCCCCATGGGCCGCTCGTCCAGGCGCGGGCGCGGCGGCGACCAGCTGTCCTCCACGTCCACCGAGCAGTTGTCGATGGCGCTGCCGTCGCCGTTCAGGGTGGCCGAGCCCATCGTGCAGCTGGTCTCGCGGTAGCGCAGCACCTCGGCGCCCTGCCGCAGCTGCCAGCTGATCGAGGCGTCGTTCACGGTGGGCGACCCGGCGGAGGTCTTCTTCAAGGTCTCCACGCGCGCGGCCACCAGGTCCTTGCTGGGGCCCTCGCCACCGACCTTCTCCAGGCGCACGATCCGATGCAGCTTGCGGAACGACAGCCCGCCCGCCGGCGTGACGTTGTATTCCCACACGTTGCCGACGGCGAAGGGAAAGTAGTCCGCCAGCGCGGCATCCGGCGGCGTGACCAGGTCCGCCGGCGGCGCCCCGTCGTCGTCGACCGCAGCGTCGGCGGCGTCCACGCCCGCGCCCGCATCCAGGTCGGCGGCGTCGGGTGGCGGCGGCGGTGGCCGACCCGGATCGCGCGTCCCGCACGCGCCCGACAGGGCCAGAAAGGTCGCGAAGACAGAGTACCTGCAGACCCCCGAGGACGGCCGCATCTTCATCGCCCGACGGAGATCATCGACAGAGTCGGGACCGCCGTTCACGGAGGCGGCGTCGGACAGCGGTGGCGGAGGCAGGTTTCGGTGGGCGTCGGCGCGGCGCCCGGGCGTCGGCGCGGCGCCCGGCATGCCGGATCAGCCGCGGCCGCCCACCTCGTCCAGGTGCTTCAGCAGATCGGCCGGGTCCTCGTACACGCGGTAGGCGCCGGCCCGGTCCAGCTCTTCCTGTCCGTAGCCGCCCGACAGCACGCCGATGCCCAGCGCGCGAGCGCGGCGCGCGGCCAGCATGTCCCACACGCTGTCACCCACCACCTGCGCGCTCTCGATCGCGACGTTGAGCCGCTGCGCAGCCGCCAGGAACAGGTCGGGATCCGGCTTGGCGTATTGCACCTGATCGCGGGTCACCACCGGAACGCGTTCCAGATCCACACCCAGCTTCTCCAGCGTGGGACCGGCGGTCTCCATCCTGCTGCTGGTGGCGATGGCCCAGGGGATGCTGGCGGCGGTCAGCGAGGCCAGCAGGGCGCGGGCGCCCGGCAGCGGGCGGATCTGGTCCTGGCGGCGGTTGAACGCTTCGGCGTGCACCCGCCGCACCCGCGCCGCCCGCTGCGGGTCCAGGGTCAGGCCGGTCTCGCGCAGCAGCATGTTGGTCAGCAGCCCGCCGCTCATGCCGATCTTGCGGTGGATGCGCCAGACGGACAGCTCGATGGCCTCGCTATCCAGCGCCTCCTTCCAGGCCAGCACGTGCTGATACACGCTGTCGACCAGGGTGCCGTCCAGGTCGAACAGGAAGGCGGTGCGCGGGTGCAGCTGCGGGTCGGGAGGGGTCATCTCGGTCACCTCGAGATGCGTTCAGACCCGCCGGAGCACCAGGGGGCGCGCCTTGGTTCCGCGCAGGATCGCGCCCATCGGAGATTCACGGTACCCGGCCCGCTCCACCGCCGGATCGATCACGCGCTCGACGGTGCCCAGCACCTCGATCTCGTCGCCGGGGCGGATCAGCTCCTCGGCGTGGATGAACACCACCACCCCTCGTTCGGGGTCGTCCACCCGCGACCACAGCGGCTCGTCGTGCACGCGCGGCTCGCCCAGGGTGGATCCGGTGGTCACCCAGAAGGCGCCGCTGACATCGACCGCGGCCGACTCGGCGTTGTCCAGCAGGAGGCGGAAGTCCTGGCCGCGCACCTCGTGCAGGGTGATGTTCTTGCCGTCGAAGCGCCGGATCTGCCCGACGTACAGGGCCAGCGCGGCGTCGTGCGGGGTGCCGGCGCGCGGGGGCGTGCTGCCCGCCGCCACCCGGCCGCGCACGCGCACGCGCTCGCCGCGCCGGGCGCTGGCCAGGCTGGTCTGCACCCGCGTCCGCTCGAACACGCGCCGGAACCGATCGCGGCGCAGCTCGGCCACCGTGACCGCCACCAGCGCACCCAGCCCCAGCGCGATCCCCAGCCCTTCCAGCCCCGGGAACGCCGCCGCCAGCGTCGGCTCGAGGATCCCGAGGGTCAGACCGGCGCCGAAGGTGGCCGGCAGCACGATGGGCATGCGCGGCGCCGGGCGCACGCGCGTCTGGCGCAGCAACCGCCCGTGCTCGGGCTGGGCGAGCGTGGTGAACACCGACAGAGTTCGACGTGCAGGCAACATGGTGTGACCGGAACGGGAACCGGCTAGCGCAGCCGGCCGGCGAACGAAGCGAACGATGCGAACGATGAAACCGAACCCACGAAAAACCGATCCGGCGCGCCGGGCATGCCCGCGGGAGACGAGCGGGCGGCCCGCGCGGAATCGATCGGGCGGGAAGTGCAGGCGAGGCGCTCGGGATCGGACAAGCGCATGCGGCTTGATTGTACGCCGCCTCCCGGCCGGCGGCAGCTCCGTTTCCCCGGCGGTTTCGCCCCGGCTGTGAGCGGCGTCGATCGTCACGCGGACGAGACGGACCTGGCAGGCGGGTCCCTGCTGACTCGGAGCGCCGAGCCCACCAAGACCCACCCAACCTGCATGGCTGACCGGACGCACGCTATGCAAGAGAGCGTCGAGCCCAGTGCAGCGCTCGCTATGTACGCGCACTATCCCGTCCTCGTCCTCGTCCTCGTCCTCGGCCTCGCTCCTCTGACCTCTGATCTGATCGCCGATCGCCCGGAGATCACCATCGAGGACGAGGACGAGGACGAGGACGAGGACGAGGACGAGGACGAGGACGGGGGGGACGAGGGGGGACCGGGGGGGCACGTGGGCGGCCAAATTGCGCCTATTTCGCGAACGCTGCACTTGGGCGAAGGGCCAGCTCCTGCGGCGGCGCGCTCGAACAACCGATGTCCTGACGGGGAGACACGCTTGAAGCGAGGGAACAAAACGGACGTGTCTCCGGCCACCTGCAGGAAACATGCAATCGGCGAAGGCTGACGGCGTCGGGGGGCAGCTGGGCGACGGGGATGTGTTGCCCGGGCCGCGGGGGCGGTATCGCATCGAGGCCGTGCATGGTGGGGGCGCGGCGGGGGTCACGTACCGGGCGGTGCGGGTGGAAGACGGGCGGGCCGTCATCGTCAAGACCTTGCGGCTGGCGGGGCTGCCCGGCTGGAAGGCGCTCGAGCTGTTCGAGCGCGAGGCGGCTGTGCTACGCGCGCTCTCGCATCCGGGCATCCCCGCCTGGATCGACGACGTGATGCTGGGCGATCCCGCGGCGCCGGCCGGGTTCGCGCTGGTGATGGAGCTGGTGCCGGGGCCGACCCTGCGCCAGGCCATCCGCGGCGGCGGGCTGGGGCGCGACCAGATGCGGGCGTGGCTGCGCGACCTGCTTTCCGTGCTGGCCTTCATCCACGGGCGCGCGCCGCCGCTGATCCACCGCGACGTCAACCCCAAGAACATCGTCCTGCGTCCCGACGGCCCGGCCGCGCTGGTCGACTTCGGCAGCGTGCAGGCGGCCCTGCGCAACCCCGACGAGGGCGCGCCCACCTCGACCGGGACCTTCGGCTACGCGCCGATGGAGCAGTTCATGGGCCAGGCCTCGCCGGCCAGCGACCTGTACGGCGCCGGCATGAGCTACCTCGCCGCCGCCGCCGGCCGCGAGCCCGACAAGATGCCCCTGCGCGGGATCGCGGTCGACGTGCCCCGCCTGCTGCCCGACGAGGACCCACGCCTGCTGCGCCTGCTGCAGGCGCTGACCGAGCCCGACCCGCGCGCGCGACTGTCCTCGGCAGCAGAAGCGCTCACGCTCCTCACCGCCGTCGCCCCCACCGCGCTCACGGCCGCCGCTGCCCCGCTCACCGCCGTCGCAGCCGCCGCACTCACGCCCACCGCTCTCACGCCGCCCACCGCCAGTCCGCCCGCCCGCACCCCGCGTGCTCGCGCCGGCCGCACCCGCATCACCCGTACCGCCCCCGCGCCCCGCCCCGGGAACGCCTATCTCGACCGGCTCGCCCGCGCGCTCACCGCCAGCGGCTTCTCCCTCGAGCCCGGCGGCCAGCTCGCCCGCACCCCGCTGGCGTTCATCGCCACCCGCCCGGCGCACGGTCTGGCCGACGAGGCAATCTGCATCTACGCCACCTCCGCCGCCGCCCTCGACGGCGCCACCCCCGACAAGCTTCTGGCGCCCGTCCCCGCCGGCCTGTTCGTGCAAGCCGCCGCCGATCACCACCCGCCCAGCGAAGGCCTGCTCCGCCGCCTGCTCGACGACCGCCCCATCGTGGTCCCGCTGATCGCCGGCACCGCCGGCATCGCCTCGCGCACGCGCGGCCACCTGGCCGAGACCCTGCGCGAGCCCCGCCACCTGACCGTGATCACCGCGCTGGTCGACGCCGGGGTGGTCGACCTCATCATCCCGCGCTCGCTGCTGGCTGGCGACCCCGACGACCGGGTGGGCCGCGTCCGCCGCGCGCTGGCCATCACCGATCCCTGATCCCACGCCGCCGGCGCCGGGGTAAAACCGGCCCATGATCGTCATCGCGGGTGCAGGCATCGGTGGGTTGACTCTGGGTTGCGCGCTGGCGCGCATGGGCCGCCCGTTCCAGATCTTCGAGCGCGCGCCGCAGCTGCGCCCCGCCGGTGCCGGCATCGCGCTGTCGCAGAACGCGTTCTCGGCGCTGGCGCACATCGGCCTGGATCAGGCCGCCCGCGCCGCCGGGCAGCCGCTGTCCGAAGCGGCCATCTGCGACCACACCGGCCGCCCGCTGGTGCATTCGACGATGGACCAGTTCACCAACGGCTCGGTGGCCATGGCCCGCTCCGACCTGCAGGCGGTGCTGCTGGACGCGCTGGAGGCCTCGGTCGACACCGGCCGCGCCGTGCGCGCCTACCGCGCCCGCCCCGGCGGCGTGGTGGTCGAGCTGGAGGACGGCGCGGAGGTGAAGGCGGACCTGCTGGTGGGCGCCGACGGCCTGCACTCCAGCGTCCGACAGGTGATGCGCGGCCCCGAGCCGCTGCGCTACGCCGGCTACACCAGCTGGCGCGCGCTGGTCGACGACTTCGATCTGCCCCAGCCCGACAAGGTCACCGAGAGCTGGGGCCCCGGCCAGCGCTTCGGCATCGCCCCCATCGGCCACCGGCGCGTCTACTGGTTCGCCGTCGCGGACGCCCCCGCCGGCGAGACCGATCCCCCCGATCCCCGCCCCGGCCTGCAGGCGCGCTTCGCCGGCTGGCACGCGCCCATCGAAGCCCTGATCGCCGCCGCCGCTCCCGGACGCATCCTGCGCACCGACATCCACGACCGCCCGCCCATCGATCGCTGGGTCGAGGGGTACGTGACCCTGCTGGGCGACGCCGCCCATCCGATGACGCCGAACCTGGGCCAGGGCGGCTGCCAGGCCATCGAGGACGCCGTGGTCCTGGCCGACGCCCTCGAGCGGTCGGCCGACGTCCAGACCGCGCTGCTGCGCTACCAGCGCCGCCGGCTGCCGCGCGCGAACGCTTTCGTCGTGCGCTCCTGGCGTTTCGGCCAGCTGGCCCATCTGCGCAACCGCCCCATGCGCTGGCTGCGCGACCACGCCCTGCGCGCCCTGCCCACCGGGCTCACCACCCGCGCCGCCACCCGCGACCTGCGCTTCCAGCTCTGATCCGCGACGGCGCCGGCCGATCGCCGCTGGAAACGCGCGCGGCCGCGGATCCCGACGGGGGTCCGCGGCCGTCGCCGTTTTTCGCGGCCGCGCTCAGAACAGGGGGTTTTCACGCGGCAGGGTGATCTCCGCGCCGACGGCGGGCAGCGGCAGGCGCGCGAGCCGGTGGCCGGAGAGGGCCAGGAAGATCAGCGCGGGATCGTCGAGCGGGCGGTCGAAGCGGAAGGCGACCCGGGTGGGGAGCCCGCCGCGATCCTCGAGCACGGTGGCGGTCAGGTAGGGAAGGCGGATCACCTGGCCGCGCGGCAACGGGAGCGAGGGCGCGCGCAGGGCCTGGGCCCAGGCGCCGTCGAGCAGGGTCCCGTCGGGCGTGAACAGCTCGAAGCTGTCAGGCGCGGTCCGGCGC
>JBKPRZ010000639.1:0-13227 GCA_046734815.1 Myxococcota bacterium | reverse complement strand
GGCCGCAGTGCTGTTGAAAACCAAAGGTCATACCCCCTCTCGCGTTCGCAGCTGAACGCCAGTATCGTTAGGCAGCTTCGCATGGACTCGGGAGTAGAGGACGACGCGGATGTTCCGAGCCCGATCGATTTGCGCGATTCGAAAGACGCTCGCGAATGGGTGACCACCGCCGAGCAGAAGCGGCCCTGGCGCGCTCGGTTTCAGCACGTCATCGCCAAGTTTCTGTGTTCAGTGGATATGGAGCACGCCCGGCTGCTCGAACTCGGATCTGGTCCTGGGCTCTTGGCCGAAGCGATTCTTCGCGCATGCTCCATCAGTCAATACACGCTGTTCGACTTCTCGGGGCCCATGCTCGAGATGAGCCGTGAACGCCTTGCGGGGCATTCTTCGGTGACATTTGTCCAAGGCGACTTCAAGCTGCCTGGGTGGACAGAAGCCCTTCAGACGCCATTCGATGCGGTGGTGGCGATGCAGGGCGATTCATGAGGTCAGACACAAGCGGCATGTCCCCGCCTTGTACCGAGACATTCGTGACCTGCTCCGGCCTGGCGGCGCCCTGGTCGTTTGCGACCATGGTCCCGGCGCCTTCGCGGGTCGCGCCACCGCATTGTACGCCACAGCAAGTGAGCAACACGATGCTTTCAGCGCAGCGGGGTTCGTGCAAGTACGCAGCGAGCTCGAGATCGAGGGCATGTACCTCTGCATCGGACTTCGGCCGAGGGACGCTGCCTAACCGGGCCGTTGCAGCGGACGTGGTCCTCGCTTACGCTCGGAGCCACGCCGCTGAACGGGAGATCGTTCGGCAGCTTCACTCGCACCCCCGTCGACCCAGATGATACGCGCATCGTTCCAGGAAGTCGGTGAGCTCGCTGAAGGGAATCTACGCCTCGTTCTCAATCAATACTGTCCCGCCGATCCCGTGAAGGGCTGGGTCCCGGCATATCGGTTTTTGATCCTCGTCGAGAGGGAGCAGGTAGGGAGAATTGACCTGCGGCTCGGAGCAACGGACTTCATGGTTCGGTTCGCGGGTCAGGTCGGTTACGGGATCGATCCTCCCCACCGCGGACACCGGTATGCCGCGCGGGCCTTACTGCTGTTGAAGTCGGTGGCACAGATCCACGGATTCGATGTTCTCTGGATTTCATGTAATCCGGAAAACGTGGCATCGCGGCGAACATGCGAGCTGGCCGGCGCCGAGTTGGTCGAGATCGTCGACCTTCCCGCCGATTGCGATATGTACGCCGACGGCGACCGTAGAAAGTGCCGGTATCGCCTGTCGTTGTAGTGTCCGCGCGATGCTGGTCCCCTACGCGCTGCCGAACCCGCCGTTGCAGCGCTTGTAGCTGAACGGCAGTATCGTTGGACGGACTACCGGAATGGCGGAGGAGCGACGCAAGGGGGTCGATCTGGCAGGCGCGTTCGCGTCCGCGATGCAGTTCTTCTTGGGGGTGGCAGGGACCATTTTCGTGGGCACCTCACTCACCCTCGGACAGCATCATCGCAGACAACTCGCACTGATCTCGTGGCTGTCATACCCGGTACTGGCGGTTCTCGCGCTCTTCCTCAGGACGCCCAGAGGGTCGTGGACGGTGCGCGTATCCCGCCTACTGATACTCACACTGCCAGTCGGTCCAACGTTGATGGTGATCCTTGAGTCAGGTTGGCTCGCTCGCGTCCCTTGGGGTGCGGCAGCGGTCTTAACGGCGCTTTCCGCTTACCTCGTACGTTGGCAACTAGCTCCTAAGCGCGAGGGACTCAAGTAGCGCCAGTTCACGCCCGCTGCCGAGATGGCGCCGCCCAACTAGGCGTTGCAGCAGCCGAAGCCCGCGACGTTCCACCGGGAACATCTACACACCGTGGGGCTCCGAACTTCCTGGTAGTATTGACCATCTGGACGGGGCTTCGCTGCTGAACGCCCGTGTCGTTGGGCAGCGAAGTGATGGACCAGGAAAGACGAAGGCAGGAACTCGCTTCCGGTCTCCGGAAGTCTCGCCGCGCACTGCCCTACCAGGTCGCGATCGCATCGGTGCTCCTGGCAGCCATCTGGGGGGTGCATCTATGGATACGTTTGCCCGTGTGGATTGCTTGGCTCGCCAGCGTGCTGGCTGTCTTCGGAGCCGTCGGCGATGCGATCAACATCGTGTACTGCGGCCGGGCCCTCCGCCGGCGCGGCGGGGACTGAACGGGTTATACTGATTGTCATGGCGCAACCCCTGCCCATGCCGCCCCCCGGCTTCGACGAACTCCCCGTGCAGGAGAAGATCGATTACGTCCAGGCCTTGTGGGACAGGATCGCGGCTAACGCCGACCACGTTCCCCTGCAGGATTGGCAGCGTCAGATTCTGGAGGAGCGGCTAGCGGCTCATCGCGCTGCGCCAGGTGAGGCGCGCCCCTGGAGGGAAGTCCTGGACGGCCTTGAGCGTCGGCTGAAGGCGCGATGATTGAACTGCGCGTTCGCCCCGAAGCAGAGGTGGACGCGTTCGAAGCTGCGACTTGGTACGAGCGCGAGCGGGAAGGGCTTGGCTCCGCATTTCTACGGCGACTCGGACGGGTGTTCGATCGGGTCGAGAACGGCCCCTTACAATTTCCTCTGGTCACCGACGACATCAGACGCGCGCTGATGGGCCGATTCCCTTTCGGTGTCTTCTTCTTCGTGGAGAAGGGGGCGGCCACGGTCATCGCAGTAATGCATCTTCATCGACACCCAAGTTCATGGGAAGGCCGACGATGAAACGCGACCGCTGCCCAACCGGACAGGCACCATGTGCGTCCTTCGTGTTTCAGGTAAAGAACTCGATCCGGCGGTCGGGGTAGCTCTTGCGCCGTACCGCGTGTTCCGTGTCGGTGAACCCAAACGATCATCGCGACCGGAGGGTCCACGTTGGGATACGTCTGGTTTTAGCGTGGCGGTCAGCGAGGCGTCGTGGTCGGACCTGAGGAGCCAGGTGAGAGATGCCTGCGTCTTCCTCGACCGGAACAGCGATGAACTCCGAATGCTCCGGGCGACCGGCGCCGTTCAGGACATGCGACTCGACTTTCCGGTGCACCTTCGGATCGGCGAGCAGATCCTCGCGCAGTTCGAGTTCTTCCCGGCTGAGCTTGTCGAGAAGGCCGGGGCGCTCGGGCTGGGGCTTGAATTGTCTATATACCCATCCGACCAGGAAGAGGAACTCGACGACGATGCCGGCTAATCTAATCTAACCCCCTGGCGGAAGGGGACCGTAGTGACGCGGCCATCAGCGTGGCGGAACTGCTTGTGCGATCCTCGCTGACGAACTTCCACAAAACCGAGCGCCTGAAGAATCGCAACCACTTCGCGAGGCTTGAGGACCGGAATGTCGCCGACGTCAGGCGACCTTGAACGTCTGCGTCCCGATGAATTCGGCGTCGAGCTTCGGATCGCCGTCTTCGAGAAGCATGGCGATGACCTCTTCGAGGTTCTGTCGAAGTTCGTCGATGGTGGCCCCTTGGGAATGGGCGCCCGGCCAGCCAGGTACGTACCCGACGTACACGCCGGTTTCGGCGTCCTTCTCGACGACCGCGGTGAAGTTCCGCATAGCAGGAAGCTAGCATCGTCGTGCTGTGCCATCTAACTCGGCCAGCGGACGGGCACGTCGGTCGGCTCTTCGCGCCTCCCTCTCGCGCCCGCCGCTGAATGCCCGTATCGTTGGGCGGACGAGGGCAACACTCCAAGCCGGCTGCGGGCGAACATATGAATGTCAGAATCGAAACAGTGCCGACGTACCATGTCGCTTACATGCGAAACATCGGCCCCTACGGCGGCCATGGTGGGATCCCCCAGCTGTGGCCGCGACTGGCACACTGGGCAGCTGCGCGTGGCTTGTGGAATGCCGACTCCATCTGCGTGGGGATTGCTCACGATGATCCACGGGTGACCGATCCGCTCAAGTGTCGCTACGACGTGGCTATCGTCATACCGCACGATCTTGAGGTGGACAGGGACGTAGGGGTCACGGACATCCCAGGCGGCATGTTCGCTGTGACCGACTTTGTCGGTACACCCGACGAAGCTCCTGCAGCCTGGCAACAGTTCTTCGAGGATTGGCTGCCTCGAAGCGGGTATCAACTAGATGATCGCATCCCCTTCGACAGAGGTCGAGGAGGGGAGTCCGATTTCCCAAAGACCGGCTTGGTCCGGTGTGAACTCTGCATACCGATACGGCCGCTGGAGTAGCCATCGAGTGGTTTTCAAATGACGACGAGGTGCCGCCCAACCAGGGCTTGCAACAGACGAAGCCCGCAGCGTGCCACTTGGAACCTGGTACACATCGAGGGGCTCCGAGCCTCCTGGTATATCGACCATCTGGAAGGGCTTCGCCGCTGAACGGCAGTATCGTTGGGCAGACAGGGGAGGGTGAGGCATCGATGAAGGACTCTACGATGGCGCTGCTGGCGCCGTTGTTGGATGCGCTTCGTGCGAACCCAGCTCTGGAGGAGGTTCGGCCGGCGGCGTTTCATCTCGATGGCCACGACTTCGTGCACTTCCATGGTGAGGATGCTGGCGTCGTTGCGGATGTGCGGTTGGCGAAACGCCGGATTCGCCTTCCTGTGGCATCTCCCGACGAGCAGGCTGAGTTGTTGGGACAGATCGATGAGTGCTTGATTGCGCTTGAGTCGCGGGGTCGGGATCGTGTTCGGCGGGGGCGGGAGCGTTGGCGCGGCTGATGGCATGTTCGATCGTACCGCGCTGCTGCCCAACCCGGCGTTGCACCAAGGTGTGCGACATTGATCCCATCCCTACCTGGTCGAGGTCGCGTCGCGCACCCGCTGCAGTCCCGGTGCTGTGCTGCTGCCCGCCGACTTCAAAGCCGCCGCCACAGGGTGACTGACGGCCGCCTACCAATCTTGCCCTGCTCGTCACCACGGGCTACGGCGGGGAGATACGCCTGATCGGCCCGGTGGGCTCGGCGGCGCGATCAGTTCGGTGGGTAAGGGTGGCGGGCGAGTGCGTCGGACTCGGTGAACACGGCGTGCAGGTCGTGGGCGAGGTCTTCCAGGAGGTCGCGGAGCTCGAGGTCGGGCAGCCAGGCGGCGGGAAGAGCGGCGCGGCCGTGGAGGGCGCCGAGGAGGTTGCCGGTGAGGCTGGCGGTGCTGTCGCTGTCGCCGTCGTGGGCGGCGGCGCGCCAGAAGGCGGCGGCGGTGTCGGCGGGGGAGGCGCCGGAGGTGGTGAGGGCACACAGCAGCGCGATGGCCAGCGCCTCCTCGGCGATCCAGCCGCCGCCGAGCGATTCGATGGTGGCGCGGTCGGGCGGGCCCTCGGCGGCGAGGGCGCGAACGCGAGTGACGATCCTCGCGGTCTCGGCGGCGCCGTCGTGCCCGGCGAGGAGCTGGTCGGCGGCGGTCATCGCCTGCGGCAGCGTCTGGTCGCGGCAGATGCCGAAGACGACGGCGGCGAAATAGCCGGCGGTGAGATAGCCGGTCGGGTGGCCGTGCGTGAGGACAGCGGCGTCCCGGGCTTCGTCGAACGCCCAGCGCGCGTCGCGGGCGACGAGGCCGAACGGGGCCGAGCGCATGATGGCGCCACAGCCCTTGCTGTCGTTGGGCGGGTTGTCGAGATCGGGGAGGCGACCGTTGCGGGCCGACTCGGCCAGCGCGGACATACAGCTGTTGCCGGGTGCGCGCTGGTGGTGCAAGCGGCGGTCCTCCACCAGCCAGCCCCGCTCGCCGAAGCCCGCCGGCGGGCCGCCCGCCTGGGTGGCGTACCAGCGCAGATAGGCGCCGTGCATGCAGGTCGGCACGTGGCACGAGCCGCGGTCCTCCCAGCGCCGCCGGGCCCGGATCAGCCCCTCGCACGAGAACATCGTCATCTGCGTGTCGTCGCTGACCAGCGCCCGCCGGTGGGGGAACTCGAGGGGACGCGTCGCGGAGCGGGCCACCCACGGATCGAGGTCGACGCCGTTCAGGAACTCCAGCGGATAGCCGAGGGCATCACCAAGCGCGCCCCCGAGGAGGCACCCTTCGATGCGAGAGAGGCTGGGGAACGAGGTCTGACTCATGGCGGACCAGATTTGTTCGGCAGCTCCAGGCTACCCTGAAGTCCGGGCCCTGCGCCTGGCATGCCGACCATCGGCTGTAGTGCCCCTGCTAGACGTTTTGTCGAAGCCCGGCTGAAGTAATGCCCGCCTCCGTCGTTCTAGGAAGTGGCGAGATGGTCCTCGAGCGACGCGTTGGCGCCCGAGCTGTCGACACTTGCTCGAGAAACATCGGGGGACAGGAGGTCGGGGAACCGACCTCCTGTCCCTTTTTTCTTGCGAGCGTCGGAGGCTCACCTTCCTCCCGGGACTGCAGAACCTCCCGTAGCTTCCTGCGGGCGCGCCAGAGCCGAACGCTGACCGTTGCCATCGGGACACCCAGTTCCCCGGCGATCTGCTGGTAAGACAGCCCCCGGACTGACAGCTCCAGCACCGTTTTCAGCGGCGGTCCGAGGCCATCGGTCGCACGTCGGACGTCGTCCATGGTCAGCTGCGTCCAGGCCGGCTCGGTATCGGCGTCCGGTGGTGGAAGCGGATCCGCGGGCTGCGATTCGAGAGGCGGCGCCGACCGGCGACTCGCCCGGCAGTGATCCACGTGCAGGTTGAACATGATCCGGAACAGCCAGGAGCGGAGGTTGGTGCCTGGCTGGAAGTGATGCCAGCTCCGCAACGCGCGCTCGAAGGTGTCCTGAACCAGGTCCTTCGCATCGGGTTCGGATCGCGTCAGCCGCGCGGCACGCAGTCGAAGCTCGCCGGCGTGCTGAAGGATTTCTCCGGGCGCCTGTGAATGAGACAGCCTCATGAGGCACATGGCAGCTGGGACCGGGCGATGCAGATCTCGCGGCACTGCTTGAACCGTCTGATTGCGTGCTCCCAGTCGATCTGCACCCGATCGTTACCGAAATACCGAATCCATTTCTGCTGCAAGTTGCCGAGCAGCTTGTGCTGGTCGCCGTCGCTGATTTCGGGGCGCAACAACGACAGGTATCCTACATGTATCTGGAGGGGGTTCTTCCGTTCGCCACCGGTGAGGCGAACGTTGGTTACCACCTTGACCGAACTGGGAGCGGCGGCGCCCGGCCGCGACCGCTTCACGCGGAAAAGCAGCCGGACGACCCTCGTGTGATTGGCCGCTCCTTCCATCAGCGCCCCCGGCCGTTGTCGGAGCTCCCCTGGTAGCGGCGATCATCGTCATCGAGCGACGGCGGGGGCGGCGGACCGATCTCGATGTCGGTCTTGGGCACGCGGATGCGCACGCGGCGCTGGCTGTGGATGGCGAACATGACGACCAGTGACAGAATTGCCACCAGACCAAGGATGAGTGTGTCGGACATTTCTTGCGCCTCCTGCTCACTTCGTGGTCGAGGCGCATGGGCGAGATGGTCCTCGAGTGGGTGAGCATCAGTGAAGTGGGCTACTTCAAATCGAGACGTCCACGAAAAGCGCCGCGAAGATCAGATAGCGGCACTACTGAACGTAAGTCGCTCTTCGCGTGTGCAACGGACGATCTCGGTGCCGAGTCGTTCATTGCCAAAATTAGTCGGTGACCGCAGAAGCAAATTGAACCGTTGTTCGTTCAAATGGATGGGCGAGATGGTCCTCGAGCAATACAAATCGGGTTCCTGGTCGTCGGCTGCTTGCCGAACGACACCGGGGGATGACAGGGTCGGATGACAGATCTTCAGCCCCACCCCTTCCCAATCCGCCCGGAGCTCGCTGTGGGGGCCGAGCTGGCTCACGCTCCCCGGCCACCCACCATTGAGCGTATCGGGCGGATCACGGCCGGTCGACGCTTCCTGGACGTCTGCCCACTTTGTGCTGCCCGCCGTACAAGTCGGGCGGCAAAACGATCGATTTCTCGTCCGGCGCCCTGATCCGGAAGTTCGTCAGGACACTAGGGCACGGCAGAGGGTGATCGCGTCCGGGGCGGGCGCCGCGGTCGGGGCCGCGGTTCCGTGGGATTGATCAGGTTCACCCGGCGCACCAGCTGGCCACCATCGAAGTGGCAGACATAGATACCTACCCGGCGCGTGCCCTGGTCCTCCGCGGGACGAAACTGCTCACTGTCCTCCAGGAAGGCGCGCGCTGCCCAGCGCGTGGCTCGGCCGCTGTAGCCGACCAGAGCGACGGTGATCGGGTTGGACTCCTTCAGCTTCATGGGCCTGGATTCAGTGTGTTGCACCGTCAGGATGACGGCGGCGTCCTGGTCCTCCGAGGTCCACCCCGCGCAGTCCCAGCTGCGCTTCTCGTCGACGTAGTAGACGCCGGGGGCCTCACCGCCGGAACAGCGAGGGTGCGACTCGGTGCCGCCCATGCAGCTGGTGAGCGGGTATGGACCGGGGCCCGGCCGGTAACGGAAGTAGAACGGGACGCCTCGCCGTTGGGGCGCCACGAACGCCTCCTGACCGAAAACGTGCGCGACGAAGTGTTCGGTCAGAAGATTCGCTCGGGGTGACCCGATCAGGATGTGGGAGGTGTCCTTCGACCTGAGCAGCTCGTCGAACTTCTCCCCTGCCTCGAACCGGTCCTGCTTCTCCCGCTGCGGTTGGCCGGTTTCGGCCACATGGAACGGAACACAGATGGTTCTGAAAGGAGGCACCTGGCGGTACAACGACAGATCGCTGGTGATGTCGCTCCAGGCTTCGACGTCGTCGGAGGCGAGCCACTTGCGGGTGAAGAGCTTTCCGGTATCCAGCGGCGAGCTGCTCCGGAACGGTTCGAGGGTGCACTTCTGACCGAGATAAAACTGCACAGCGCCCGACTGGTCGATGGACTCGCGGACCTCGCCGCGATCGAACAGGGCGTGAGGCAACACGTGAGCCGGAACGCCCTGATCGATCAGCCACCGGCAGAGCTTGGACAGCTTGTCGAGCGGGACTTTCTCCTGGACCCCGTCCCGCACCTGGGTCAACCAGGGCCGATCGAGCTTCATCTCCCGCGCAATCTTGCTGACGGCGCCAGTCTGGCGAATCTTGAATGTCTTCAGCACCCGCCGAAGACAGAATCGGACATACATCGCCGGCCTCCCAGCCCCCCTGAGACGCGCGCCGTAACACCGTGCCACGGTTGCGACCACGCTGTAAACGGTCTGGGTCCCATTTATCCCCGCGATCGGCGCCAGAGCGAAGCCTGTCGACTGCTCAGGTGCGGTCAGTCCGATTCGTCAGCGGACTCGGGGTCGGCGGATGACTCGGGGATGACCGGTTCGGGGCTCTGGCCGGCGATCAGGGCGTCCAGGCCGGGTTCGTCGATGACGATGACGCCGGCTTTCTTGGCGGCGGTGAGCTTGGTCTTGCCGACGTCGGCGCCGGCGACCAGGTAGTCGGTGGACTTGCCGACGGTGGTGACGAACTGGCCGCCGGCTTGCTCGATCATCTGCTGGATCTCGCTGCGCGGGCGGGTGAGCTTGCCGGTGACGCAGAGGCGCTTGCCGGCCAGGGGGCCGACGCCGATGCGTTCTTCGGGCTCGGCGGGGGCGACGCCGCGGGCGCGCAGCTTGGCGACCAGGGCGGCGTTCTGAGGCTGGGCGAACCAGGCTTCGATGGCGTCGCCGATCACCGGGCCCACGCCGTCGATCGAGGCGATGGTGGTGCGGCGGGTGCTGGAGTCGGCGTCGCACAGGGCGGCGAAGGTGCCGAAGCGACGGGCCACCGCGCGCGCGGCCACCACGCCGACGTGCGGGATGCCGAGGCCGATCAGCAGGCGCGACAGGGTGGCGGTCTCGCGCGCCTTCTGGATCGAGGCGACCAGGTTCTCGGCGGACTTGCGGGCCATGCGCTCGACCCGCACGGTGTCGGCGGGGGCCTTCTTGTCGGGGGCCAGGCGCTCGACGGTGAGATCGAAGATGTCCGCGGGGTCGGAGATCAGGCCCTTGCGCACCAGCTCCTGCGCGAGTACCTCGCCGATGCCCTCGATGTTCATGGCGCCACGGCTGCAGAAGAACTGGATCATTCGCCAGCGCTGCTCGGGGCAGGCGACGTTCTCGCAGCGCAGGGCCACCTCGCCGGGCCGGCGCACCAGGGTGCTGCCGCAGCCGGGGCAGGTGGTGGGCACCGCCACCGCTTGCTCGGCGCCGGTGCGGCGGTCGGTCAGCACCTCCAGCACCTGGGGGATGATCTCGCCCGCCTTCTCGACCACCACCTGGTCGCCCACCCGCACGTCCAGGCGCGCGACCTCGTCCCAGTTGAACAGCGAGGCGCGCTTGACGGTGGTGCCGGAGATCTGCACCGGGTCCAGCATCGCCACCGGGGTCACCGCGCCGGTGCGGCCGACGTTGATCTCGATCCCGCGCACCACCGTCTGGGCCCGCTCGGCGGGGAACTTGAAGGCGATGGCCCAGCGGGGGAACTTGGCGGTCACTCCCAGCAGGCGGCGCTGGGCGAAGGCGTCCACCTTGATCACCAGGCCGTCCACCTCGTAGGGCAGCGAATGGCGGCGGTCGGCCCAGCTGCTGACCGCCGCCGGCAGGTCCTCGACCAGCGCCGATTCGGGCGCGGTGGGAAAGCCCAGCTCGCGCAGCAGGGCCAGCGCCTCCCAGTGGCGCGGCACCAGGCGCTCGCCGTCGACGATCTCGTACAGCAACACCTTCAGCGGGCGGCGGGCGGCCTCGCGCGGGTCCAGCAGCTTCAACGAGCCGCCGGCGGCGTTGCGCGGGTTCTTCCAGGTCTCCTCGCCGGCCGCCTCCTTCTCGGCGTTCATGGCGGCGAAGTCCCGCTTGGTCATGAAGACCTCGCCGCGCACCACCACGTCGATCTCGCGGGTCAGCCGCGCCGGCAGCGAACGCAAGGTGCGCAGGTTGACGGTGACGTCCTCGCCGATGCGGCCGTCGCCGCGGGTGGCGCCCAGGGCGAACAGCCCCTGCTTGTAGGTCAGCTCGACGCTGATGCCGTCGATCTTCGGCTCGACGACGTAGGCCGGCGTCTCGTCGTGCAGGCCACGCATCACCCGGTCCTGGAAGGCGGCCAGCTCGTCGGGGCTGTAGGTGTTGTCCAGCGACAGCATCGGCACGGCCCGCACGATCTTGGGGAAGGCGGACACCGGCTCGGGCGCCACGCGCTGGGTGGGCGACTCGGGCACGATCCACTCGGGGTGGGCGGCCTCCAGATCGCGCAGCTCGCGGTACAGGCGGTCGTATTCCTGGTCGGTGATGACCGGCGCCGACTCGAGGTGGTAGCGGCGGTCGTGCTCCAGCACCTCGGCCACCAGCGCGCGGTAGCCGTCGCGGTCGCGGGCGCCGCTCATGCCGAGGCCGGGCCGGCCTTGTAGCCGGAGACGCAGCCGGCCACCACGCTGACCGCGAACGACCGGCCGGCGTAGTAGCGATCGATGCACTCCTTGAGGGTCAAGAACACGGCGTGCATCCGCTCGCCGCGGCCGGCGATCGCCTTCCAGCGGCGCAGTGGCCCCTCCTCGATCAGCGGGGCGTAGAAGAACTCGCGGCTGCTGGCGAACAGCAGCTGCCAGCGCGACAGGGTGACCTCGACGTCCGAGAAGCCCAGCCGCTCCACCTCGGCGGCCAGCTGCTCGCCGCTGGGCAGGCCCTGGCGGTAGGCGCCCAGCGCCTCGCGGCCGTCCTCGTGCTTGCAGCCCAGCAGCACCTCGTCCATCAGATCGATGACCTCGGCGTAGGTGCCAGCCAGCGGCAGGGTCAGCACCACGCGCGCGCCCGGGCGGCTGACCCGGTGAAGCTCGGTGGCAAGCGCGTGCCGGTCGGGCACCTCGCCCAGCACCAGGTTCGACAGGGTCAGGTCGAACATCTCGTTGGCGAAGGGCAGCCGCTCGCGCGGGTTGTGCGCGCGCAGGAACACCTGCCCGGCCTGGGTGGCGGCGTTCAGGCGGGCGCGGGCGAGGCTGAGGCGGCCGGGCGAGCCCTCCATGGCCACGATCAGCCCCTTGCCGCCGCGGTGACGGCGCTGCAGCTCGGCGGTCAGCTCGCCGCGGCGGCAGCCCAGCTCCAGCACCGACCCGGAGATGCGCGGCCCCACCGCCGACAGCAGCAGCTCGCCGAAGCGCTGGCCGAACAGCGGGTAGACCTCGTCGTCGTGGGTGGGCGCCACCGGCGCCAGCCCGGGCCGAACCCGGGCCACGATGGAGGGTTCGACCACGCTGTGTTCGCGCCGGCTCATGTCGGTCGGTGGCCCGGGATACTAGCGGAATCCGGGGCCGGCACAACCGCAGCCAACCGCAGCCAACCGCAGCCAACCGCAGCCAACCGCAGCAAGGACGGGCAGGTGGGCCCTTTGCCGACAGCCGGATCGGCCTGCCGCGACCGGGAAAGCGATTGCTCTGGCTGCTCGCGGCAGGTTACGCTGGCAAAGGGTTTTCATGCAGGGATCGCGCGGGTTGGTGAAAGCGTTGCTGGGCACGTGGTTGATCCTGCAGGCCGGACCGACGGCCCTCGCCGCGGACGCACCGGCGGCGGCCGAGGCGGCGCCCGACGAGGAGCCGGCCGAGGACGAAGCGGCCGCGGAGGCGGCCACCAAGGTCGGCTGTCTGGACGACCTGTCGGCCGAGGGCGGCCGCCGCAAGGGGGTGCAGAAGCGCGACTTCCTCAAGCGGATGAAGCTGGAGATCTCCGGCCTGGGCGGCTTCTACGCGTCCGACCTGCTGTCGTCGACCTACACCGCGGGCGGGGCGCTGGCGTTTTTCCCCAGCGAGGACTTCGGGGTCGAGCTGCTGGTCAGCTACGCGCCGGTGAAGTTCCGGCTGGAGGCGCCGTTCACCTCCTTCGAGCAGAGCCGCCGCTTCGTGCCCGGCTCGGCGTTGCAGGCGGTGGCCGGGCTGCTGTTCTCGCCGTTCCACGCCAAGTTCAAGCTGACCGAGGAGACCATCCTGCACGGCGACCTGATGGCGGTGGCCGGCGCCGGCCGCACCTTCCACGATTCGGTCCAGGGGATCACCTTCCAGGCGGGGGTGGGGATGCAGCTTTACCTGTGGCGGCGGCTGGCCTTCCGCTTCGACGCGCGCGACTTCATCCTGCCACAGGAGGTGCTGGGCCGCGGCCGCACCACCCACAACCTCACCGTGCTGGGAGGGCTGGGGGTATGGCTGCTGTGAAGCGCGTGGACCGAACCCGGACCACGCTGGCGCTGATCGCGGCCACCCTGGCGGTGCCGCTGCTGGCCTCGCGGCCGGCGCGGGCGCAGCCGCCCAGCGACGACCGGGCCGTGTGCATCGACCAGGACGTGAAGGCGGACCTGGACGCCAAGCGCCGGCGGCGGTCGGTGCGCGACCG